>NZ_JAXCWB010000002.1:0-499205 GCF_034045305.1 Frigoribacterium sp. CFBP9029
GCCCGCGCCTGCGCCCGCGCCAGCCCGCGCCTGCGCCCGCGCCGGCCCGGCCCGCCGGCCCGCCCTCCCGCGGTCGGGCCCGTCCAAGCTGTGTCCCGTCCCGCTCCCGCTTGCTCGCAGCCGTGCTGGGGTCGGTAACTCCTCCTCTTTGCCGCGTGGCGCCGTATCCGCTCGGGTCCCGACCCCTGCCTCGGCACGGGGCAGGAGTTCCCGACGGCGCGGCCCCGCGACCGGGCGCATCGGCGACTCCTCCTCCCTGTCCCGCCTGGCGCAGTCCGTCGGCCCGGCGCGTCGGCAACTCCTCCTCCGTGCCGCGCGCCACGCCAGCGCAGGCCGCCCAGCCCGCCCGCGCGCACAGGCGAGGAGTTCCCGACCCGGCGCGTGAGTGCTCCTCCTCCCGAACGCGCAGGCCCGCGGCCCGGCGCGTCGGCGACTCTTCCTCCCGCGCAGCCCGAGCCCTCGGCCCGTCCCGGTCGGCAACTCCTCTTCCGTGCCGCGCACCAGGCCAGCACAGGCCGCCCAGCCCCGCCCGCGCGCACAGGTGAGGAGTTGCCGACCCGGAGCGCAGCCGACGCACCCGCGGGAATGTTCCACCGCGCCCCGCCGTTCCCCCAACTGCATACATACGCATGAACAACAGGTAAGGTGGTCCGCATGCAGTTCGGAATCTTCTCCGTCGGAGACATCACGCCAGATCCCACCACGGGCCGCACGCCCACCGAGCACGAGCGCCTGCTCGCGATGGTCGCGATCGCCAAGAAGGCCGAAGAGGTCGGCCTCGACGTCTACGCCGCCGGCGAGCACCACAACCCGCCCTTCGTCAACTCGAGCCCCACGACGCTGCTCGCCTACATCGCGGCGCAGACCGAGCGGATCATCCTCAGCACCGCGACGACGCTGATCACGACGAACGACCCGGTCAAGATCGCCGAGGACTTCGCGCTGCTCCAGCACCTCGCCGGCGGCCGCGTCGACCTGACGCTGGGTCGCGGCAACACGGGCCCCGTCTACCCCTGGTTCGGCAAGGACATCCGCCAGGGCATCAACCTCGCCATCGAGAACTACGCGCTGCTGCACCGCCTGTGGCGCGAGGACGTCGTCGACTGGAAGGGCCATTTCCGCACACCGCTGCAGAGCTTCACGTCGACGCCGCGCCCGCTCGACGGCGTGCCGCCCTTCGTCTGGCACGGGTCGATCCGCAGCCCCGAGATCGCCGAGCAGGCCGCGTACTACGGCGACGGGTTCTTCGCCAACCACATCTTCTGGCCGGCCTCGCACACGAAGCAGATGGTCGAGCTCTACCGCTCGCGCTACGAGCACCACGGTCACGGTCGTGCCGACCAGGCGATCGTCGGCCTGGGCGGCCAGGTCTTCCTGGCGAAGAACTCGCAGGACGCCGTCCGCGCCTTCCGTCCGTACTTCGACGAGGCGCCGGTCTACGGCCACGGTCCGAGCCTCGAGGACTTCACGAGTCAGACCCCCCTCACGGTCGGCAGCCCGCAGGAGGTCATCGACAAGACACTCGGCTTCCGCGACTACGTGGGCGACTACCAGCGCCAGCTGTTCCTGATCGACCACGCGGGGCTGCCCCTGCAGACGGTGCTCGATCAGCTGGACATCCTCGGCGAGGAGGTCGTCCCGGTGCTGCGGCGCGAGTTCGCGACGAACCGCCCCGAGCACGTGCCCGACGCACCGACCCACGCCGCCCGGCTGGCACGTGCCGACGGGTCGGTCGACGTCGCGGCGGCTCCGGCCGTCGCCACCCGCTGAGCCGAGGAGGCGCACCATGGCATCCAAGAGCATCGTCGTCGTCTCCGCGGGGCTGGGTCAGCCCTCCTCCACGCGCCTCCTGGCGGACCGTCTCGCCGAGGCGACCGCCCGGTCGATGCTCGAGTCGGGCGTCCCCGCCGAGTTCGAGGTGGTCGAGCTGAGGGACCTCGCGCACGAGATCACCGACGCGATGCTGACGGGGTTCGCCTCGGAGGCGCTGGCCGGCGTGATCGACCGGGTCACCCGGGCGGACGGCCTCATCGCGGTGACCCCGGTGTTCACCGCGTCGTACAGCGGACTCTTCAAGTCGTTCTTCGACGTGATCGACAAGGAGGCGCTGGCCGGCACGCCGGTCCTCGTCGGGGCGACCGCGGGCACGGCCCGGCACTCGCTCGTGCTGGATCATGCGCTCCGGCCGCTCTTCTCGTACCTGAGGTCCGTGGTCGTTCCGACGTCGGTGTTCGCGGCGTCCGAGGACTGGGGTGCCGGCGACGAGACGACGACGGGGCTGCCCGAGCGGATGAGCCGCGCCGCCGGCGAGTTCGCCGACCTCGTCGCGATGCGCTCGACCGAGCGCGGCGACCCGTTCGCCGACGTCGTGCCCTTCGAGCAGCAGCTGAGCCGACTCGCCGGCGACGATCCGCTCTGAGCGGGCATGCCCGCACGGTGCGCCGTGTTGGACCCGCAGACGAGAGGAACGATCATGAGCAGCGCATCACCAGGACATGAGACGGGCGCGTCGCCGTCGGTCGAGTCGACGAGGTTCCACGCCCTGCGCCGCGCCCGGGTGACGTCGCCGACCGGGCCGCTGGCTCTGGTGAACACCCAGTGGGTCGACGGTGAGCAGCCGATCTGGGGGGTCGCCGGGGTCTGGGCTCCCACGCCGGCGGGCGTCTCGGGGCTGACGGTCACGGCCCGCGCCGCCGACGGGGTGACCGTCGACGACGTGCTCGTCGACGGCACGGCCCTGGTCGCGGGGGACGACGCGATGACGCCGGGCCGGGTGTCGTTCGCGGATGGTGCGACGGGCACGGTGATCGCGAACGACGACGGATCGTCGTACGCCCTCCGGGTGTGGGACTCCCGCTCCGACGCGGCCACGGCCTTCGGGTCGATCGACGCCTACCCCTACGACCCGTCGTGGGTGGTGACCGCGGAGTTCGTCACGACCGAGCCCGGCACCGAGATCGACATCCGGCACCAGAAGGACCTCGACCTCAGTCGGCCGAAGCCGCTCCCGGGACTCATCCGATTCCGCCGCGACGACGTCGACTACGAACTGGCGGCGTTCCCCAGCGGCGACCGCGATCGCCTCCAGCTCGTCTTCGCGGACGGCACGACGGGCGACACCACGTACTCGGTCGGGCGCTTCCTGTTCCCGACCCCGTCACCCGACGGCACGATACTCCTGGACTTCAACCGCGCGGTCCTGCCGCCCTGCGCGTTCTCGTACCAGTTCAACTGCCCCATCCCGCCCGCGCAGAACCGTCTGCGCGTCCGGGTGGAGGCGGGGGAGAAGAACGTGCTCGACCGGTCGGGCGCGCTCCTCCACTGACGCCCGCGGGGGGATGACGTCGCAGACACCCGGGTCGCCCTCTCCGACGTCGGTGGCCGGTGGCATGATCGACATCGTGTTCATCGTGCTCCGTCGTCTGCCCGACGGTCGAGTCGAGTTCACGCCCGTCGACCGTTACGCCTCCGACAGGGCCCCGGTGGCCGCGGCACCGATCGTGGTCGCCGAGAGCGAGCTGGGGATGGCCGTCGCCACGCGCGAGGTGGAGGAGTCCCCGCGCTGGGTCTGGGACGACACCCGCAGCTGGTACCCGCGCCTCCTGGGCCTCGGTGTCCGCGTGGCCCGCTGCGTCGACCTGCGGCTCTGCCACGCGATCCTGCGGCGCTCGGCCGCGACGACGGGCGGCGAGCTGCACGGGGCCCCGCCCGGGCCGTACGACGGCCCTCAGGCCGAGCTGACGCAGGGCGACGGCTTGTTCGACGTCGTGCCCGAGTCGCTGCCCGATCCGCTGGGCGAGTTCCTGCGTCAGCGTCGCGCGGTGGAGTCGAGCGCTCACCGCGAGGGGCTCGAGCTGCTGACGACCGCCGAGTCCACCGGTGCCCTCGTCGCCTGCGAGATGCACCACCGCGGCATCCCGTGGTCGGCTCGGGTGCACGACCGCCTGCTGACCGAGGCGCTGGGGCCCCGGCCCGCGCGCGCCGGAGACCGGCCGTCCGCGATGGCCGCCGACGTCGTCGAGATCCGCGGGGCCCTCGCCGCCCCCGACCTCAACCCCGACTCGCCCGCCGAACTGCTCAAGGCGCTCAACCGGGCGGGGCTGCCCGTCGCGTCGACGAGCAAGTGGGAGATCCAGCGGCACGAGCACCCGGTCGTCGAGCCGCTTCTGCGCTACAAGCGCCGACAGCGCCTCCTTGTCGCCAACGGCTGGGCCTGGGTCGACGCCTGGGTGCGGCAGGGCCGGTTCCGACCCGACTACGTGCCCGGCGGGGTCGTCACGGGCCGGTGGGCGACGAGCGGGGGAGGCGCGCTGCAGCTGCCGAAGGCCGTCCGCGCGGCCGTCGTGGCCGACCCGGGCTGGAAGCTCGTCGTGGCGGACGCCTCTCAGCTCGAGCCCCGCATCCTCACGGGGCTCTCGCGCGACGCCGCGATGGCGGCGGCCGGCGACGGAGACCTGTACGAGGGCATCGTGTCCAGCGGCGCGGTGGCCTCGCGTGCCGAGGCGAAGGTCGCGATGCTCGGGGCGATGTACGGCGCGACGCAGGGCGAGAGCGGTCGGCTCGTTCCCCGACTCGCCCGGCGGTTCCCGCGGGCCATGGAGTACGTCGAGGCCGCCGCCCGGGCGGGCGAGGCGGGCGGGGTCGTCAGCACCCTGCTCGGGCGCAGCTCGCCGCGGCCGGGCGACGATGTCGCTGCAGACCTCCCTCCGGAGATGGACCGGGGCCCGGTGGGTCGTGACGCCCGGGCCTGGGGTCGCTTCACGCGCAACTTCGTGGTGCAGGGCACGGCGGCCGAGTGGGCGCTCTGCTGGATGGGCGCCACGCGCGCCGAGCTGCACTCGCGGTTCGCAGGGGTCGGTGACGGGGCGCCGCACCTGGTGTTCTTCCTCCACGACGAGATCGTCGTCCATTCGCCGGCCGAGGTCGCCGACGAGGTCGTGGCGATCGTCGAGCGGAGCGCCGCCGCCGCCGGTCGGCTGCTCTTCGGGCAGGCGCCCGTGCGGTTCCCGGTGACGATCGCGGTCGTCGACGACTACTCGCAGGCCAAGTAGGGGCGCCAGGGCGAACTGGCAGGAGTTACACAGTTGTGATCCCGTGCATCCGTCTGCGATGATTCAGCGAGCGGACCAGTCCGCCCACACAATCTCATACAGCACGAGAAGCCACCGTTTCGCTCGTTCACCAGGTCGATGGGGAAGTCGCACCTAACCGAATGGAGTAATCGTGGCTGCTGCAATGACTCGGGGAGTGCTCTACGTGCACTCGTCCCCTCGTGCACTGTGCCCACACGTCGAGTGGGCGGTCGGTCGTGCCCTCGGGCACGCCGTCAACTTCGCGTGGGTCGACCAGCCCGTGCTCGGCGGTTCGCAGCGCACGGAGTTCTCGTGGCAGGGCGACGACGGTGCCGGTGCCCGCATCGCCTCGGCCCTCCGCGGCTGGGAGCATCTCCGCTACGAGGTGACCGAAGACCCCGATTCGCAGCACGACGGCGGTCGGTGGATGCACACGCCCGATCTCGGCATCTTCTTCGCCCAGACCGACACCGCGGGCAACACCGTCATCCCGGAAGACCGCGTCCGCTACGCGATGGAGGTCGCCGGATCGAACGCCCTCGAGCTGCACCGCGAGCTCCGTCTCGCCCTCGGTCAGGCGTGGGACGACGAACTCGAGCCGTTCCGCTACAGCGGCGAGGGCAACCCCGTCGTCTGGCTGCACAAGGTCGGCTGACCCGAGCGCGCGGCGGTCGGTGCGGTCGCGGCGCACGAAGGAGGCGCGGGTCGTGATCGTCACGACCCGCGCCTCCTTCGATGGTTCAGACCGAACGGAACCCGATGACGGCGTTGTGGCCGCCGAAGCCGAACGAGTTGCTCAGCGCGACGATCTCGCCGTCGGGCAGCGCACGAGGCTCGCCGACCACGACGTCCATGTCGATCTCGTCGTCCATCTGGGTGACGTTGATCGTCGGGGGAGCGAGGCGCTCGTGCAGGGCCTTCACGGTGAAGAGGGCCTCGATGCCGCCGGCGCCGCCGAGCAGGTGCCCGGTGGCCGCCTTCGTCGCCGAGACGATCAGCTTCGGGGTGTGCTCGCCGAAGACGCGCTTGATGGCGTGGTACTCGGCGATGTCGCCCACCGGGGTGCTCGTCGCGTGGGCGTTGACGTGCACGACCTGGTCACGGTCGACGCCAGCGTTCTCGAGGGTGGTGATGACGGCTCGGGCGGCCCCGTTGCCCTCGGGGTCGGGCGCGGTGATGTGGTATGAGTCGCTGGTGACTGCGCCGCCGATCAGCTCGGCGTAGATGCGGGCGCCGCGGGCGAGCGCGTGCTCCTCCGTCTCGAGGACGAGCGCCGCGCCTCCTTCGGCGAGGACGAAGCCGTCACGGGTCACGTCGTACGGCCGGGAGGCGGTGGCCGGGTCGTCGTTGCGCTTAGACAGCGCCTGCATGGCGGCGAACGATGCGAGCGGCATCGGGTGGATGGCCGCCTCGGAGCCGCCGGCGATGGCGATGTCGGCGAGACCGGACTGGAGGTGCTCGTAGGCCATCGCGATGGACTCGGTGCTGGAGGCGCAGGCCGAGACGACCGTACGGGCGCCGGCGCGGGCTCCGAGCGTCATCGAGATCGCGGCGGCGGGGCCGTTCGGCATGAGCATGGGGACGGTCATCGGGAGGACGCGGCGGGGCCCCTTCTCGCGGAGGGTGTCCCAGCCGTCGAGGAGGGTCCAGACGCCGCCGATGCCGGTGGCCCAGTCGACGATGAACCGCTCGGGGACGACCTCGGGCGAACCGGCGTCGGCCCAGGCCTCGCGCGCCGCGGTGAGGGCGAACTGGCTGGAGGGGTCGAGGCGCTTGGTCTCGCGACGGTCGAGCACGTCGGCGGACGGCACGCGGGCCTGCCCGGCGAAGGTGACGGGCAGCTCGTACTTGGCGACCCACTCCTGCTCGAGGGTGGTGATGCCCGACTGGCCGGCCAGCAGGTTCTGCCAGCTCTCGGTGGCGGTGCCGCCGAGGGGGGTGGTGGCACCGAGGCCGGTGACGACGATCTTCTTGGTCATGACTGTTCTCCTGAAGGGACTGCCCGGGACGGGCGTGCGGCCTGCCTGACGGGCGGTCCCGTCGACGTGGGCGCCCGGTCGGTCCCGGGAGGGAACGACCGGGCCGCTGACGTCTAGTCCTGTGCCTTGGTGATGAAGGTGACGGCGTCGCCGACGGTCTTGAGGTTCTTGACCTCTTCGTCGGGGATCTTGACGTCGAACTTCTCTTCGGCGTTGACGACGATGGTCATCATCGAGATCGAGTCGATGTCGAGGTCGTCGGTGAACGACTTGCCCATCTCGACCGTGTCGGTCGCGATGCCGGTCTCGTCGTTGATGAGCTCGGCCAGGCCGGCGAGGACTTCTTCGGTGGACAGTGCCATGGTGTTGTTCTCCTTGTGGGGTGTCGGTTGACCGGGGTAAAGCCTATACAGGCGGAAAGCGGGGGGAGGCGCGGCGCGCTACGGGAGCACGACGACCTGGGCGCCGAAGACGAGGCCCGCGCCGAAGCCGATCTGCAGGGCGAGACCGCCGCTGAGCTCGGGGTGCTCGTCGAGGAGGCGGTGGGTCGCCAGCGGGATGCTCGCGGCCGATGTGTTGCCCATCGTCGCGATGTCTCGGCCGATGACGACCGACTCGGGCAGACCGAGCTGCTTCGCGAACTCGTCGATGATGCGCATGTTCGCCTGGTGGGGCACGAACGCGGCCAGCTGGTCGGAGGTCACGCCGGCGCGCTCGAGGGCGAGCTTCGCGACCTTGACCATCTCCCAGACGGCCCAGCGGAACACGGTCTGGCCCTCCTGGCGCAGGGTGGGCCACGGCACGTCGCCGTTGCCCTCGCGGTACTCGACCATCGTGTTCGTCATGCCGATGGCGTCCCACTTGGAGCCGTCGGAGCCCCAGACGGTCGGCCCGATCCCGGCTGATTCGGCGGGGCCGACGATCGCCGCGCCCGCGCCGTCGGCGAGGAGGAACGAGATCGTGCGGTCGGTCGGGTCGATGACGTCGCTGAGTTTCTCGGCGCCGACCACGAGCACGTACTCGGCGAGACCCGACTTCACGAACGAGTCGGCCTGCGCGATGCCGTAGGTGTAGCCGGCGCATGCGGCGGAGATGTCGTAGGCCGCCGCGGGGTTGGCCCCGACGCGCTCGGCGAGCAGCGACGCGACCGACGGGGTGGCCACGCCGCCGCCGATGGTGGAGACGAGGACGGCGCCGATCTGGTCGGGGCGGATGCCCGACTTCTCGATCGCCTCCTTCGCGGCGGTCTCGGCGAGGTCGACGACCTTGACGTCCTTGCCGGCCCGACGGCGGGTGACGACGCCGGTGCGCTGCTGGATCCACTCGTCGGACGAGTTGATCGGCTCGACGATGTCGGCGTTCGGCACGACGTTCTCACCGCGGGCGGCGCCGATGGCGTAGATGCGGGTGAACTGCGCGCCGGTGTTCTGGCTGAGCTGGGGGGTGGTCATGCTGCTCCCTCGATGAGGTCGACGGCGGCCTGGAGGTCGTCGGGTGTCGTGATGGCGACGGAGGGGACGCCCCTCAGCGCGCGCTTGGCGAGTCCGGTCAGGGCGCCGGCGGGTGCCAGCTCGATCAGGCCCGTGATTCCGGCGGCGGAGAACGACTCCATCGTGGCGTCCCAGCGGACGGGCGACGACACCTGACCGACCATGAGGTCCACGAATCGTGCGCCCTCGGTGACGACGCTGCCGTCGTGGTTCGTCCAGAGCGTCAGATCGGGGTCGGCCGTGGTCACGGCGGAGGCCGCAGTGCGGAGTCGCTCGACGGCGGGCTGCATGTGACGGGTGTGGAACGCACCGGCGACCTGCAGGGGGATGACGCGCGCCTTGGCGGGCGGCTGCTCGGCCAGGGCAGCGAGGGAGGTGAGCTCGCCGGCGACGACGATCTGACCGCCGCCGTTGTAGTTGGCCGGCTCGAGTCCGAGCTCGTCGAGGCGGGCGAGCAGTTCGGCCTGGTCTCCGCCGAGGACGGCGCTCATGCCGGTCTCGGCCTGCGTGGCGGCTTCGGCCATGGCCCGGCCCCGTTCGGCGACGAGGGCGACGGCGTCGGTGTCGGTGAGGACCCCCGAGACCGCGGCGGCGGTGAACTCGCCGACGGAGTGCCCGGCGACACCGGCCACGCGTGCGCGGTCGACGCGGTCGAAGAGGGCGCGGGCCGTGAGGATGCCCGCGGCGACGATGAGGGGCTGCGCCACCGCGGTGTCGCGGATGGTGTCGGCGTCGGAGGTCGTGCCGTGGGCGACGAGGTCGACGTCGGCGGCGGCCGACAGGCTGCCGAGCAGCTCGGCGAGCTGCGGGTCGGCGAGCCACGGTTCGAGGAATCCGGGTTTCTGGGAGCCCTGGCCGGGCGCAACGACAACGATCACTGATCCATCATGCCGCCCCGAGGGGCCTCGCAGGTGTAGCAACTCGACCAAAGATCGGGGCGGGGCTTGTCGCTTCTCGCCAGGACGACTGCCGAGGAGGCGCGGGTCGGCCTCAGCGACGCCGCCCCGCCTGCCCGTCGTGGTCGGCTATCGACCCCAGGATGAGCGCCGATTGCAGGATGAGCGCCTCACGGGCGCCGGTGGCGTCCCAGCCGATGACGTCGGAGACCCGCTTGAGGCGGTATCGGACGGTGTTCGGGTGCACGAAGAGCTCGCGAGCGGTCGCCTCGAGTGACCGCCCGTTGTCGAGGTAGCACCAGAGCGTGGTCAGGAGCTCGGTCGAATGGTTCTTCAGCGGCTTGTACACGCGGTTGACGAGTGTCGAGCGGGCGACGGGGTCGCCGGCGAGGGCGCGTTCGGGCAGGAGGTCGTCGGCGAGTGCGGGGCGGGGGGCGTTCCGCCACGACCGGGCCACCGAGAAGCCGGCCAACGCGGTCTTGGCGCTCTTCGAGGCGTCGACGAGGCTGGGCACCTCGTGTCCGAGCACGAGGTGACCGTCGCCGAAGCCGGGCTCGAGGGCCTTCGCGATGTCGGTGAACGAGGGTCGGCTGGTGGAGGTCGGGGTGCCGTTCTCGTCGAGGGTCTCTTCGGCTCGGCCGATCACCAGCACGAGTCGTCGACCCTGGACGCCGATGAGCACGTCGGCGGCCAGGTGGCGCGCCGTGCGGCGGAGCATGTCGACGTCGAGCATCCGCGGCGTCGTCCCGACGAGGACGGACACCTCGCCGTGCCCGTGCCACCCGAGCGCGGCGATGCGGCTGGGCAGCTCGTCGTCGTACTCGCCGCTGAGGATGGAGTCGACGACCAGCGCCTCGAGACGGGCGTCCCAGAGACCGCGCGCCTCGGCGGCACGCGCGTAGACGTCGGCCGAGGCGAAGGCGATCTCGCGCGAGTAGAGCAGGATGGCCTCGCGCAGCGAGTCGTCGCCGTCTTTCACCCGTTCTTCGACGACCTCGACGGTGACGCGGATGAGCTGCAGCGTCTGCTGGAGGCTGATCGAGCGAAGCAGCTCGCGGGGCGCGGCCCCGAAGACGTCCGCCGCGATCCACGGGGTGGATCGAGGGTCGTCGAACCAGCTGATGAACGACGTGATGCCCGCCTGGGCGACGAGACCCACGGCCGAGCGCCGCCCCGGGGGCATGTCGCCGTACCAGGGCAGCGTCTCTTCCAGTCGCTTGATGGTCTTGGTCGAGAGTTCGCCCGAGACCGTCCGCAGCCACGCGAGCGTGCGCTCTTTCGTGGCTGCGGACGGCTCCATGGGCGAGCTCGGAACCCGCTCGGCGCTCACGGGGCCGGTCAGCTCTCCCCGCCGGCGTTGCCGCTGGTGCCGGCGGTCACGTCGTTCAGCCGGTACTTGTCGATGGCCTGCTGGACGACGCCCGGCTCGACGTCGCCGCGGCGGGCCAGGGCCTGCAGCGTGCGGACGACGACCGAGGGTCCGTCGATCTTGAAGAATCGACGAGCGGCGGCCCGGGTGTCGGAGAAGCCGAAGCCGTCGGCGCCCAGCGTGAGGTAGTCGCCGGGGACGTACTCGCGGATCTGGTCGGGCACGGCGGCCATGAAGTCGCTGGTCGCGATGAACGGACCCTCGGCTCCCTGCAGCTTCTCGGTGACGTACGGCGTGCGCTGCTCGGCCTCCGGGTTGAGGAAGTTGTGCTCTTCGGCGGCGAGGCCGTCGCGTCGCAGTTCGTTCCAGGAGGTGACGCTCCACACGTCGGCGGCGACGTTCCAGTCGTCGGCGAGCAGACGCTGGGCTTCGAGCACCCACGGCACACCGACGCCCGAGGCGAGCAGCTGGGCGCGGGGCCCCAGGTTCTCGGCGCCCTTGAGCTTGTAGATGCCGCGGACGATGCCGTCCGCGTCGACGTCGTCGGGCTCGACCGGTTGCTGCATCGGCTCGTTGTAGACGGTCACGTAGTACATGACGTTCGGGTCGGCGTGCGTCGGGGCGCCGTTCTCGTCGGTGCCGTACATGCGGTCCATGCCCGACTTGACGATGTGACCGAGCTCGTAGCCGAAGGCGGGGTCGTACGAGACGACCGCCGGGTTCGTCGAGGCGAGCAGCAGCGAGTGGCCGTCGGCGTGCTGCAGGCCCTCGCCGGTGAGCGTCGTGCGACCGGCCGTGGCGCCGATGATGAACCCGCGGGCCATCTGGTCGCCGGCCGCCCACATGGCGTCTCCGGTCCGCTGGAAGCCGAACATCGAGTAGAAGACGTAGACCGGGATGAGCGGCTCGCCCTGCGTCGAGTAAGACGTGCCGACCGCGGTGAACGCCGCGAACGCGCCGGCCTCGTTGATGCCGACGTGCAGGAGCTGACCCTGGGGGCTCTCCTTGTACGCCAGCAGCAGCTCGCGGTCGACCGAGGTGTAGTGCTGCCCGTTGGGGTTGTAGATCTTGGACGTCGGGAAGTAGGCGTCCATGCCGAACGTGCGGGCCTCGTCCGGGATGATCGGCACGATGCGGTGGCCGAAGTCCTTCGAGCGCAGCAGGTCTTTCAGCAGTCGCGCGAAGGCCATCGTGGTGGCGACCTCCTGCTTGCCGGAGCCCTTCTTGACGACGTCGTACGACGTCGACTCGGGGACGGAGATCTGCGTGTACTTCGAGCGACGCTCGGGCACGTAGCCGCCGAGGGCGCGCCGACGCTCGTGGAGGTACTGGATCGCCTCGTCGTCGTTGCCGGGGTGGTAGTACGGCGGCAGATACGGGTTCTCGTCGAGCTGCGAGTCGGAGATCGGGATGCGCATCTCGTCACGGAACTGCTTGAGGTTGTCGAGCGTCAGCTTCTTCATCTGGTGGGTCGCGTTGCGGCCCTCGAACGACGGCCCGAGACCGTAGCCCTTGACGGTCTTCGCCAGGATGACGGTCGGCTGGCCCTTGTGCTCGGCGGCGGCCTTGAACGCGGCGTAGACCTTGCGGTAGTCGTGCCCGCCGCGCTTGAGGTTCCAGACCTGGTCGTCGGTGAAGTCCTTGATGAGCTCGAGGGCGCGGGGGTCGCGACCGAAGAAGTTCTCGCGGACGTAGGCGCCGCTCTCGGCCTTGTAGGTCTGGAAGTCGCCGTCGGGCGTCGTGTTCATCAGGTTGAGCAGCGCGCCCTCGGTGTCGCGGGCGAGCAGGTCGTCCCATTCGCGACCCCAGACGACCTTGATGACGTTCCAGCCAGCACCGCGGAAGAAGCTCTCGAGCTCCTGGATGATCTTGCCGTTGCCGCGCACCGGGCCGTCGAGTCGCTGCAGGTTGCAGTTGATGACGAAGTTCAGGTTGTCGAGACCCTCGTTGGCTGCGACCTGCAGCTGACCGCGGCTCTCGACCTCGTCCATCTCGCCGTCGCCGAGGAACGCCCAGACCTGCTGGTCGGAGGCGTCTTTTATGCCGCGGTTGGTGAGGTACTTCGCGACCTGCGCCTGGTAGATCGCGTTGATCGGGCCGAGACCCATCGACACGGTCGGGAACTGCCAGAACGACGGCATGAGACGCGGGTGCGGGTACGAGCTCAGCCCGCCCGACGGGTGCGACTTCTCTTGGCGGAACCCGTCGAGCTGGTCGGTGCCGAGACGGCCCTCGAGGTAGGCGCGGGCGTACATGCCGGGGGAGGCGTGGCCCTGGAAGAAGATCTGGTCTCCGCCACCGGAGTGGTCCTGGCCGCGGAAGAAGTGGTTGTAGCCGACCTCGTACAGGGCGGCGGACGAGGCGTAGGTAGAGATGTGACCGCCGACCGAGACACCGGGGCGCTGGGCGCGGTGCACGGTGATCGCGGCGTTCCAGCGGATCCACCGGCGGTAACGGCGCTCGAGCTCTTCGTCGCCGGGGAACTCGGGCTCGTCTTCGGTGGCGATGGTGTTGACGTAGTCCGTCTTGGGGACCATCGGCACGCCGAGGTGGAGTTCGCTCGACCGGCTCAGCAGGCTCTTCATGATCTCGCGAGCCCGTTCGTGCCCCTGGGCCGCCACGAGGGAGTCGAGCGACTCCCGCCATTCGGCGGTCTCTTCGGGATCGCGATCGGTCGTGTCGACCGTGTACGGGTCTTGGTCGTTTACCGTCACCCTTGACCTCAATCAATCTCGTGGTGTTGATAGCACCGTGTGTGGGTCGCACCGTATGTGGTGGACAGACGAGTGTCAGGTCGTCCGCGTCCGGGTTCCGAACACGTTGCCACCTGACTCGCCAGAGTCTAGTGACCCCGACTGACACCGACCCTGCCTGAGAGAGTCTCCGCACGCGCTGAGAGCGGTCCTTGCGCTCGCCCGCGTGCGGCGTAGGATCACTGATCGTGTTTGTCGCCGGCCGCCCGGGCCGACGCGGAAGGATCGCACCATGGCACTGGAGAACGACATCCAGGCTCCCGACTTCGATTTGCCGAACCAGTTCGGCGAGCACGTCAGGCTGTCGGACTACCGAGGTGTGAAGCCCGTCGCGCTCGTGTTCTTCCCTCTCGCGTTCTCGAGCACCTGCACGAAGGAGCTGTGCACGCTCCGCGACAACCTGGCGATGTTCCAGGACCACCGCGTCGAGCTGCTCGTCGTCTCCGTCGACTCGAAGGCGACGCTCCGGGCCTTCGCCGACGAGAAGGGCTACGACTTCACGCTGCTCGCCGACTTCTGGCCGCACGGCGAGGTCTCGAAGGAGTACGGCGTGTTCCTCGAGCACAAGGGCTTCGCCACGCGGGCCACGTTCCTGATCGACGTCGACGGCATCATCCGCGAGCACTTCGTCACCGAACCCGGTCAGGAGCGCTCGATCGACGACTACCGCGCCTCCCTCGACACCCTGGTGCCGGCCACCGTCTGACGGGACACCGCCCAGGAGGCGCGACTCGCGCCTCCTCAGCCGCTAACCTGATACGACCCGCCCGGCCAGACCGGCGCAGGGGCCTTTAGCTCAGTTGGTAGAGCGCCACGTTTACACCGTGGATGTCATCGGTTCGAGCCCGGTAGGGCCCACCGGAGTAGTTGCCGGTCAGAGGCAAGTCTTTCCGAGAGCAATGCCTCGTATGCCGTTGCACAAGCATTCTCGTGTCGGTGTGGTGTTGGTGAAGGACGACCCACTTTCCTACGTCGTGGACGCCAATCGCATCTTGCTTGAGAGGACCCTCGCTCAGATCGTGGGTCTGGCTCCGGGCTTCCGCTGGTCAGTTCGGCTGAATGAGCTGCGGGCCGTGTCCCGGAGAGACAGAGCTCTGCAAGACCAGCGCTGCTGCTCCGATCGCGGCTGAGTCTCTCGGGTTGGTGGCCAACTCGACTCGGACGTCGTGCGATTGCCGAGCGAATGCGCTCTCCGTGAGACGTTCTCGGACGGCCCGGGCGTACACGGAACCCGCGACCGCGATGCTCGGACCGGAGAGCACGAGCCGGTCGACGTCGAGGACGTTGACGAACGACACGACGGCGGCGGCGAGATAGCGCGCGGACGTGGCGATCAAGCTCTCGGCGACTGGGTGCCCGCCCACAGCAGCGCGAGCCAGACGGTCGAAGTCTTGGGCAACGGTGTGATCCTCGAAGGCGAGCCCGAGGCCGGTCAAGCGTCCTGACTGCTCACGGGCTTGAAGCAGGACGGCGGCGGGCGCCGCATAACGTTCCACGCATCCTCGGTTGCCGCAGAAGCAAGGCTCGCCATCGAGGTCGACGGACGTGTGCCCGAGCTCGCCAGCGTTCGAGCTCGCACCGCGGTACAGGGCCCCGTCGATGATGATGCCGGCGCCGAGGCCCGTGCCCATGTAGATGCCGGCGAAGGTCTCGGTGCGGGGGACACGACGCGTCCAGAACTCGCCCACGGCCGCGGCCGCGGCGTCGTTGTCGATCAGGACGGGGACGTCGAGGCGTTCCGAGAGCCTGTCGCGGAGCGAGAAGCCCTCCCACCTGCGGAGCGTCGGCGAGCGGAGGATGGCGCCGTGGTCGGCCGACAGCGGGCCGGGGGCGACCACGGCGACACCAGCGATCGACGCCCGTGAGATGCCAGCGGCGTCGACGAAGGCGTCGAACTGCGCCACGAGGCGATCGGTCACCTCGTCCGGCGAATCGAGCGACGCACCGTCCACGAGCTGCCGAGCGACGATCCCCCCTCCCGCACCCGTCGCCACGAAGGTCATCGACTCGAAACCGAGCTGGACGCCCACCGCGTAGAGGGCCCCGGGATTGATCTCGACGAGGGTCCGAGGCTTGCCGCCGCCCGAGGCCACCCGACCGCTCTCTCGCACGATGCCCTCGACGAGCAGCTTGCGGACGATGTTGGAGATGCTGGGCTGGGTAAGACCGGTCGTCTCGGTCAGCTCGACCCTGCTGATGGGGCCGGACGAGCGGATGACATCGACGACGAGTGCCCTGCTGCCCGGACCGGACGCGGAGGACTCGGGTCTGGCCACGTCGTCCTCCGCACCTCGGGCGAGCCCTGGTGTGTTGCTGGCCCGCGTCGGTGACACGATAGCGGTCACGAGAGAGCGCACGGCACCATGATCGGGGCCGAGGAGGACGAGGCGATGAGAGACGCGACCCTGACCGAGAGCGACCGCCCGTCGCGCCTCCCGCGGCCGATCGGCCTGACCCTGGTGCGTCCCAGCGAGATCTACGGGGCCGAGCCGTACTTCCACGAGCTCACCGCCGGCCTCGACCGTGTCGTGCGGCCGCGCGGGCATGCGGTCTTGCTCCGGGTCCTTCCCGACCGTGAGGCCGAACTCGACCTGTGCCGCCGGTGGTCGGCCGGGGGCGTCGTGGACGCCGTGGTGCTCGTCGACCTGGGCGTGGACGACCCGCGGGTGTCACTGGTATCCGAGCTCGACCTGCCCGCGATCTCGGTGTCGTCGCCCGCCATCTCGAGCGGGCTCCCCGCCGTCTGGACGAACGACGACGTCGCCGTCGAGGAGGCGGTAGATGCGCTAGCACTATTGCACCACGTCCATCTCGCCCACGTGAGCGGTCCGCTGCGCCTCGCTCATTCCGTCGCCCGCCGGGACACCTTCATCGCGGTCTGCGAGGAGCGGGGCCTGACTGCGTCGACGATGACGGGGGACTACTCATTCGAGTCGGGTGAACGCGCCCTGTCGGCGCTCCTCGACGGGCAGGCCTGCCTTGACGACCCGACCATCGTGGGCGCCCTTGCTATTCCGACCGCGGTCGTCTTCGACAATGACCTCATGGCGCTCGGTGGACTCGCAGAGGCGCAACGCCGAGGTCTCAGCGTGCCTGGTGACCTCTCGATCGTCGCGTGGGACGACTCGGCCCAGTGCCAGCTCTCCGAGCCGCCGCTCTCCGCCCTCAGCCACGACGTCCAGCGCATCGGCGAGATGGTGGGCGAGACAGTGCTGGCAGTTCTCGACGGCCAGAGACCGCCCACCCTCGAGGCGCCTCCCATCGTCTTCGTGCCCCGGGCGACGACCGGCCCGCCCGCGCGCTGACGTCCCCGAGAGCGGACGCTCCTTGCCCGCCTGTCCGCTTCGGCGACAGTAAAGTGCATAAATTAATAATCAAAGTCTTGACACGGCATGATGCCGCGGGCGAAGCTGAGGCACCCGACCAGCTCGCACCCGCCGAGACCTGCCGGACAGAACGGCCGAGGCACCTCGCCGGCACCCACGAACGAAGGAGTTCGCACGCATGAAGAAGACAGCACTCATGGGCATGGCGATGGTCTCGCTCACCGCGATCAGCCTCAGCGGCTGCTCGTCGGCGTCCAACGACGACGGCGACCCCTCGGGCGAGATCACCGTGCTCACCAACCGCACCGACCTCGTCGACACGACCTTCGCCGACTACGCGAAGACGTTCGAGGACAAGTACCCGGGCACGAGCGTGAAGTTCGAGGCGCTGACCGACTACGAAGGCGACGTCAAGATCCGCCTGAACTCGAAGGACTACGGCGACGCGCTGCTCATCCCCAGCTCGAACGTCACGAAGGACCAGTACTCGAGCTTCTTCGAGCCACTCGGCACGGTCGACGAGATGAGCGAGAAGTACCGCTTCGTCGACGCAGGCGCCTACGACGGTCAGGTCTACGGCATCTCGACCTTCGGCTCGGCCATGGGCATGGTCGTCAACAAGAAGGTCTGGGCCGACGCAGGCGTCACCGAGGCCCCGACCACGCAGGAGGAGTACCTCACCGACCTGCAGGCCATCCGCGACAAGACCGATGCCGACCCGTACTACACGAACTACGCCGACGGCTGGCCGCTGGCGACCCTCGAGGGCAACCTCGGCGCCACCCAGGGGCCCGAGGTCCGCATGGAGATGGCCGAGGACGACGCCCCTTGGACCGAGGGCACAGACCAGTACAAGATCGACGACCTGCTCTTCCAGACCGTCGAGGCCGGCCTCAGCGAGGCCGACCCGACCACGACCAACTGGGAGGAGTCCAAGAACCTCCTCGCCCAGGGCAAGATCGGCTCGATGGTCCTCGGCTCCTGGGCTGTCAGCCAGATGCAGGACGCCGCCGAGGCCGCCGGCGCCTCGCGCGACGACATCGGCTTCTGGCCGATGCCCTGGCAGGTCGACGGCCAGTTCACCTCGGTGACGGCCAGCGACAAGGTGCTCGGCGTCAGCAAGAACAGCGACAACAAGGCGACCGCGAAGGCCTGGGTCGACTGGTTCACGAACGAGTCCGGCTACGCCGAGAGCCAGGGAGCCATCAGCCCCGTCAAGAGCGACCCCGAGCCCGACACCCTCTCGGACTTCACCGCCCTCGACGTCCAGTACCTCGAGCTGGCTCCGGACCCGGTCGGCAAGGAGGCGCTGCTCACCGACATCGCCAACGAGGCGGAGATCGACATCTTCGGCAACACCTACCGTCAGAAGCTGATCGACACCGCCCGCGGCGCCGCCGACGGCGACGAGGACTCGTTCTTCTCCGACCTCAACGACCGCTGGGCCGCAGCGCAGGAGAAGGTCTCCGAATGACCCAGCTCGCCTCGCCTCCCGAGGTCGCGGCGACCGTCACCGACGACGGCCGGCGCCGGGGCACCCGCCCCGGCGCCGGCCCGGCCGGGCGCGTGGGCCGTCGCGGCCTCCGCGTCACCCCGTGGCTCTTCCTCGTCGTGCCGCTGGCGTTCCTCGTCGTCCTGACCTACGTGCCGGTCGCGAACCTGCTCTGGTACAGCGTCACCGACTGGGACGGCCTGTCGCCGGTCAAGGAGTTCGTCGGCCCCGAGAACTTCGTCGAGATCTTCACCCGGCCCGAGATCTTCCAGGTCTTCTTCGTCAGCCTCTTCTACCTGGCCGGCGCCATCGCCCAGCTCGTCCTGGCCCTGTACTTCGCGACCCTCCTCAGCTTCAAGACCCGCTTCTCGAACCTGTTCAAGGGGATCATCTTCTTCCCGTACCTCATCAACGGGGTCGCGATCGGCCTCGTCTTCCTCTACTTCTTCCGCCCCGGCGGCACCCTCGACGCCCTCGCCGCCCTGGTCGGGGTCGAGAACACCCCGCAGTGGCTCGGCGACCCCGGCGTCGTCAACACCTCGCTCGCCGCCACGAGCGTCTGGCGCTACATGGGCCTGAACTTCGTGCTCTTCCTGGGCGCGATCCAGTCGGTCCCGTCCGAGCAGTACGAAGCGGCCGTCCTCGACGGCGCGACGTCGTGGCACAAGTTCCTCTACATCATCGTGCCCAGCATCCGACGCATCCTCGGCCTGTCATTCATCCTCGCGATCGCGGGCGCCCTCTCGGCGTTCGAGATGCCGTACATCATGACCGGAGGCGCCAACGGGTCGGAGACGTTCGTCATCCAGACCGTCGACACCGCGTTCCGCTTCTCGAAGGTGGGCCTCGCCTCTGCCATGGCCGTGGTCCTGCTCGTCATCGTGCTCGTCATCACCGCGGTGCAGCGGCTGCTGTTCCCCGACGAGAAGAAGGAGGAGGCCTCGTGACCACCGAGTCGCTCACCCGCTCGCGCGCGCTCGCCCGCACCGGGACGACCGTCAAGTACGTCAGCCTCGTGCTCGCGTGCCTCGCGGCCCTCGTCCCGCTCGTCACCATCGTCATGCTCGCGTTCAAGACGGACGAGGAGTACCGGACCACGACCCCGCTCACCCCGCCCGGCAACTGGCTCAACCTCGACAACTTCGTCACCGCCTTCACCCAGGGCGGCATGCTGATCGGCTTCGTCAACACGGGGATCATCCTCGTCGTGTCCGTCGTCGGGACCATCCTGATCGGCACGATGGCCGCCTACGCCATCGACCGGTTCCGCTTCCGCGGCCGGAAGCTCGTGCTCGGGGGGTTCCTGCTCGCGACCCTCGTGCCGTCGGTCACGACGCAGGTCGCGACCTTCCAGGTGATCAGCGCCCTCGACCTCTTCAACACTCGGGGCGCGGCGATCCTCATCTTCATGGGGACCGACATCGTCGCGATCTACATCTTCCTGCAGTTCATGCAGTCGATCCCCGTCTCGCTCGACGAGGCCGCGATGCTCGACGGCGCGAGCCGCTTCACCGTCTACTGGCGGATCGTCCTGCCGCTGCTCAAGCCGGCCATCGCGACAGTGGTCATCATCAAGGGCATCGCCGTCTACAACGAGTTCTACATCCCGTTCCTCTACATGCCCTCGCAGGACCTCGGCGTCATCTCGACCTCCCTGTTCCGCTTCATGGGCCCCTTCGGCGCGCAGTGGGAGGTCATCGCGGCCGGGACCTTGCTCGTGATCGTCCCCACCCTCATCGCCTTCCTCTTCCTCCAGCGATACATCTACAACGGCCTCACGGCAGGAGCCACCAAGTGACCACCACCCTCCCCACCACCGCGACCGAGACCCGCCGCCCGTTGCACGACGGCTGGTCCGTCCGCTCGACCCGCGGCCCGGTGCCCGCCGACATCGCCGCGGCGACCGTCCCCGCGACGGTGCCCGGCCTCGTCCACACCGACCTCCTCGCCGCCGGCCTCATCCCCGACCCCTACCTCGACCGGAACGAGCAGAAGGTCACCTGGATCGGCGAGAGCGACTGGGAATACCGCACCACGTTCGCGTGGAGTCCCGACGGCCACGACCGCCACGACCTCGTCTTCGAGGGCCTCGACACCGTCGCAACGGTCACCCTCAACGGCACCGAGCTGGCACGCACCGTCAACCAGCACCGCGCCTACCGCCTCCCGGCCGACGGGGTGCTCGTCGACGGCGACAACGACCTCGTCGTCCACTTCGCCTCGCCCGTCGCCTACGCCGACCAGGCCAGCCTCGACATCGGCTACCGGCCGCACACCTACTTCCACCCCTTCAACGCCATCCGCAAGGCGGCCTGCAACTTCGGCTGGGACTGGGGCCTCGACGCCGCCTCCTCGGGCATCCACAAGCCCGTCATCCTGCACTCCTGGTCGGGCGCCCGCGTCGACAGCGTCCGCCCCGTCGTGACGACCGACGGAGGCGCGGGCCACGTCCGTGCCCACGTCACGATCGAGAGGGCGGCCGGGTCCGACGCCGCGGTGACCGTCTCCGGCTCCGTGACGAGCCCCGACGGAGCCGAGGCAGCCACGGCCAGCGTCGACGTCTCCCCGGGCGCGACCGAGGCCGTCGTCGACCTCGACGTCGCCGACGTCGCGCTCTGGTGGCCCCGCGGCCACGGCGACGCCGTCCTCTACGACCTCGCCGTCGACCTCGGCGTCGACGACCAGCCCGCAGCCGCCTGGTCGACCCGCATCGGCTTCCGCACGGTCGTCGTCGAACTCGAGCCCGACCCAGAGGGCACCAGCTTCCGGGTCGTCGTCAACGGCCAGCCGGTCTGGACCAGGGGCGCGAACTGGATCCCCGACGACGCCTTCGTCACCCGCGTCACCCGCGACCGCGTCGCCGCCCGCCTCGACCAGGCCGAGTTCGCGAACATGAACCTGCTGCGCGTCTGGGGCGGCGGCTACTACGAGTCCGACGACTTCTACGAGCTGTGCGACGAACGCGGCATCATGACCTGGCAGGACTTCCTCTTCGCCTGCGCCTCCTACGCCGAGGAGGAGCCGCTCCGCGGCGAGGTCGAGGCCGAGGTCCGGGACAACGTGACGCGCCTCATGTCCCACCCGAGCCTCGTGCTCTGGAACGGCAACAACGAGAACATCTGGGGCTTCGAGGAGTGGGGCTGGGAGAAGCGCCTCCAGGGCCGCACCTGGGGCCTGGGCTACTACCTCGACCTGCTGCCGCGCCTCGTCGCCGAGCTCGACCCCGAGCGGTCCTACACGCCCGGCAGCCCCTGGTCGGGCGACCCCGAACGACCGGCGAACGAGATCGAGCACGGCTCGGTGCACCTCTGGGAGCTGTGGAACCGCGTCGACTACCCGCACTACCGCGACACCGTGCCCCGTTTCGTCGCCGAGTTCGGCTGGCAGGGCCCCGCGACCTGGTCCACGATCCAGCAGTCGATCTCCGACTCGCCCCTGACGCCCGAGTCGCCCGGCATGATCTGGCACCAGAAGGCGACCGACGGCAACGACAAGCTGACCGACGGCCTCGTCGCGCACCTCCCGCTGCCCGACGACACCGAGGACTGGCACTGGGCGATGTCGCTGAACCAGGCCCACGCCGTCGCCTTCGCCATCGAGCACTGGCGGTCGTGGAGCCCCACCACGATGGGGTCGATCGTCTGGCAGCTGAACGACTGCTGGCCCGTCACCTCGTGGGCCGCCGTCGACGGCTACGGACGCGCCAAGCCGCTGCTCTACGCCCTCAAGCACGTCTACGCCGACCGCCTCGTCACGATCCAGCCGCGCGGCGACGACCTCGTCGCCGCCGTCTCGAACGACTCGCTCGAGGCGTGGGAGGCGCAGGTCGTCCTCGAGAGGCTCTCCTACGACGGCGAGGTGCTCGCCTCCGCGACGGTCGACCTTGCGCTCGACGCCCGCACCACCAGCACGGTCGCGATCCCCGCCGCGGTCACCGCCTTCGGCGATCCGGCCCGCGAGCTGGTCGTCGCCACGGTCGGTGCCGAGCGGGGGCTGTGGTTCCCGGTCGAGCAGCGCGACTCGGCCCTGACCGCCGCCGAGCTGACGACGACCGTCACCGCGGTCCACGGCGGCTACGACGTCGTGGTGACCAGCGCCTCCTTGGCTCGCGACGTGACGCTGCTCGTCGACAAGGTCGACGTGCACGCCGTCGTCGACGACATGATGGTCACCCTGCTGCCCGGGGAGTCCGTGACGTTCCGCGTGAGCAGCGATGCCGACCTCACCCCCGAGCAGCTGACCTCGGCGAGCGTGCTCCGCACGTCGAACCAGCTCGTCGTCGACTGGGCCTGACGATGTCAAGGATCGCCCTGGCCGTCGACCTGGGCGGCACCAAAATCGAGGCTGCCCTCGTCGACGACGACGGCCGGATCGTCGGGGGCAGCCGGGTGCGCGCCGCCACGGGCGCGGCGGCCTCGTGGGCAGAGCTGCGGGGTGCCGTCGGCACCGTGGTCGACGGTGCCCTGGCCGCCCTCCCGGCCGGCGGCGAGCTGCGGGGAGCCGGCATCGGGTCGGCCGGTCCCGTCGACCTCGTCGCGGGCACGGTGAGTCCGAAGAACCTGCCCGTGCTCGCCGGGTTCGACCTGCGCCGAGAAGTCGAGGAGCGCCTCCCGGCCCTGTCGGTCCGGCTGCGCCTGGACGGCACCTGCATCGCTCTCGCCGAGCACTGGCTCGGAGCGACGGCCGGGCTGGCGAACTCGATGTCCATGGTGGTCTCGACCGGGGTCGGCGGCGGGCTCATCGTCGGCGGCGCACTGGTGTCGGGCAGGACGGGAAACGCCGGACACGTCGGCCAGATCCACGTCGCGGGCTTTGGCGGGCGCTCAGAGGACGCCGACTCGACCACGCTCGAGGCCGTCGCGTCCGGGACGAACTCCGTGCGCTGGGCCCGGAGCCACGGCTGGGCCGGGTCCACGGGCGAGGACCTCGCCCTGTCGTGCGCCGCAGGGGAGCCGACCGCCCTGGCGGCCGTCCACCGATCCGCAGCAGCCGTCGGCCAGGCGATCGCCAGCACGACCACGCTGCTCGACCTGGACGCCGTCGCCATCGGCGGCGGCTTCGCGGGGGTCGTTCCCGACTACGTCGACCTGGTGCGCCAGGCGGCCCGTCGAGCCACCGTGCTCGCCTACTCCACCGAGGTGCTCATCGTCCCGGCAGCCCTCGGATCCGCCGCTCCCTTGCTGGGAGCCGCCGCACTCGTCCACCGCCCCGACATGGTCGACCCGAACCGGGTCGACACGCGGCGGCTGGTCAGCACGACCTGACACCAGGCCGCCCGACCGGGGCGCCTTGATCACCGCACAGCCGAAGGAGCCTGAGCACCCATGACGACACCGACCGCCATCAGCGTCCCCAGCCACGACCATCCGTCCCGCACGACCCCGAGACCGACACGGAGGCGGTCGATCCGAGTGTGCGCCGTGGTCGCCACGGGCGTCCTGCTCGGCTCGCTCGCACCCCTCACTCCGCACCAGGCGGAGGCCGCGTCCGCCGCGCCCCGCGCCGAGTGGACGACCCAGAACACCGAGTTCGTCACCCGGGACGCCTCGCGGCTCCAGCTCGGGGGAGAGACCTTCCGGGCCAGCGGGGCCAACATCTACTGGCTCGGCCTCGACGAGAACGTCGGCGGGGTCGACTACCCCACCTTCTTCCGCATCAAGGACACCCTCGACTCGGCCCACCGTGCCGGCATCACCGTCGTCCGGTCGCACATGGGCACCTCGACCGGCCAGGACGACGCGAACACGCTCGCGCTGATGCCGAGCCTGGGCGAGTACGACGACGACGCCTTCGCCACGATCGACTTCGCCGTCGCGTACGCCGGGTCGCTCGGCATCCGGCTGATCCTGCCGCTCACCGACGAGTGGGAGTACTACCACGGCGGCCACCGCGACTTCACGACGCCCCTCGGCCTCGAGTCCGCCGACTTCTACACGGACCCGCGGGCGATCGCCGCGTACCAGGACTACGTCGACCACGTCGTCGGGCGCACCAACGCGCTGACCGGCGTCCCCTACGCCGAGGACCCGACCATCATGGCGTGGGAGCTCGGCAACGAACTCGAGGGAATGACCCTCCCGTGGATCGACGACCAGGTCGCCCACATCAAGCAGCTCGCCCCGTCACAGCTCGTCGCCGCCGGCCGACGGTTCGACATCGACCCCGACACCCTCGCCGCGACGGCACTCGACATCGTCGACGTCCACTACTACCCGCCGACGGCCGCCCGCGTCTCGGCCGACGCGGCGACCGTCACCTCCGCCGGGAAGGTCTACATCGCCGGCGAGTACGCCTCGACGGCGGCGACGCCCGCGCTGTTGAGCCCGCTCGCCCAGGACCCGGCCGTCTCCGGGATGTTCGCCTGGTCGCTGTTCGGCCACGACGACCGCGCCGGCCTCGTGCCCCACGACGACGGCTTCACCTTCCACCTGCCCGGAGGGACGCCGTCCGAGGAGTCTCGGGCCGAGGCGATCCGCCAGTACGCCCGCGACATCGGCATCGTGCTGCCCGCCCTGCCTCTCGAGGCCCCGCTCGTGACGAGCGTGCAGCGAGCCCAGGGCATCTCGACCATCACCTGGCGCGGAACGGCCGGCGCAGCCGGATACGTCGTCGAGCGACAGGTCGCCGACCAGCCGTGGACGACCGTCACCGAGGAGGCGCTGGGCGCGTCGGCCGGGACCGTCACCGACATCGAGTCCCCGGCTGGCGCCTCCTACCGTGTCCGGGCACTCGACGGCGCGGGGACGACCGGACCCGCGTCCGACGTCGTCCACCCGGACGGCGGCGACGTGCTCGTCGATCCCGTGCAGGACTGGCGCCTCTCGTCCGCACACGACGGCGTGACGGTCGCGGCCGACCCCGACGGAGGGTCCGTGATCGCGACGGACGACACGTCCGGTTCGGTGGCCTGGCAGCGTGCCGGGCTCACCCGTGCCGAGTTCCAGGTCGACGAGCCGCCCGCCGCCCGCGTCGAGACGAGCGCCGACGGCAGCACCTGGGTGCCCGCCGCCACGGTCGTCACCGACGAGGGCTCGGTCGTCGCCGACGGCCTCGCCGACGACCACGTCCGCGTCGTGTTGACCGGAGACGCGCACCTCACGCGGGCCACCCTGCGGTCCGCGGCCGTCGACCCCACCACGGCGCCCGGCGCGTTCTCGCTCCAGGCGCCCCTCGACGAGACGACGGGCACCACCTCGACGCCGGACTTCGCCTGGACGGCCGCGACCGATGCCGCCTACTACCGCTTCGCGCTCACGAACGCTGAGGGCACCGTCGTGGCCTCGGCCGACGGTCTCACGGGCACGTCGTACCGGCCCGACGTCATGCTCGAGCCCGGCACGACCTACCGCTGGTCGGTCGAGGCCGTGAACGGTGTCGGCACGACGACGTCGGTACCCACGACGGCGTCCTTCTCCACCCGTCCCCTCCCGACGGAGGCGCTCGTGGTGGAGGACTTCGAGGAGTACGCCGACGACGCCGCCCTCACCAGCACCTACGTGCGCAACACGGGGGGCGGAGCCGTCACGCCCACCCTCGGTGAGAACCCGTCCACGGGCTCGCAGGCGGGACAGTTCGCCTACGACCTCGCGGGCCCCGGCTACGCGGGCGTCGTCCGCACCCTCGCCGAGCCGCAGGACTGGTGGGGCTACACCGGTCTCTCGCTCTCGCTGCGTGCCCCGGCCGGAGACGACGTCACCGTGCAGATCGTGGCGGGCGGGTCGTACTTCGAGACCACCCTCGCGGTCGAGGGGGAGGGGTGGCAGCAGGTCGACGTGCCCTTCAGGGCGTTCGCGCCGCCTGCCTGGGCGGGCGACGCCGCCCTCGACCCGTCGACCGTGACGCAGCTCGCGTTCTACCTCGGCGGCGATGGCGCGGGCGAGCTGCTCGTGGACGACGTCGTCACGACGGTCGACCCTGCCGCGGTCCTGCCTGTCGACCCGGGTACGCCGGGCACGCCGGGCACGCCCGCTACGCCCGGTGGGGGTGCCGGACCGGGCGCAGGCCCGGAGTCCGGTGCAGGAGGCGCGGTGCCCGTCAGCGGGATCGGCACCGTCCCGGCCTCCGCGACCACCGCCTCCACAGGTCTCGCCTTCACCGGCTCGACCTCGACCACGGCACTCGCCCTGGCCGCCCTGGCATCGGTCATCGCCGGTGCCGTCGCACTCCGAGCCGCACGACGACGTCGGCTCGCATCGACGACCACCGCGGTGGTCGAGCGAGGAGAAGCATCATGACCACACGTCCGAAGCACACCGCCCTCGGGGCCGGCATCGCGTTCCTCCTGGCGGGGATCCTCGCCGTGGGCGCCCCCGCGGCGACCCCGGCCGAGGCGTTCAGCCCGACCGGCAAGAGCACGGTGCTGAACTACCTGGCGAGCATCAAGGGCCAGAAGACCATCAGCGGGCAACACAACAAGGAGCCCGCCGGGCAGCCGAGCCAGTACACACAGCGCGTCAAGGACATCACCGGGGTCTACCCGGCGCTCTGGGGCGGGGACTTCCTCTTCGCCGCCTCCGACGTGGCGAACCGGCAGCGGGTCGTCGACCAGGCCAAGACGGATTGGAAGAACGGGGCGCTCGTCTCGCTCACATGGCACGTCTGCCCACCGACGGTCGGCTCGTCGTGCTCCTGGAACGACGTCAACGCGAACCTCACCGACGCGCAGTGGTCGCAGCTGACCACGAACGGGACGGCGCTGAACTCGGCGTGGAAGTCACGACTCGACGAGGTCGTCCCCTACCTGCAGCAGCTGAGGGACGCGGGCGTTCCCGCAGTCTTCCGCCCGCTGCACGAGATGAACGAGCAGTGGGCCTGGTGGGGCGGACGTTCGGGATCGGCCGGCTCCGCGAAGCTCTACCAGATCACCCGCGACTACCTCGCTGGTACGAAGGGCATGACGAACCTCATCTGGGCCTGGAACGTGCAGGACAACCCGGCCGGCGGGCTGGCCGGCTACTACCCGGGCAGCTCGTACGTCGACGTCGTCACGCTCGACGCCTGGTACAAGACCTTCCCGAGTGCAGCCGAATACCAGACGATGCAATCGATCGCGGCGGGCAAGCCGATCGCTCTGGGTGAGGTCGGCAAGATGCCCACGTCGGCGCAGTTGGCCGCGCAGCCGAACTGGACGTGGTTCATGCACTGGTCGGAGCAGCTCGAGTCCGCGAACACGCAACAGGCGATCAAGGACACCTACGCGAACCCCCGCGTCCTGCACCAGGGTGACATTGCCATTCCCTAGCTCGAACCACGCCCGGCATCGGGCATGAGAAGGGCGTCTGCGCGCGATGCGCCGACGCCCTTCCTCTCCTGCGGCACTTGCGATGCGACTTGCCCCATGCGCCCCGGCTCCAAGTGCTTTGGCGAGTGTTCCGTGCGCCGGCGCGCTCAGCCTGGAGACGCGGCAGAGTGCTCGAGGTCCGGGTCCGACCGTGACGGCCCGGCACCGTGTCCCTCCTGCTGACTGACTCGCAAGCTACGGCACCGGGGCCGCCGACAACAGCTGTTGGCGCTGACGACTTCGCCCTGACAGGTGCGTCGTTGGCCCGGGTTCTCGCGTTGGCTCTGATGCTCCTGGCCATCGGGGCGGCCCTCGTCGTCCGCCATCGCCGCTCAGCCGCCTAGAAAAGATGCCGGCGGTCTTGCCCGACCACGAACAGCTGACTCCCGTCCGGCTGCCGGCTGTGCAGCGTTCGGCCAAGGTCGCATCTCAGTGAGCCGTGTCTCTGGCCCTCCGAATCCGCTCAATCGACAGCAGTCCCGACTGGCGTCAATAGATCCTGTTGGCGGCGTCCTCGTTCTTCGCACGGGAGCTCGACCCGCGACTGCCGTGTGATCCAGATCATCGACGAACATCGGGACCGCTTCGGGGTCGAGCCGATCTGTCGTGTGCTCACCGAGAACGGCGTCCCGATCGCCCGTCGGGCTACTACGCGTTCAAGATGCGGTCGCGATTTGCTCGAAAACTCGCTGACCAAGCACTGGTGACCGAGATCGAGCGGGTGTTCTGGGATCGGCACCTAGGTCGCGGTGCGCGGAAGATCTGGCGGTTGCTGCACCGTGCAGGCGAAGCCTGTCGACGCTCGCCATAGAGTTGTCAGACTGGATCAAGGCAACCCATGACTCGCCAGCGCCGGCCGTCCCAGAGGTGCAGGACTGGAGTCGCTCAGACGACGAGCTCGCCCCGGAGCAGGCCGCAGAGGCTGTCCGTGGTGCATTGGGACTCGGCGTGGCGACCATCAAGAACTTGCTGCAGCTCCTGGAATTGAAGGGTGCGAAGGTCTACTCCGATGGTGGCCCTCTGCAGGCCATCGACGCATTCTCGTTCCGTCACGGCGCAACGCCGGTCGTCTTCCTCAATGTTCACAGATCCGCCGAGCGTCTTCGATTCGACCTGGCACATGAGCTGGGCCATCTCGTCATGCACGGGGAATCGCTCAACGTTGAATCCGGCAAGGAGAAAGAGCTGGCGGCCAACGACTTTGCAAGCTCGTTCCTGATGCCGCGTTCCGATGTCATCGGCGCCATTCGCGGCAACAACCTGATGCTCGAAGACGTGCTGATGCTGAAGCGATGTTGGCGCGTCAGTCCAATGGCGCTCAAGCTTCGTGCCCACCGGCTCGGCGTCATCTCTGACTGGACTTACAGCACGCTCGCCAAGCAGCTCTCGATGGCCGGCTTCCGCCGCGGTGATCCGGGATCTGACCTTCGCCCTGAGTCGTCCAGTCTGCTCACCCAGGTCATGAGCGACATGCGCGGCCGCAGCCAGGCCTTCGCGGAGCTCTCCTGACTTCTCGACGTCCGTGCGTAGGACGTCCAGGACCCTATGCTCGGGATCGTTGCGTTCTCCATCCAGGGCGGTGGCGTCGTGCGGTTGAGGAGCACGGGCTACCTTCGCGATGCGTCGCTCGCGCCGGTCGCCGACCTGAATGCGTGACGCAAACGGTCCTAGTTCCGATTCAGCGCATGACGGTGCTTCGTGCGCCGTCAAAGCTCCGTGCTCGTGTTGGTGTGGTGTTGGTCAAGGGCTGCGCACCGCTGCTTTCTCTTGCACGCAGCTGCACTCCTCACCCCATAAAACCGGCACTTCTGCGCAACAGGCGGCAACAACGTAGGCCCCGCGCCACGTTTACACCGTGGATGTCATCGGTTCGAGCCCGGTAGGGCCCACCAGAGAAGTCCCTGGTCATCTACGTCATCGCGATCGGCGTCGATGCCGGTGGTCTCTTGACGGCGGCCCTTCGGCGAGAGACCGTAGAACCATGGATACCGACGACGGCCGACGCACGAAGCGGTCCGTGGCCCTGTTCCTGCTGATCGTCGCGTCGCTCGTGGCCATCGCTGCAGTGACACTGCTCGTGATCGATCCCTCTCGCACGAGCATGTACTTCACGTTGGTCGGCGCACTCGTCACGATCTATCTCAACGCGCGGATCCTCAAGGGCGATCCGACCGCCCGGTAGGCGGAGTCCGCAGCCTCGAGGCGGACGAGATCGCCGCCTCCTTGACACGATCGCTCCTGGTCAATAGGTTCATTACTGAACCAACTAACCAATGAGGAGGGTCGCCGTGTTCGAGGAGAGCAGCCCGATCTTCCAGCAGCTGGCCGACCGCATCGCGGACGACGTGCTCGCCGGCACCTACGCGGAAGAGCAGCAGGTGGCGTCGACGAACGAGTTCGCAGCGTTCTACCGCATCAACCCGGCTACGGCGGGCAAGGCGATGAACCTGCTCGTCGACCGCGGGGTGCTCTACAAGCGACGGGGCATCGGCATGTTCGTGGCCCCCGGCGCCCGTGACCTGCTCGTCGAGCAGCGTCGTGCCCGTTTCGCCGAGCAGTACGTCCGACCGCTCGTCCGCGAGGCCGCCGCGCTCGGCATCGACGCTGCAGCCCTCACGCGCATGATCAATCAGGAGGATCCGTCATGAGCACCGCCGTCGAAGTCTCCGGGGTGCACCGCACCTACGGGTCGACCACCGCCCTCCGGGGCGTCAGCACGACCGTCCGGGAGGGCGCCATCTGCGGCCTGCTCGGCCGCAACGGGGCGGGGAAGACCACCCTGCTCTCGATGATCGCCGGGCAGGAGCGTCCGAGTTCGGGCACGGTCCGCACTCTGGGGCACGACCCGGTCGAGAGCGTGGAGGTCCTGTCGCGCACCTCCTTCGTACGGGACAGCCAGCGCTGGCCCGACGACTTCCGCATCGGTCACGTGCTCTCGGTCGCCCCGGCCTTCCACGCCGGCTGGGACCCGGCACTGGCGCGCGACCTCGTGGCCGACCTGCGCGTTCCGACTCGGACACCGATCAAGAAGATGTCGCGGGGTCAGGCCTCGAGCGTCGCGATCGTGCTCGGGCTCGCATCGCGGGCGCCGCTCACGATCTTCGACGAGCCCTACCTCGGCCTCGATGCCACCGCTCGCCAGATCTTCTACGATCGCCTGCTCGCCGACTACGCCGAACACCCCCGCACCGTCCTGCTCTCCACCCACCTCGTCGACGAGTCGGAATCCCTGTTGGAGCAGGTCGTCGTGCTCGACGAGGGACGGGTCGTCCTCGACGCCGACGTCGACACGGCTCGCGCCTCGGCCTGGACGGCGGCAGGAGCCGCAGGTGCGGTCGATCGGGTCGTCGGCTCCCGGCGGGTGCTCGCCCGGCACGCCCTCGGCGGACTCGCCAGCGTCACCGTGGCGGGGAGCGTCGACGACGCCCTCCGGCGCGAGGCCCGCGAGGCCGGGGTCGAGCTGGGATCCGTGTCGCTCCAGCAGTTCGTCGCAGCGCTGGGCGCCGGTACGCCGTCGCCCGGCGTGGGCGACCGTGCCGAATCCGTCACCACCGAAGGAGCCCTGTCGTGAGCCGTGCCACCGCCGTCGTCCGACTCCAGCTCGTGCGCCGCACGACATGGTTCCTCGTGCCTCTCGCCATCATGCTCGTCGCAGGTGTGGCGACCGTGATCATCCAGCTCGCCATCCAGCGCGCCACGGGGATGTCTCCGAGCTCGCCCGGCTACGCCGACAGCGCTCGCAACAATCCGGCCCTCGCCTGGTCCGTCTCCGGGTACCTCGTGGCGACGGGGGTCGCCAGCATCTCGTCCGTGTTCCCGGTGGCGTCGTCGCTCGGCACCACACGCCGCGGCTTCGCGGCGGGCACGTTCCTCACTCACGCGCTGGTGTCCGCCTACCTCGCCGTCGTCGCGGCCGCGATGCTCGGCCTCGAGCTGCTCACCGGCCATTGGTTCGTCGGCATCTACGTCTTCGACACCGCCATCCTCGGCGCGGGGAACGTCGTCGTACTGCTGCTCGTGATGTTCCTCGGCTCGCTGACGGCGTTCACGGTCGGTGCGGTCTTCGGCGGGGTCTGGCTGCGGTTCGGCCCGCGCGGCCCTCTTGGAGTAGCCGTCGTCGCGGTCCTCGTGCTCGCAGGCCTCCTCCTGGCGCTCGCCCCGTCGCTCGCCGACATCGCTGCGGCGTTCGAATTCTGGTGGCTCGCCGTCGTGGGTGTCGCGCTGGTGCTCGTCGCCGCAGGAGGCACGAGCCTGTCGCTGCGCGGAGCGAGCGTCCGATAGATGGAGGGGGAGAGGCGCTCGTCACCCGAGGTCCCGACGGTGACGGGTGTCCGGCCGGTCGGCGATGCTCAGGGCGTGTCGTGGCCGCGAGCCGATGCCCTGCGATCGGCTCGTCTCTCGCTGGAGCCGCTCGCCGTGAGGCACGCGAGCGAGATGACGAGGGTACTGGCGCCCCTGGTGCTCTACCGGTTCACCGGTGGGGAACCCCCGACGTACGACGAGCTCGAGGCGCGCTACCGACGTCAGGCGAGAGGCCGGTCCGACGACGGACGCGCCGGGTGGTTGAACTGGATCATCCGGCCCATCGGCGGCGGGCCGGCCATCGGATTCGTCCAGGCGACGCTCACGCGCAGGGGCGTCGAGCTCGTCGCCGACCTCGCGTGGCTGGTCACCGTGTCGGAGCAGGGCCGGGGGCTGGCGCGGGAAGCGGGTTCGGCGGTCGTGGCGTGGTTGCCGTCGATCGGCGTCGGACGCCTGCAGGCTCACGTCCATCCGGACCACACGGCGTCAGCACGTGTGGCCGAAAGGCTCGGGCTCGCACCGACGACGACCCTCGTCGACGGAGAGGTGCTCTGGGAGGCCATCACTGCTCCATGACCCGATGGTGGGAACATGCCCGCCAGCCCACGGCCGAGCGTCCGGCTACGAGTCGGATGCGAGCACGAGTCCTGAGCTGCTAGCTTCCGGGCATGACCTGGCCCGCCGTCCACATCTCGCGCTCGCTCGTCCACGATGTCACCACGGTGTCCCGCGTCGCCGGGGACCCTGCGAACCTCCCCGAGTGGGCGGCCGGTCTGAGCACCGGTATGCGTCAGGAGGGCGGGCGGTGGATCACGGACTCGCCCCTGGGCGTCGTCGAGGTGACCTTCACCGGGCCGGTCGAGCTGGGGATCCTCGACCACGACGTGACCCTGCCCGACGGATCGGTGGTGCGGAACCCCTTCCGCATCGTCGCCAACGACCAGGGCAGCGAGGCCGTCTTCACCCTGTTCCGCCGTGACGGCATGTCGGAGGAGGAGTTCCAGGCCGATGCTGACGCGGTCCGCCGAGACCTCGACCAGCTCGCGGTGCTGCTCGCCGAGCGTTTCCCGCCCGCCCGGTAGACGATCGCGTCGTCGACCCAGTCGACGCTGACTGGACGAGGTCGGTCAGCGGGCGCGGCCCGTGCGCCGGCGGACGTAGTCCGCGAAGCCGGGGACGGAGAACTCGAGCTCGCCGTAGACGGGCGCGTGGATGATGCCCTTGCGGATGATGCGGTCGCGGGTGGTCGCCACCTGCGTCAGCGACTTGCCCAGCTCGGCCGCCACCGCACCGGACTGGACCCGAGGCGAGACGCTCGGCCGGGGACGGGCGTCGTGCCCACCGTCGGGCGACGCGTCGGCCACGGCGACCATGGTGTCGACGTACTCGCGTTCGCGCTCGGAGAGCCGGTCGTAGCGCGCGGAGTACAGCCCCGCGTCGAGCTGCCGCTGCACGGCCGGGATGGCTTCGTCGACGTGCGTCGACTCGATCCGAGCGGCGCCGGCGGCGCAGGTCCACGACTCGCTCGCGTAGAGCTGGAGGAAGTAGGGGTACCGATCGGCGAGCTCGAGGACCCGCTCGAGCGCGTCGTCGTCCCAGATGGTGCCGAGGTCGAAGGCGGGATCGGTGACCGCCGCGCGTGCGTCCGACTCGCCCAACCGGTCGATCAACTCGAAGCGGAACCGCTCGGCGTAGGTGTTCGCCTTCGACAGCTCGGACGCGAGGTAGGGCAGACCGGCGCCGATGAGCACGATCGGTTCGTCCTTGAGCGCCGACAGGGCCTGGACGAGGACGGCGATGTCCCGTTTACGGAAGACCTGCAGCTCGTCGATCAGAAGGGCCACGCCGACCCCGTTCTGACTGGCGTCCCGTCCGAGCAGTCGGAGGAACCGGACCAGTTCGGGGAACGGGTCGGAGTCGTCGCGTCGAGGTGAAGCGGCATCGACGGCGAAGGTGAAGCCGGTCGGCCCCAGCGACAGCTTCATGCCCCCGATCGAGTGCGCCCCCGAGGACAGCGCCTTCCGGAGTCTGCCCTGCGTGAGGTCGGCGCTGTCCCGGACGATGGACCTCACGGCGACACCCGGTTCGACGTCGCGCCGCACCTCGTAGTAGCCGGCGAGCCATCCTCTGGAGCGCAGCACGGCGCCGACCTCCTGGAGGAGCGACGTCTTGCCCACTCCTCGCAGGCCGGTGAACACGACGGGGTTCGACGAGCGGCCCGCCTCGACGAGCTCGGCGAGAGAGCCGACGACCGCCAGCTGGGACTCCCGACCGATCAGGGTCGGCGGTCGGGTGCCGGCGCCGGGCGTGTACGGGTTGAGAGTCACGGAGTCTCCTGAGCGAATTTGCTATAATATAGCAAATCTCCGCACTGCTCCCGGGTCAGTCGTTCGGGAGGGGGATCGGCGTCGGGTTCTGATCGTCGTTCGTGCAGAACGTCGTCTCGGTGGGGCTCACGTCGGGGTCGCAGATCCTGACGTCCACGTCCTCGCCGTCGATCTCGAGGGTGATGTGGAAGGCGCCGTACGCCACAGCCTCGTAATCCTCGCCGGAGAGGTCGGACCCGTAGGCCTCGTACGTCTCGTTCAGGTGCTTCGCCGCCTCCTGCGATTCCGGTTCGGACTGGTCCACCAGACCGCACGACGTGAGCATCGTGACGGTGGCGAGCGCCGCGGCGGCTCCGAGCGCGAGACGGGTCAGGCCTGCGGACCGGCGGGGGAGGGAGGCGGTGGTGGAACCATTCGTCGTCATGTCGATGACGCTAGCGCCTTCCAGACCGACAGGTCTGCACCGAGCACCAGGCGGTCTCCGCCCGATGCACGTCGCATCGCGGTCAGCCGGCGCCTGGCGTCGATGTGAGCCCCGTCAGCAGCACACCGCCCCCGGCGGCGATCATCACGACGGCCCACGCCGGCACCCGCCAGACGACCAGCAGCACGAAGCAGACCAGGGCCAGGCAGAAGGCGCCGACGTCGGTCACCGCCGTGACGAACACCGGGTCGTAGAGCGCCGCGGCCAGCAGCCCGACGACGGCCGCGTTCGCCCCGCGGAGGAGCGCGCCGACGAGGCGGCGCCCCCGCACTGCATCCCAGAACGGCAGCACGCCCGCCAACAGCAGCAGCCCCGGCGCGAAGATCGCGAGGGTGGCCAGCAGGGCGCCGAGCGCGCCTCCCGGCCCGAGATCGGCGACGGCCCCGAGGTACGTCGCGAAGGTGAAGAGCGGACCCGGCACGGCCTGCGCCACCCCGTAGCCGGTCAGGAAGACGCCGTCGTCGACCCAGCCGGGCTCGACCAGCCCCGCGTGCAGCAGCGGCAGCACGACGTGACCGCCACCGAAGACGAGCGCCCCCGCCCGGTAGAAGACGTCGATCAGGGCGATCGTCTCGGACCGCGTCGCGGCGGCCAGCACGGGCAACCCGGCGAGGAGGGCGACGAAGAGACCCAGGCAGACCGCACCCGCCCGCCGACCGATCGGGAACGGCGCGGACCCGACCCGCGCCTCCTCGTCCGACCGGCAGAAGAGCAGCCCTCCTGCGAGCCCGACCGCGATCGCGACCAGCTGCCCGGCCGGGCCGGTCAGCGCGAGGGCGGCGACCGCGGCGACGACGGCGAGGGAGGCGCGGGTCGGGTCGGGCGCCAGCGACCGCGCCATCCCCGTCACGGCGTGGGCCACGACCGCCACCGCGCCGATCGTCAGTCCCCTCACGACGGCCGAGCCCACGGGCCCGTCGAAGGCCCCGAGGCCGAGCGCCACCGCGTACATCAGCAGGGCCGACGGCAGGGTGAAGGCGACGAACGCCGTCAGCGCGCCGAGCGGACCGGCGCGCAGCAGACCCAGCCCGAAGCCGACCTGGCTCGAAGCCGGCCCGGGCAGGAACTGCGCCAGCGCGACCAGCTCGCCGTACCGCCCGTCGGCGAGCCAGCGCCGCCGCTCGACCAGCTCGGAGCGGAAGTACCCGAGATGCGCGACCGGCCCGCCGAACGACGTCAGCCCGAACAGAGAGAAGACCCGGGCGACCTCGAGGGGGTGCCCTCGGTCGCCCGGGTCTGCGCTGTCACGTCTCGTCACGGGGTCATGATGTCAAACGCCGGTGACGCGTCGGTGCCTCGCCGGCCCGACGCCGCGTCGACTCAGTGCCCGGCGACGTACAGCTCGGGCTCGGGCAGCCCCTTCGCCGAGCGGATCGACCGCGACAGGCGCTCGATCGACACGAGCGCGGCGACCACGTCGGCGGACGTCACCGGGAACGGCATGTTGTGGATGGTCTCCGTCTCGACGGTAGCGGCCTCGGCCACGGCGGTCAGCTCGTCGAGGTCGTCCACCGTCAGGCCGATCTCGGTGAGCGTGTTCGGCAGACCGACGCGGGTGGTGAACTCGACGAAGTCCTCGATCTCGTCGCGGGGCGCCCCCTCGAGCACGAGCTGCGTCATCGAGCCGATGTTGACCTTCTGACCGTGCGTCAGCCCGTGGGTCTGCGGCGCCGCGGTCAGGCCGTTGTGGATGGCGTGCGCGGCGGCGAGTCCGCCCGACTCGAAGCCCAGACCCGACAGCAGCGTGTTGGCCTCGACGAGGGCCTCGAGGGCGGGCGTGACGACGCCGTCCTCCGCTGCGGCGAGGGCCGAGAAGGCGTTCTCGTGGATGATCCGCCACGACAGCTCGGCGAGAGCCGTGCCGGCCTGCGTCGGGAGGCCGCCGGCCATCGTGGTCGCGTGCGAGCGGGCCGAGGCGCGGGCCTCGAGCCACGTGGCGAGGGCGTCGCCGATCCCCGCGACGAGGAACTTGACGGGTGCGTTCGCGACGAGCTGCGTGTCGATCAGCACGAGGTCGGGGTTCCGCGGGAAGAACCGGTACTCGATGAACTCGCCCTCGTCGGTGTAGACGACGGCGAGCGCGGAGGTCGGCGCGTCGGTGGAGGCGACCGTGGGCACGCTGACCCAGCGGATGCCGGCGAGGTGCCCGGCGGCCTTGGCGGCGTCGATGGCGCTGCCGCCGCCGATCGCGACGACGACGTCGGCGGACGTCCCTCGGATGGTCTCGACGAGCTCGTCGATCGAGGCGGGTGTCGCGAAGCGGCCGAATCCGACGCGCTCGATGCGCAGGTCGGCCGACTCGAAGCTGGTGGTGACCGACTGCTCGACGAGACCCCAGACGACGTCGTCCGACACGATCAGCGGCTTCGAGCCGATCGGGGCGACGAACTCGCCGAGCCGGGTGATGGCGTCCTTGCCTTGGACGTAGCGGGCGGGGCTCATGACGGTGCGGATGGGAGTGGTCATCGTGCGGTCCTCTCTGGTGGTGCGTGTCGTCCCGACGGTACGCGCGCCTCCTTCGCGGCCCCTCCGTGCCCGCGTCACGGCCGGGGTGCGCGGGGTACGGTCGGCGCATGAGCACCCGCGGCCGTCGCCCAGCCCTCTCGTCCGACCTCCGTGCGAAGGTGCCGACGGCGGCGCGTCTCGTCGTGCCGCAGTCGGTGGTGGTGGGGTTCCTGCGTCTCACGGCGGCGAACCGGACCTTCGTCAGCGCGGCGGGCGCCCGTCGTCGCATCCGTGCGCGGTCGCTGCGCCCTGCGCCGTTCGGTCCGCCGAGCGCCCTGCGGTCGGACGTCCGCGTCGACGTCGAGCAGCGCGCCGGCTGGCCGGTGTACCGCGTCTCACGCCGCGACGGAGCGTCCCGCGGCACCGTGGTTTACGCCCACGGCGGCGGCTGGGTCGGCGAGATCGTGTCGCAGCACTGGCATCTCGCCGCGCAGATCGCGGCAGAGGCGGGCACCGCGGTCGTGCTCCCGATCTACCCCCTCGTCCCGTTCGGGACCGCCGAGGAGGCGCGGGTCGGCATCGTCGACCTCGTCACCACGGCGGATGGTCCCGTGGCTCTCGCGGGGGACTCCGCCGGCGGTCAGATCGTCCTCTCGGCGGCGTTGTCGCTGCGCGACGAGGGCGTCGTCGTGCCTCGGACGGTGCTGATCGCCCCCGCGCTCGACCTCACCTGGAGCAACCCGCGGATCCCCGAGGTCCAGCCGAGCGACCCGTGGCTCGGCACCCCCGGCGGGCGGGTGCTGTCCGAGCACTGGCGGGGCGGTCTCGACCTGCGCGACCCCACGGTCAGCCCGCTGTTCGGCGATCTCGCCGGGCTGGGTGCGCTGACCGTGTTCTCGGGGACGCGCGACGTCCTGAATCCCGACGCGCACCTCCTGCGCGACCGTGCTCGCACCGCGGGGGTCGACCTCGACTGGCACGAGGGTCGGGGGCGGATCCACGCGTACCCGCTGCTGCCGACACGGGCCGGCAGGGAGGCGCGGGTCGAGATCGTGCGGACGCTCCGGGAGACCCTCGCCGGGTGAGCCGCGGCCTACTGGACGGCGGCCGTGAGCCGGGCGACGTTGTCCAGCACCTGCAGCCCGGCGGGTCGTGACAGCCAGGCGGCGAGGGTGAGCTCGTGCGACCGCGAACGGTAGTCGTCCTCGATGAGACGCACCTCGTCGACGAAACCCGACCCGCGCACCATCAGCGAGACCTCGAAGTTGAGGCTGAACGAGCGCATGTCCATGTTGCTCGACCCGATGACGGCCACGTCGTCGTCGACCGTGAAGTGCTTCGAGTGCAGCACGGTCGGCTTCTCGTAGAGGAAGATGCGGACGCCCGCACGAAGCAGCGTCTCGTAGTACGAGCGCTGCGCGTGGTAGACCATGAACTGGTCGGCCACCTCGCAGGCGAACAGCTGCACGTCGACGCCCCGCTCGGCCGCCGTGGTGATCGCGTAGAGCATCGACTCGTCGGGCACGAAGTACGGGCTGGCGATGATCAGGCGCTCCTGGGCGCCGTAGACGAGCGCGTTGAAGAGGCGCAGGTTGTTCTCGCCGTCGAACCCGGGGCCGCTCGGCACGACCTGGCACTCGATGGTGTCCGGGCCCGTGCGCTGCTCGACGATCGGCTCGGCCTCCGCGTCGGTCGGCAGCTCGTCGGTCTCGCTGTACCAGTCGGTGATGAAGAGGGCGTTGAGGCCGATGGCGGCGGGCCCGTCGAGTCGCACCATGAGGTCCTTCCACTGCAGGCCCCGGCGCATGTTGCCCCGCTTGTTGTAGCTCGGGTCGATCATGTTCTGCGACCCGGTGAAAGCCACGTGACCGTCGACCACGACGATCTTGCGGTGGTTGCGGAGGTCGGGACGCCGCCACATGCCCTTCGTCGGGTGGAACGGCAGCATCTCCTCGAAGCGGATGCCGGCGTCGCGCAGCCAGCGGCGGGTGACTCGGCCCTGGGGGTTGCGGATGGTCGCCCAGTGGTCGTAGAGCACCCGCACCTTGACCCCGCGGTCGTGGGCGCGCTTCAGCGCGTCGAAGAAGAGGTAGGTCGTCTCGTCGCGGGTGAGGATGTAGAACTCGACGTGCACGTAGCGCTCGGCGTCGTCGACCGCCGCGGTCATCGCGGCCACCGAGTCGGCGTAGTCGGGCAGCAGCGTCGCGGTGTTGCCCGGGATGAGCGGCATGGCGCCGAGCGTGCGGTTCAGCTGCACGACGGTGCCGAACCACGGCGGCTGGGTGACCGTGGGCACCCGCGAGTCGAGACCCTGCGTGTTCTCGAGGATGAGGCTGTTGATCTCGCGCTGCTTGTCGCGGCGGTCCTGTGGCAGCTTCGTCGAGCCGATCAGCCCGAAGAGGACGCTGCCGGGGATGGGCGCGACGAAGATCGCCATCAGCCACGCCATCGCCGAGCTCGGGCGCCGATTGCGGGGGACGAGCACCACGGCCACCACGCGGATGACGATGTCGACGACGAGCACGACGGTCGGGAAGGCCTTGAGGACTCTGCGCCAGGTCATGCGTCGATCCTCGCAGGCCCGGAGGTCCGGCGCGTCTGCCTGGCCGACTTCGGCTGTTGCACTCTGGCGCCCAGAGTGCAATAGTGCATCTCGGGCATTCCGCCCTCGGCATCGGCGCCGCACCATCGGGACGACGATCGAGCAGGAGGCGCGATGACCGACACGAGCACCGGGGCCGCCCCCGAGACGATCGGCAAGACGGCCCTCCGGCGGGTCCGCGTCCGTGCCGAGCTGATCGCCGAGGCCCGCCGACGGACGGCGGCCGACGGGCTGGCCGGCTTCACCCTCGACGAGCTGTGCGCCACCGTGGGCATCTCGCGTCGCACGTTCTTCAACCACTTCGCCTCGAAGGACGACGTCGTCGTGGGCACGGCCATCGACGACGACGACCACGCCCTCGAGGCGTACGCCGCCTCGTCACGCGACCCGCGCCTCCTGCCCCTCTCGTCCGTGTTCGACGACCTGTCGCGCCTGATCGTGGCCCGGATCGAGCAGGTCGGGCTGACACGCGAGCGCGCCGCGGCCTTCCGCGCCGTCCTCGAGCGCGAGCCCAGGCTCTTCGCCGCGATCATGCGCCAGGGCGACGAGCAGAAGCGCCGGGTGATCGCCGCCATCGCCCGCCACGAGGGGCTCCCGGTCGACGACCCGCGCGTCGACGCCGCGTTCACGCTCGCCACCGCGCTGACCCAGCGCGCCGTCGAGCAGTTCTTCTTCGAGCTCGACGCCCCGTCGCGCCGGTTCGACGACGTCCTCGCGAGCTGGTTCGACCTCGCCCGCGATCTGCTCGCCGTCTCGAGCACGACGGCCGCCGCGAGCCCCGCCGCGACCCCCATCACGACCCCCGCCATCACCGAACCGTCCGACCGAGAGGCCCGTTGAGTCGACCATGACCACGTCCACCACCGCCACCGCCACGAAGGGCGACGCGCCGTTCCTCCTCACCAAGAGGCGGATCTGGATCATCTTCGGCGCCCTCATCTCGGGCATGCTGCTCTCGAGCCTCGACCAGACCATCGTGTCGACCGCCATGCCGACCATCGTCGGCGAGCTCGGCGGCGTCGAGCACCAGGCCTGGATCACCACCGCCTACCTGCTCGCCACGACGATCGTCATGCCGATCTACGGCAAGTTCGGCGACGTGCTCGGTCGACGCAATCTGTTCCTGGCCGCCATCGCGATCTTCACGCTCGCCAGCATCGGCTGCGCCTTCGCCGACGACTTCTGGATGTTCGTGGTCTTCCGCGCCATCCAGGGGCTCGGCGGCGGCGGGCTCATGATCCTGTCGCAGGCGATCATCGCCGACATCGTGCCCGCCTCCGAGCGCGGCAGGTACCTCGGCCCGCTCGGTGCCGTCTTCGGCCTCTCGGCCATCGGCGGCCCGCTGCTCGGCGGCTTCTTCGTCGACCACCTCACGTGGCAGTGGGCGTTCTACATCAACATCCCGGTCGGCGTCGCCGCGTTCATCATCGCGTGGATGGCGCTCACCCTGCCCGGGAAGAAGGCCACCAAGCGGATCGACGTGCTCGGCGTCGTGCTGCTGTCGGCGGCGACCACGTGCCTCATCTTCTTCACCGAGTTCGGCGGTCAGGCCGACCACGGCTGGGGCGCCGGCGAGACCTGGCTCTGGGGCGCGGGCGTGCTCGTCGCCGTCGGGCTGTTCGTGTTCGTCGAGTCGCGGGCCGACGACCCGATCATCCCGCTGTCGTTCTTCCGCAACAAGGTGTTCGTGCTCGCCACGGGCATCGGCTTCGTGCTCGGCATCGGCATGTTCTCGGCGATCGCCTTCGTCCCGACGTTCCTGCAGATGTCGTCCGGCGCCTCCGCGGCGGTGTCGGGACTCCTGCTGCTGCCGATGATGGCGGGTCTGATCGGCACGTCGATCCTCTCGGGCAACCTGATCTCCAAGACCGGCCGATACCGCATCTTCCCGATCGTCGGCACGATCCTCACGGGCATCGCCATGCTGCTCTTCACGACTCTGACGGCCGACACCCCGCTGCCGCTGATCTGCGTGTTCCTGTTCGTCTTCGGCGCGGGGCTCGGCCTCATCATGCAGGTCGTGGTGCTCGTCGTGCAGAACTCGGTCGACGCCGCGAACGTCGGCACCGCGACCAGCACGAACAACTACTTCCGCGAGGTCGGGGCGGCGCTCGGCGTCGCGGTCTTCGGCGCCATGTTCACCAGCCGCCTGACCTCGAACCTGACGACGGTCTTCACCGACGCGGGGGCGTCGCCGAGCGACGCGTCGTCCGCGACGGCGACCCTCGACCCGGCCGCGCTCAACGAACTGCCCGAGGCCATCCGCCGCCTCGTCGTCGAGGCCTACGCCGACTCGCTCGCGCCGGTGTTCGCGTACCTGGTGCCGTTCATCGCGGTGGCGCTGATCCTGGCGCTGTTCCTGCCGCAGATCGCGCTGAGCGACGTGGCCGGGATGGTCGCGCGGGGCGAGGCCGTCTCGGGGGACGAAGCGGAGGAGCTGGAGGCGGCGAGCCGCGGTCGCTCGACACCTGCTCCGTCGGCCGCGACGTCCGCCGCGACCTCCGCCGCCGGCGAGTCGGCCACGGCCGCCGCGGTCGCGTCGGGTGCTCCCGTGGTGCCGCCGGCCGATGCGGATGCCGACACCGCGCCTCCTCGGGAGCCCCGCGGCGACTAGGCGCCGCTGCGTCCGGCGGGGCGCGGACCGCCCGACATCGGGTGCAGTCTGCGCCCCGCCGTCCGCAGGACCGCCTCCGTCACGGCGTCGAGCAGGGGCGACCCGAGCGTCCAGCGCTGCCAGAACAGCGTGACGTCGACGGGGGAGTCGGGGGCGAGCTCGACCAGACGGCCCGCCTCGATCTCGGGCCGCGCCTGCTCCTCGGGCAGCATGCTCCATCCGAGTCCGAGCACGGTCGCCCTCGCGAAGTCGGCCGAGGCGGGCACATGGTGGCGAGGCGCGCGGGCGTCTCGCCCGGTGACGCGTCGGACGAACTCGTGCTGCAGCGTGTCCGTCCGATCGAAGACGACCATCGGCACCCGGTCGACGATGTCCAGGTCGACTCGGCCGTCGAACCGGCGCTCGACGAAGGCGGGGCTCGCCACGGCGCGGTAGCGCATGACGCCGAGCGGTTCGACGACGCAGCCCTGCACGGGCGCCCGGGTCGCCGTGACCGCGGCCAGCACGTCGCCCGACCGGAGCAGCGCCGAGGTGTGCTCCTGGTCGGCGCGGCGGAGGTCGAACACCACCGGATGACTCGCCGCCACGTCCGCCAGCGCGTCGAGGAACCACGTCGCCGACGAATCGGCGTTGACCGCGATCGGCAGGGTGGACGGTCCGTGGTCGGTGCCCGCGCCTCCCAGCTCGGAGGCGACGTCGGCGGACAGCAGGTCGATCTGCCGGGCGAGACGGAGCACGACGTCCCCCGCCGGGGTCGTCGCGACCGGGCTCGTCCGTCGGAGGAGCACCGCGCCGGCCGCCGTCTCGAGCAGCTTGATGCGCTGCGAGACCGCCGACTGGGTCATGTGCAGCCGCTGAGCCGCCGCCTCGAACGTGCCCTCGTCGACGATCGTCCGCAGGGTGTCGAGCTGATCGAGGGTGAACCGGGCCATGAGCTGAGCTTATGCGCCATCGGAAACATGAGCTAGATAGATGCCGACGGGGCCCGTACCGTCGACGTCGTGCACCTAGAGACCAGCCTTCCGATCGCCCTCCTCGGCTTCGGCACCAGCCTCGCCCTCATCGTCGCCATCGGTGCGCAGAACGCGTACGTGCTGCGGGTCGGTCTGACCGGGGTGACCCGCGTGGTCGTGCCCGTCGTGGTGGTCTGCGCGGTCAGCGACGCCGTGCTGATCAGCGCCGGAGTGGCCGGCGTCGGCGCCCTCATCACGGCCGTGCCCGAGGTCGTCGTCGTGGTGCGACTCGTGGGTGCCGGGTTCCTCCTGGTGTACGCGGCGTTCGCGGCGGCCCGCGCGCTGCGGCCGGTGGGTGCGCTGGTCCCCGTCGCCGCCCCGGGCGGTGCTGACGGTCGCCAGCCGGTACAGACGGTCCGCGTCTCGACGGCCGTGCTGACGGCCCTCGCCTTCACCTGGTTGAACCCGCACACCTATCTCGACACGATCGTCTTCCTCGGTTCGGTGGCGAATCAGCAGCCGGGGGAGCTCCGCTGGTGGTTCGCGGCGGGTGCGGTGGTGGGCAGTCTCGTCTGGTTCTCGGCCCTGGGATTCGGCTCGCGCCTCCTGCGTCCCGTCTTCGCGAGGCCCGGGGCCTGGCGGGTGCTCGACGCCATCATCGCGGTGGTGATGACCGTGCTCGGTCTGCGCCTCCTCCTTGGCGCCTGACCCCGCCCCGCTCCGCCCCACTGGCTATGGGGTTGATGAGTCACAACACGCCGCGCCCCCGGACGCCCCCACGGCGTGTCGTGACTCATCGCCCGCCCCGACAGCCCGAGCCCGAGCCCCCGAGCCCGTGCCAGAGCCCCCGGGCCCGAGCCCCCGAGCTCCCGAGTCCAGGTCCAGGAGTCACGACACGCCGCGGTACCCTAAGCCCCGCGGCGTGTCGTGACTCCTCGTCGCCCCTGCTCGCCCCTGCTCGCCCCGGCTCACCCCTGCACAGAAGCCGCGCATCCCGTTCCCTGTACAGGTCGCCCCGAGCAACCCCCAGGCGCGGTGCCAGTAGCGCGACCCTGTCCGCATGCCTCCACCCGAGCCCCTGCCCGCCGCCCTCGTCGGCCGCCCGTTCTCAGTCACGGAAGGCCGGGCGCTCGGGATCGGCCTCGCTCGACTTCGGCGGAGCGACCTCGTGGCGCCGCACTGGGGCGTGCGCGCCTGGTCCACCGGCGTCGCACTCGACGATCGGTGTCGCGCGCTCGCCCCCGCCCTGGGCCACGGCACCGCGTTCAGCCACCTGACCGCCTTGGCCCTCTGGGGGCTGCCTCTCCCGCGAGGGCACGATCCCGCGCGGGGCCCGCTGCATGTCGTGTCCCCGCGAGGCAGACGTGTTCGGCGACCAGGAGTCGTCGGGCACACGGCGACGGCGGCACGCCTCGGACCCTCGGTCGATCTCAGGGGGCTGCCGGTCGTCGATCCCGTCACGGCGTGGTCGCAGTCCGCGGCCTCGATGACGCTGGACGACGTGGTCACGATCGCCGACGCCCTGATGGGGAGGTGGTCGACGCATCCGCAGGCGAGAGAGCTGGACCGGGAGGTGCTCTCGTCCGCGATCAGGGCAGGCGGTAGACGGCGCGGGGCGACGACGGCGCGTTCGGCGCTCGAGTTGGCGGTGCCGAATGTCTGGTCGCCTCGCGAGACCGACCTGCGACTGCTCCTCGTGCGTGCGGGGATCACCGGCTTGTCGGTCAATGAGCCCGTCCACGACTCCGACGGGCGGCTCATCGGGTACGTCGACGTCGCTCATCTCGGGGCCAAGGTCGCGCTCGAATACCAGGGAGACCACCACCGCACCGATCGCTTCACGTACCGCGACGACATACGGCGCCGCGAGGCGTTCGAGGACGCCGGCTGGCGGCAGGTCCAGGCGACGGACGACGATCTGGGACCTCTCGCCGACGCCTTCGTAGCTCGCGTCAGGCGCCTGATAACCGAGCGCGGGGTCGATGAGTCATGACACGCCGCGGCTCCAAGAGTCCTGCGGCGTGTCTCGACTCATCGACCGGACTGCGAGCGCCCAGCCCCCAGCCCCCACCCTCCATGAGTCGCAACACGCCGCGCCCGCAGACGGACCCGCGGCGTGTTCCGACTCATCGACCCCTCACGGGCCCCGAGGAGGCGCGGGTCGACTCAGCCGCGCCGCGTCGACTTCCAGAGACGGCCGGCCAGGCGCCCCACCGCGACGAGGGCGAACGACAGCGCGATGAGGGCGAGCAGCAGCACCCCGACGTAGATCGCCACGCCACCCGCGCCGCCCTGGGCCGCCGGGTCGTAGAACGGGTACGGGTAGAAGCCGATGAGGGCCCCGCGCACGATCGTGTAGACGCTGTAGACCACCGGGGTCACGAGGCCGACCAGGGCGGCCGACCAGGGGAGTCGTCGACCGGCCGGCAGCACGAGCCAGTCGATCAGCGCGGCCACGGGCACGAGCATGTGCACGACCACGTTCACCCACGGGATGACTCCGCCCCCGACGCCGGCGAGCAGCAGGTTGAAGACGAGACCGACGAACACCATGTTGACGACGTTGACGAGTCGAACGGTGTCCCAGGCGCGACTGCCGGGTCTCCGTCGCAGGGTGCGCACCGCCCCGACGGTGAAGACGACCACGGCGAACAGATTGCTGAGGTTCGTGTAGTACGAGAAGAAGTTGACGATGCCGTAGTCGTTCGTCAGGGTGACGCCGAACTGCGTGCCGACGGCCGCGAGGCCGAGCACGGCGAGGACGAGTCGGAAGGGGACCATCAGCCGGGCGCGCGTCATGGCGACAGCCTACTGAGCGGCGCTCCGGTCGCCGCTCCCGACCCGGAGCCGCCGATGCCGTCGAGGAGGCGCGCCCGGCCGCTCCCGTTCAGACGTCGTCGACGACGGTCAAGGAGGCGCGGGCCGCCTCGATCGTCGACAGGATCGACCTCGAGTCGGCCAGCGAGTGCAGGGGCGAGTCGCGGAGCCCGGCGTCGACGAAAGAGGCGAGCGCCGCGGCCTGGTAGGCGAGCCCCTCGCGTCCGGTCGGCACGGACGGGTCATCCCAGATCGCCGTGCCGCTCGCCGTGGTGAGCTCGAACGAGGTCGGGAAGACGAGGTTCCGCAGGGTGCGGAGCGACCCGCCCGACCCCAGCACGGCTCCGATGCCCGGCGATGTGGCCCGCAGGCTCGTGGCCGCCGTCGCGAGCACCCCGTCGGCCGTGCGCGTGACGACGGCCGCGTCGAGGTCGACGCCGTCGGCTCGTGTCGACCCCGAGGCCCGTCGTTCGACGGGGTGGCCGGTGGCGAACTGGGTGAACCAGAACGCGTACACGCCGATGTCGAGCAGCGCCCCGCCGCCGAGGGCGGGGTCGGTCATGCGGCCGGGCGCCGAGAGGTCGTTCGCCCACGCGACGTCGGCCGTCGCGAGACGCACGTCGCCGATCGCGCCGTCGGCGAGGAGGCGCGCCATCACCGTCGTGTGGGGCAGGTAGCGCGTCCAGAGCGCCTCCATGGCGAGCACCCCGGCGTCGCTCGCGGCGGCCCCGATGAGGTCGGCCTCCGCCGGAGTCGTCGCGAGCGGCTTCTCGATCAGCACGTGCTTGCCGGCGGCGATGGCGATCAGCGCGTCGGGCAGGTGCCGGGTGTGAGGAGTCGCGACGTAGACGACGTCGACGTCGGGGGAGGCCGCCATCGCCTCCGCGCTGTCGAAGGCGGACCCGACGCCGTGTGCTCGGGCGAACGCCTCGGCCCGATCCAGGCTGCGCGACGCGACGGCCACCACCCGCTGATCGGTGTGAGCATGCAGGGCGTCGGTGAAGTCGCCGGCGATCTCGCCGGGGCCGATGACCCCCCAGCGCAGAGTCGGCCCCCCGCGGAGGGGCGTGTGCGTCGCAGTGGGGAACGCTGGTGCGGGCATGGCTGCTCCTCGGGGTCACGTCGTCGTGCGCCCATCATGCCGTGCCCCGCGCCGTCGCCGGCGGACGCCCCGCCTCCTCACTCCACGAAGCGCTGGCTGCCGATCACACCGAGCAGTCGCAGCTTCTCGGCGTCCGGCGACCCGGGGCGAGCGGTCAGGACGAGCAGGGTCTGCGACTGATCCTCCGTGAAGAGCGCCTGGCAGTCGACCTCGATGAGCCCGAGCTCGGGGTGCACGAGGGTCTTGCGGTCGTCGAAGCGCTGGTGGACCTCGTGCCGCCGCCACAGCGCGGCGAACTCGTCGCTCGCGTCCAGCAGCGCCTCCACGAGCTCGCGGGGTCGGCCGCCGCCGCCCGCCATGCTCAGGGCGGCACGCAGACCCGACGCCTGCAGCGCGAGCTGGTGCTCATGGTCGTCGGCGGGGTAGGAGGCGCGCTCGGCCGGATCGGTGAACCACCGGTAGAACGCGCTGCGGGCCAGCCCCTCGTGCCGACGCTGATCGCCGAGCAGGGCCACCGCGAGCGGGTTCTGCGCCAACGTCTCGGCGAGGTCGCTCAGCACGAGCGCCGGGGTGTCGTCGAGCCGGTCGAGCACCCGCAGCAGGGCCGGGCTGACGTGCTCCCCGCCCCTGGTGCGACGCGGCGGATGGTGCCCGGTCAGCCGGTAGAGGTGGTCGCGCTCGTCCAGACCGAGGCGCAGCCCGCGGGTCAGGGCGATCAGCATCTGCTCGGACGGCTGGGGCCCGCGCTGCTGCTCCAACCGGGCGTAGTAGTCGGTCGACATGCCGACCAGCGCGGCGACCTCCTCCCGACGGAGACCGGCGGTGCGCCGACGCTCTCCGTCGGGCAGACCGACGTCGGACGGGCGGAGCGACTCGCGTCGGTGACGGAGGAAGTCGGCGAGCTCGGCACGGTCCATGCCGCCATGCTGTCAGCCCCGGTGGCGCCCGACCAGGGAGCGTCGATCCCTGGACAGGCGCGCTCTGCCGCGCCGCGCCTCCTCGGGTGAGGGTGGTGTCACATCCACCCCGAGAAGGAGCACCTCATGAAGATCAGCGGCAACACCGTGTTCATCCCCGGCGGCACGTCGGGCATCGGTCTGGGGCTGGCGCTCCGGCTGCAGGCGGCGGGCAACACCGTCGTCGTGGCGGGCCGCCGTGCCGCGCTGCTCGACGAGATCGTGCGCGACCACCCCGGCATCGAGTCGATCGTGCTCGACACCACCGACCCCGAGGCCGTGGTCGCGGTCTCGCGCGAGGTGCAGCGGCGCTGGCCCGAGACGAACGTCGTCGTCGCGATGGCCGGCATCATGCTGCCGGAGGACGTCACGACCGCCGCGTTCGTCGAGACGGCCGAGGCGACGGTCACGACCAATCTGCTCGGGCCCATCCGACTGCTCGCCGCCTGGACCGTGCATCTGCAGGCGCGACCAGCGGCGGCGTTCGTCACGGTGTCGTCGGGGCTCGCGAGCGTGCCCCTGCCGATGACGCCGACCTACAACGCGACGAAGGCGGCGATCCACTCGCTGAGCGAGGGCATCCGCGTCCAGTTCGCCGACACGTCGGTGCAGATCGTCGAGCTCGTGCCGCCGGCGGTGCAGACCACCCTGCTCGGTCAGCAGGACGACCCCTCGGCCATGCCGCTCGACGAGTACCTCGACGAGACGATGATGCTGCTCGAGTCGCAGCCCGAGGCCCACGAGATCCTCGTCGAGCGGGTCGGGTTCCTCCGTCATGCCGAGGCCGAGGGGCGCTACGCCGATGTGCTCGCGTTGCTGAGCGGCGTGCACTGAGCGGCACGCACTGAGCGGTGTGCGCGGAGCGGTGTGCACGGATCGGCACGCCCACCGGGCGGCACCCGTAGTCTGTCGGCATGAGCGGATGGGGCGAATGGGGCACGGTGGTGCTCGCGGTGGTGGCCGTGGCCGTCTACGCGGCGATCGTGCTGAGCATCGTGCGGGCCGTCCGGCGACGAGCCGACACGACGCCGCTCGAGCAGACCATCTGGACCATCGCCGTCGTGCTGTTCCCGATCGGCGCCGGGGCCGTCTGGCTGCTGCTCGGGCCGCACCCGCTCGGCCTCCGCGTCGACCGAGAGCTCGACTGACCGCTCGGCCGGGAGCTCGACTGACCGCTCGGCCGGGAGCTCGACTGACCGCTCGACCGCGAGCTCGACCGGCAGCTCGACCGCGACCCCGACCGCGACCCCGATCGGCGCGCGGCCCCGGCTGCCGACTGTCGGTGGCCCCGCCTACCGTGCCGACATGGACACCTCCGAGCTCGGACCCGTCGACACCTGCCGAGGAGGCGCGGGTCGACCCGCCGAGGCAGCCTGCGATCACCCCGTGGTCGCAGGCAGCCCCGTCGCCCTCTGCGAGCGCCATCTCGTCGTCGCGACCGAGTGGGCGGCGGCCCGCGCCGCCGTCGTCGACGGCGCGACCGACCTCCTGCCCTCGCCCTGCGCGGCCTGCGGGTCGCGGCTCGGCGTGCACTGGCCGTCGGGGTGGCTCTGCGCCGTGTGCGAGTGGCGGCAGGGCGACGTGCCCGACCGCGACCTCGCGCCTCCTCGGGTCGACGTCGTGTACTACATCCGCTTCGACGACCGGATCAAGATCGGCACGACGGCCAACCCCCGGCAGCGTCTCGGGCGCCTCTGGCATCACGAGGTCCTCGCGTTCGAGCGCGGCGACCGGGGTGTCGAGCGCCGTCGCCACGAGCAGTTCGGGGCCTGGCGGTTCGGACGCACCGAGTGGTTCGCCGTCAACGAGGTGCTCGACGTGCACGTGGCGACCCTCGCCGCCGGCACAGACGACCCGTGGAGTCGACACGCCCGCTGGACGAGCGAGGCGCTCGCGCTGCAGGGCTGAGACGCGCAGGGCTGAGACGCTGCAGGGCTGAGACGCGCAGGGCTGAGGCGCGCAGGAGTCACCCCCTCAGGTAGGCGTCGACGAACAGCGACCCGCGGATGACCCGCAGCTCGTCGAGCAGTCTCGGCACCGTCTGGCGGGTGAACCCCGACAGCTCCAGATCGTGGGGGCCGAGCATCGGCAACCTGCCCGTCCTCAGCCGGACGACCTGCCAGCCCGCCGCCCGCAGCGCCGCGTCCTTGCGGCGGTCGGCGACCTCGCGCCGGCCGACGTGCTCGAGTCCGTGCCGGCCGGTGGAGTCGTACTCGATCGCGACCCGCAGCTCGGAGAGGACGATGTCGGGCCACACCTCGACGTGGTCGAAGAACGGCCGACCCACGCGCACGGCGTTCAGTCCCGGTTCGAACTCGAGCCGGGCGGTCAGCTCGGCCCGCAGCTCGGCCTCCACCGCCGAGGCCGGTCTCGGCGCGCAGACGCTGACGAACGGGGTGCCGGTCGGCACGGCGGGGGTCTTGTCGCAGATCGGCTGGGAGGCGCGGGTGGGCTTCGCCCGTCGAACCGCGGTCGGGCGCACCGGCGGATCGGCGCGCACCGGCGGATCCGAACGCACGGGCGGATCCGGACGCACGGGGGGAGCGGGGCGCACGGGCGCGAGCTCGGCCGGCGGCGGCCCCGCCGTCTGCGCGACGCGAGGCGACCCGACCACCGGCGCCGCGCCTCCCAGGCTCGCCGCCTGCTCCCGTACGGCGGCTGCCGGTGCCATCGGCGGTCGCATCGGCAGAGCCCGCGGCTTCGCCTGCTCGCTGCAGTCGGGGCACCACGACGAGCGGCGCCGTTCGCGCCCCGGTCGGTTCCGCTGCTCGTCGGGAGTGGCCACGAACAGGTGCCCGGCGTCGCACAGCCAGCAGAGGTACACGTCGGCGGCGGGCGGGATCTGACTGAGCACGATGCCGCCGTTGTGCTCGGGTCGGTACTGCCGCACGAGCACCGGGAACGACGCCCACGCCTCGCGGTACGTTCCCACCGCGTAGGGCACGGCGAGCCCGCGCGACGTCCGCCGTCGCGCCCACCAGCTGTCGATCGGCTCAGGCACGCTGCCACGCTAGAAGCGACCACCGACATCCGAGGGCACGCCGGTGGCCCCCCGCCGCCGTGCACCTCTACCATCGACCGGATGCCCGACACCGCGCCTCCCGACCTGCCCCGCTCCGAGATCGACGTGCACGCGCGGGGCTTCGTCAGGGTCCGCGGCGCCCGCGAGAACAACCTGCGGGCGGTCGACGTCGACGTGCCGCGCGACAGCATCGTGGCCTTCACGGGCGTCTCCGGCTCGGGCAAGTCGTCGCTCGCGTTCGGCACGATCTACGCCGAGGCGCAGCGCAGGTTCTTCGAGTCCGTCGCCCCTTATGCGCGTCGACTGATCGCGCAGGGCGGGTCGCCCCACGTCGACGAGATCACCGGCCTGCCCCCGGCCGTCGCCCTGCAGCAGCGCCGCGGGGCCCCGAGCTCGAGGTCGACCGTCGGCACCGTCACCACCCTCTCGAACTCGATGCGCATGCTGTTCTCGCGGGCGGGCACCTACCCCGCGGGCGCGGCGCGCCTCGAGTCGGACTCGTTCTCGCCCAACACCGCCGCCGGGGCCTGTCCTCGCTGCCACGGGCTGGGCGTCGCCCACGAGGTCACCGAGGCCTCAGCGGTGCACGATCCCGGTCTGAGCATTCGCGACGGGGCCATCACCGCCTGGCCGGGGGCGTGGCAGGGCAAGAACCTCCGCGACGTGACGGCCGGGCTCGGATACGACATCGACCGCCCGTGGCGCGAGCTGCCGCAGGCCGACCGCGACTGGCTGCTCTACACCGAGGAGCAGCCCGTCGTCGAGGTCGTCCCGCAGCGCGATCGTGTCGCCAAGCCGTACAAGGGCCGGTTCTGGAGCGCCCGGGCGTTCGTGCTGCACACCCTCGCCGACTCGCAGAGCGAGACCCAGCGGACCAAGGTGCTGCGCTTCGTCGAGAGCGGACCCTGCACGCTCTGCGGCGGCAGCGGTCTCACGCGCGCGGCCCTCGCCGTCACGTTCGCCGGTCGCACGATCGCCGATCTGAACGCGCTGCCCCTGGCCGAGCTGGGCGAGGTGCTGCGCCCGACCGCGACCCTGACGTCGGCGACGGCGGCCGTGTCGAACGCGTCCTCCGGCGAGGTCACCGAGGTCGCCGTGACCCTGGCCGCCGACCTCCTGGCCCGCACGGCCGTCCTCGACGGTCTCGGGCTCGGCTATCTCAGCCTCGGGCGCGCCACCCCGACGCTCTCGCCCGGCGAGATGCAGCGCCTGCGCATCGCCACGCAGCTGCGCTCCGGTCTCTTCGGCGTGGTCTACGTGCTCGACGAGCCGAGCGCGGGTCTGCATCCGGCCGACGCCGAACCGCTGGTCGCCGTGCTCGAGGAACTGCGCGAGAGCGGCAACTCGGTCTTCGTCGTCGAGCACGACATGAGCATCGTCCGTCGCGCCGACTGGGTCGTCGACGTCGGACCGGGTGCCGGCAGCGAAGGAGGCGCGGTGCTCTACAGCGGCCCGGTCGCCGGCCTCGCCGGGGTCGACCGCTCGGTGACGCGGAGGTTCCTCGACCCGGCGCCCGATCCCGCGTCCAGGGCGCGCCCGCGGCGTGAGCCCACCGGGGTCCTGGCGCTGCGAGGCGTGTCGCGGCACAACCTGCAGGGCGTCGACGTCGACGTGCCGCGCGGCGTCCTCACGGCGGTGACCGGCGTGTCCGGCTCCGGCAAGTCGACGCTGGTCGGCGGCGTCCTCGCCGAGACGGCGGTCGACCACGAGGGCGTGGATCGCGTGGTGCAGGTGGATCAGCGTCCGATCGGTCGCACGCCGCGCTCGAACCTGGCGACGTACACCGGGCTGTTCGACGCGGTGCGCTCGGTCTTCGCGGCGACCGACGAGGCGCGGGCCCGCGGCTACACGGCGGGGCGCTTCTCGTTCAATGTGGTGGGCGGCCGGTGCGAGGTCTGCCAGGGCGAGGGGGCCGTCTCGGTCGAGCTGCTCTTCCTCCCGGGCAGCTACGCGCCGTGCCCCGAGTGCCACGGCGCCCGGTACAACGCCGAGACCCTCGAGGTGACCTGGAACGGGCGCAGCATCGCCGAGGTCCTCGCGATGACCGTCACGGAGGCCGCCGCGTTCCTCGGCGAGGTGCCGGCCGCCTCCCGCGCCCTCGAGACCCTGCTGCAGGTGGGGCTCGGCTACCTGCGCCTCGGGCAGCCGGCGACCGAGCTCTCCGGCGGCGAGGCGCAGCGCATCAAGCTGGCGACCGAGCTGCAGCGCGCCCGCACGGGTCACACCCTGTATCTGCTCGACGAGCCGACCACGGGTCTCCACCCCGCCGACGTCGAACTGCTCGTGGCGCAGCTGCAGGGGCTGGTCGACGCGGGCAACACGGTGGTGGTCGTCGAGCATCACATGGGCGTCGTGGCGGCCTCCGATCACGTGGTCGACATGGGTCCGGCGGGCGGCGACGCCGGCGGCCGGGTCGTCGCGGTCGGCACCCCGGAGGAGGTCGCCGCCTCGTCCGAGAGCCGCACCGCCCCCTACCTCGCCGAGGCGATCGCCGGGCGCTGAGCGCTTCGTCGCCCGCGGGGGCCGCGCCGCGCCTTCTGCGGAACGCTTTTGTCCCGGTCGGCCCGGCGAGCCGCTCGGATATCACGCTCCCGCGGACGTACCATCCACGCATGACCGAGAATGCGAACCTGCTGTGGACGGCCGCCGACGCGCCTCCCGAGGGCGATCCGCATCGGTTCCGCTCGTCGTTCGTCGAGCCCACCCCCACCCCGGCGCCGTTCACGACGCCGACCCCGCAGGAGCTCCACCCCGTGTCCCAGACAGTCCTCCCGGAGGCGCGCGAGAGCATCGCCCCGCGCCCCGCCTCGATCCCCACCCACCGTGCCGACGTGCCCGCGCCGACCGTCGTCGAGAACGACGTGGCCGACTCCCGTCCGGCCAGCGCGCCCCGGCACTCCGTCGCCACCTCGGCGATCACCATCCCCGTCTTCGCCGTGCCCGTCGGCCCCGACCTGCCCCAGCCGCCCGAGCGCGTGACTCTCGACGACGACGTGCTCGCACGGCTGGTCACCAGGCGGTTCGACGACACCGCCACCGTCGACCTGATGGCCGTCGTCCAGGCCCAGATGCTCGCGCGACGTGCCGAGGCGGCCCGATTCGCCCGGTGGGAGAACGAGATCAGCCGAGTCGGGACGGACGAGGCGGCACTCGTGCTCGAGCGCACCCGTCTGCGTTTCACCGGCGTCATCGACGTCATCGGAGGAGGCGCGGGTGCAGCAGGTGCGCCGGGTGCCGCCGCACCGGTCGCCCCCGATCTCGACGACAGCGACACCAACCTGATCCCGATCGTCACCCCGGAGGAGGTCGCGGCCGATCTGGCCGCCCGCCAGGAGACCGCCCGCATCGCCGAGCGCGAGCGGCTGGCCGCCGAGTCGACGGGGGAGACGGCGGTCGCCGCCGCTGCCACCACCTCGACCGGCTCCGCTCCGGCCGTCGTCCCGCCGTCGCCCGTCGTCGGCACCTCCGACGTCGCCTCCTCGTCCGAGGTCGCCTCAACCGGTGCCGTCGCCTCCACAGGTGCCGTCGCCTCCACAGGTGCGGTCGCCTCCACCTCCGATGCGGCCGCCGCCTCCGACACCCCCGCCGTCGCCCCGTCCGCCGCGGGCGAAGGCCGTCTGGCGACCCTCCGGGCGTCGATCACCCGGGCCAACCCCGTGCTGACGATCTCGGCCGGTGCCGTCGTCGTCGTGATCGCGCTCACCCTCGTGCTCGCTCTGGTCGCGGGGGAGTCGCTCGGCACGGCCGTCGTCGCCACCCTGGCCGTCCCGCTGATCGGCGCCCTCACAGCCTTCGTCGGAGTCGTCGCGGTCTCGCGCCGCGCCGGCGACGCCGGGCTCGTCGACCGCCGCGGCCCGATCGCCGTCGTCGCGGCCGTCGTGATCGCCGCGGCGCTCGGCTTCGGCATCCTGTCGCCGGCGGCCGCCGCGCTCGGCTGGCAGGGCTACCTCGTCTCCGGCGTCGGCGCATCCGGCCCCGCCGCCGGGGTCGCCGTGGTGCTGGCGCTGCTCGTCGCCGCAGTGTCGGCGCTCGTGGTCGCCGTGCTGCTCACCGGGGTCCGCCGCTCCGCTCGCGACTAGGCTGACGGGGTGTCCACCCTCGCGTCCGTCTCCGCCGTCATCGAACGTCTCTGGCCCCTCAGCGGCGCCGAGTCGTGGGACTCCCCAGGTCTCGTCGTCGGCGATCCCGAGCGGCCGGTGACGCACATCCACCTGGCCGTCGACGCCGTGCTCGACACCGCCGACGAGGCCATCGCCCAGGGCGCGGACCTCCTGCTCGTCCATCACCCGCTGCTCTTCCGAGGTGCGCGCACGGTGTCCGAAGACACGACGAAGGGCGCGGTGATCGCTCGGCTGATCCGAGCCGACTGCGCTCTGGTCGCCGCCCACACGAACGCCGACGTGGTCGAGACCGGCACCTCGAGGGTGCTCGCCCACCAGATCGGTCTCCTCGACCAGCGGCCGATCACGGCGGGCGGCAGCGAGACGACCGGGCTCGGCGTCGTCGGCCGGCTGTCCGAGCCGATCCCGCTGGTGGCCCTCGCGACGCGACTCCGCGACGTGCTGCCGCCCACCGCCTCCGGCATCCGGGTCGCCGGTCACGCCGAGCATCTCGTCCAGACCGTCGCGCTCTGCGCCGGCGCGGGCGATTCGCTGCTCGACGACCCGGCCGTCCGCGCGGCCGACGTCTACATCACCAGCGACCTGCGTCACCACCCCGCCTCCGACGCCCGAGAGCTCATGCTCCTCGGTCGCGGCCCGGCCCTGGTCGACATCTCGCACTGGGCGGCCGAATGGCTGTGGCTCGACACGGCCGCCGCCCAGCTCCGCGAGGCCCTCGACGACGTCGAGGTCACGCTGAGCGATTTGCGGACCGACCCGTGGGACTTCGCCGTCGTCCAGTGACGCCGACCCGCCCGCCGGCACCGCGCCTCCTCGGCACCTCCATCCCAGACCATCTGCACCGACACGAAGAAGGCCACGCATGCCGTTGACCGCCAGCCCCGACGACCAGGCCCTGCTGCTCGATCTCCAGAAGCTCGACACGACCCTGCAGCAGCTCGCCCACCGGGCGCGCAACCTCCCCGAGACCGCCGTCCTCGCCACGATCGACGGCGACGCCTCGCGACTGCGCAGCCGACTCGCCTCCGAGCAGGGCGCCCTCGAAGACGCCGAGGTCGAGCTGAAGCGCATCGAGTCCGACGTCGCCGTGGTGCAGGCACGGGTCGCGCGTGACCAGCAGCGTCTCGCGTCGACGTCGTCGGTCAAAGACGTCCAGGCGCTCGAGGGCGAGCTGGCGGCGCTCTCGAAGCGGACCTCCGACCTCGAAGATCTGCAGATGGACGTCATGGAGCGCGTCGAGAGCCTCGGCGCCGTCGCCCGACTGACCCAGAGCGAGCTCGACCAGATCGACGGTCGGCGCGACGAGGCGACCACGTCGCGCGACGAGTCGCTGGCCGGTCTCGAGCGCGAGCGCGTTCAGGTGGCCGCCGACCGCGACACCATCGCCGCGCGCGTGCCCGCCGACCTCCTGGCCCTCTACGAGCGCCAGCGCGAGCGCTACGGCGTCGGGGCGTCGCTGCTGCGCGGTGGCGTGTCGAGCGCCAGCGGGGTCACTCTCACCGGCAGCGACCTCGCCGCCGTCCGGGCCGCGTCGGCGTACGACGTGCTGCTCTGCCCCGACAGCGACGCCGTGCTGGTGCGCACGCAGGAGTCCGGTATCTGACCCGAGGGCCACGACGGCCGCGGTCGCCGCTAGGCTGGGTGCGCGAATGGGTCGGCAAGACGGTCGCGTCGGCACGGGTCCGCCCGTGCCGCCGAGGAACGTCCGGGCTCCACAGAGCAGGGCGGTGGGTAACACCCACCCGGGGTGACCCGCGAGACAGTGCAACAGAGAGCAGACCGCCACGGTCGTCGCCGCGAGGCGCGACCGGGGTAAGGGTGAAACGGTGGTGTAAGAGACCACCAGCGGTTCGGGTGACCGACCGGCTAGGTAAACCTCGCCCGGAGCAAGGTCAGACAGAGGGCGTCGAGGTTGCTCGCCGAGTCCTCGGGTAGACCGCTGGAGGGCTGCGGCAACGTAGTCCCGAGAGAGATGGCCGTCCACGGTGCGAGAGCATCGAGACAGAACCCGGCGTAGCAGCCGGCCCATTCGCACCACGTGACATGCCCTGCTGCAGGAGGCGCGCCTCCTGCAGCAGGGCATCGTCGCGTCCGGCCCGGCTGCCCGCACCGCCCTGACTGTCGGTGCTGGTCGCGACCCGACGTGTGTGCAGATCGCGACCGGTCAGCCGGTGCTTCGTGTGCAGATCGCGACCGCTCAGCCGGTGCTCCGTGTGCCGAACCCGACCTGAGGCCCGCGACACGCCGTCTGCACGCGAACGTGAGCGGCGTGCCGACCTCCCCTGGTCGCGAATTGCACACCCGGGGAGGGCGGGTCGGGAGGCGCCGGGCGGAAGGCGCGCCCCGGGAGGCGCGGGTCGCGAGGCGCGCCCCGGCTCAGGCCGCGGGGTGGGACGACGCGGCGAGGGCCGCGGCGCCCATGATGCCCGCGTTGTTGCGGAGCGTCGCCGGCACGATCTCGGCGCGGAGGTCGAGCAGTGGCAGGAACTCGGCGTGGTGCTTCGAGACGCCGCCGCCGACGATGATCAGGCGCGGGTAGAGCAGCGCCTCGAGGTGCGAGTAGTACTTCTGCAGGCGCTTCGCCCAGTGCTTCCAGGTGAGGTCGTCGCGCTCCTTGGCGGCGAACGAGGCCTTCGTCTCGTAGTCCTTGCCGCCGATCTCGAGGTGCCCGAGCTCGGCGTTGACGATCAGGACGCCGTCGTTGATGAGCGCCGTGCCGATGCCGGTGCCGAGGGTCGTCATGATGACCAGCCCCTTGACGTCGCGGGCCGCACCGAAGCGCGTCTCGGCGTAGCCGGCGGCGTCGGCGTCGTTGACGAAGTGGATGTCGCGGCCGAGGGTCTCCTCGAAGAGCTTCTCGGCCTCGAAGCCGATCCACCTCTTCGAGACGTTCGCGGCCGAGAGGGTCGTGCCGTCCATGATCGCGGCGGGGAAGCACACGCCGACGGGCATCGAGTCGTCGTCGACCCCGAGCTCGTCGACGATCTGCTTGACGACCGCGACGATGTCGTCGGGCTCGCCGCCCTCGGGGGTCGGCTTCTTGATCCGGTCGGTGAGCAGCTCTCCCGACTCGAGATCGACGATCGCCCCCTTGATGCCGGTGCCGCCGATGTCGATGCCCACTGCCTTCTGTGCCACGGGTGGGTCCTTCCTAGAGGGGTCGAGAGGTGAGCGTCAGCTCAGGGTGAGGATGTCGGCACCGCGTTCGGTGACGACCAGGGTGTGCTCGAACTGGGCCGTGAGGCTCTTGTCGCGCGTGGTGACCGTCCAGTCGTCCGACCAGACGTCTGCCTCGATGCCGCCGAGGGTGAGCATCGGCTCGATCGTGAAGACCATGCCGACCTCCATGACGTCGTCGAACTGGGGCGCGTCGTAGTGGGGGATGATCAGGCCCGAGTGGAACGCGCGCCCGACGCCGTGCCCCGTGTAGTCGCGGACGACGCCGTAGCCGAAGCGCTTGGCGTACGACTCGATGGCGCGGCCGATCACATTGACCTCGCGGCCGGGGGCCACCGCCTTGATGCCCCGGCGGAGGGCCTCGCGGGTGCGCTCGACGAGGTCGACCGTCTCGGGTGCGCCCTCGCCGACGATGAACGTGCGGTTGAGATCGCCGTGCACCCCGTTCGCGAAGGCGGTGATGTCGATGTTGATCAGATCGCCCTCGACCAGCTCGGTGTCGTCGGGGATGCCGTGGCAGACGACCTCGTTCACCGAGGTGCAGACCGACTTGGGGAACCCCCGATAGCCGAGCGTCGACGGGTAGGCGTCGTGCGAGACGACGAACTCGTGCGCGATGCGGTCGAGCTCGTCGGTGGTGACGCCGGGGCGGAGGGCCGCCTCGACGGCGTCGATGGCCTGCGACGCGATGCGACCGCTCGCACGGATCAGCTCGACCGTCTCGGCGTCGTAGACGTCGCCGCCCGTGTAGGGGGCCGGCCCCTTCTTGCCCACGTACTCGGGGCGGGGGATGGACGCGGGGACCGGACGCTGCGCTGAGACCCGGCCCGGAGTCAGGGTTCCGTTGCTGTCCCGGGGCATGGGGTCAAGCTTAGGGGGAGTGTCCGACGACGGGGCGCCTCCTTGCCGTCCCGCGCCCGACACGCGAGAATCGACGGCATGGTCGCCATCGTCATCGCCCTCATGGTCGTGGGCTCACTCGTCATCATCGCCGGCATCCTCGTGATGCTGCTGTCGCCGGTCGTCTCGGCGCTCCTCGCCCGACGCGCGGGTACGGCGGCCGGGCCGCGGCCGCAGGTCCGACCGCGGTCGGTCGGCGGGCGGTAGCCTCCACGCATGTCAGAGTTCTGGTTCAACACGAAGACGCACGAGGTCGAAGAGGGCAAGGTCTCGCCCGCGATCGACCGCGCCGGCCCCTACGCCACCCGCGAGGAGGCGGCGAAGGCGATCGAGACCATCAAGGCCCGCAACGCCCGACTCGACGCCGAAGAGGCCGCAGACGACTGATCGCCGTCGGCCCGGCGCCCCTCGCGACACCCGGCTCGTCCAGTAGCCTGGACGCCGAGCAGAAAGGCCGTGAATGGACAAGCAGAGAGACTTCGTTCTTCGAACGATCGAAGAGCGCGGCATCAAGTTCATCCGCCTCTGGTTCACCGACGTGATCGGCACCCTCAAGTCGGTGGCCATCGCCCCGGCCGAGGTCGAGGGCGCATTCGCCGAGGGCATCGGGTTCGACGGCTCCGCCATCGAGGGTCTCACCCGGTCGTACGAGGCAGACGTGCTCGCGCAGCCCGATCCGACCACGTTCCAGATCCTGCCCTGGCGGGGCGAGATCGACCCCACGGCGCGGATGTTCTGCGACATCACGACACCCGACGGCCAGCCCGCCGTCGCCGACCCCCGCAACGTCCTGAAGCGCACGCTGGCCCGCGCAGGAGACCGCGGCTTCACGTTCTACACGCACCCCGAGGTCGAGTTCTACCTCCTGAAGAGCGCCCAGATCGGCGAGCAGGGGCCGCAGCCCGTCGACTCGGCCGGTTACTTCGACAACGTCCCCGGGGGCACGGCGCACGACTTCAGGCGTCGCTCGGTCCGCATGCTCGAAGACCTCGGCATCTCGGTCGAGTTCAGCCACCACGAGGCGGGCCCCGGTCAGAACGAGATCGACCTCCGTTACGCCGACGCCCTGACGACGGCGGACAACATCATGACCTTCCGCACGGTCATCAAAGAGGTCGCCATCGAGCAGGGCGTCTACGCGACGTTCATGCCGAAGCCCTTCAGCCAGCACCCCGGTTCGGGAATGCACACCCACATGTCGCTCTTCGAGGGCGACTCGAACGCCTTCTACGAGGCGGGTGCCGAGTACCAGCTCTCGACCATCGGGCGTCAGTTCATCGCCGGTCTGCTCAAGCACGCTCCCGAGATCACGGCCGTGACGAACCAGTTCGTCAACAGCTACAAGCGTCTCTGGGGTGGCGACGAGGCCCCGAGCTTCGTCACCTGGGGGCACAACAACCGCTCCGCTCTGGTGCGCGTCCCGCTCTACAAGCCCAACAAGGGCAACTCGAGCCGGGTCGAGTACCGTGCGATCGACTCGGCGGCGAATCCGTACCTCGCCTTCTCGCTCATGCTGGCCGCCGGTCTCAAGGGCATCGAAGAGGGCTACGAGCTGCCCGCCGAGGCGGAGGACAACGTCTGGGGCATGAGCGACGCCGAGCGTCGCGCCCTCGGCTACAAGCAGCTCCCCGCCAGCCTCGACCACGCGCTGTCGATCATGGAGGACAGCGAGCTCGTCGCCGAGACCCTGGGCGAGCAGGTCTTCAACTACGTCCTGCTCAACAAGCGTCAGGAGTGGAAGGCCTACCGGGCACAGGTGACGCCGTTCGAGCTCAGCTCGAACCTCGAGATCCTCTGAGCCCACGACAGATGCCCCGTCCCGCCGCAGCTCTCTCCGAGCTGGCCCGACTGGGCTTCGCCGAGCTCGGCGAGGCGCGTGACCGCCTCGCCGAGCTCTCGTCGCGGGTCCCCGCGGTGGCCGAGCTGCTGCCCGCCTTCGCGAGCAGCGCCGACCCCGATTCCGCCCTGCTGCAGCTCGAACGTCTGGTCGACCGTGACAGGTCGGCGGTCGAGTCGCTGCTGACCGACGGCTACGGGCCCCGTCTCGTCGTCGTGCTGGGCGCCTCCTCGGGGCTCGGCGACTTCGTCGTGCGTCGCCCCGCCGAGCTCGAGGCGCTCCGCGATCCGCTCGTGCAGCCGCCGTCGGTGGGCGAGTACACCGCCGACCTGCTCGAGTCCGTCGGCGAGCGGGTCGGCGACGAGGCGCGTGTGGCCCTCAGGGTCCGCTATCGGCGGCACCTGCTGCGACTCGCGTCGTTCGACCTCGACTCGCCCGACCCGCTGGCGGTCCTGCCGGTCGTCGCCACCGCCCTCGCCGATCTCGCGGGTGCGGCGCTCGACGCGGGTCTCGCCGTCGCCCGTCGCGAGGTGGCGTTCCCCGCGGAGGACGTCGACCGCACCCGACTGGCCATCATCGGGATGGGCAAGGCGGGGGCGCGCGAGCTCAACTACCTGAGCGACGTGGACGTCGTCTACGTGGCCGAAGGCGCCGACGGCCTCGAGAACGGCCGCGCGGTCGAGATCGCCACCCGCCTGGCCGTGCACACCGTCCGTGTCGTCTCCGAGCTGTCCCTCGAGACCGAGCTCTGGGAGGTCGACGCGAACCTCCGACCGGAGGGCCAGGCCGGGGCGCTGGTCCGCACCCTCGAGTCGCACGTCGCCTACTACGAGCGGTGGGCGAAGGGGTGGGAGTTCCAGGCGCTGCTCAAGGCCCGGCCCCTCGCCGGCGACACCGAGCTGGGCGACCGGTACGTCGAACGCGTCGCGCCCTTCGTCTGGGCCGCCGCGTCGCGGGAGAACTTCGTCGAGTCGGTGCAGCGGATGCGCGAGCGCGTGACCGACCTGATCCCCGCCGACGAGGTCGACCGGCAGCTGAAGCTGGGCCCCGGGGGTCTCCGCGACATCGAGTTCACCATCCAGCTCCTCCAGCTCGTGCACGGTCAGGCCGACGACGGGGTGCGTCAGCGCGCGACTCTCGACGCGCTCGGGGCGCTGGCCCGTCGAGGATACGTCGGTCGCGCCGAGGCCGCCGAGTTCGACCGCGACTACCGCCTCCTGCGCCTCCTCGAGCACCGCATCCAGCTGTCCCGGCTGCGGCGCACCCACCTCATGCCGGTCGACGAGGGGGCGCTGCGCGTGCTCGCCCGCTCGTCGAGGCTGGGCGCCACGGCGGCCGAGCTGGTGACGACCTGGCACGACGTGCGTCGTCGCGTCCGCACCCTGCACGAGCGGCTCTTCTACCGGCCGCTGCTCTCGGCCGTCGCGGCGCGTCCCGAAGAGGAGCTCGCGCTCAGCAGCGACCAGGCGGCGGCGCGGCTCGCGGTGATCGGCTTCGTCGACCCTCGGGGTGCGCTCGGACACATCGCCGCGCTGACCGCGGGGGTGTCAAGACGGGCGAGCATCCAGCGCCACCTGCTGCCGGCGATGCTGCAGTGGTTCGCCGACGGCACCGACCCCGACCTCGGTCTGCTGGCCTTCCGGCGGTTGAGCGACGGCCTGGGCGAGTCGTACTGGTTCCTCCGCATGCTCCGCGACTCCTCCGGCGCGGCCCACCGGCTCACCACCGTGCTCTCGAGCTCCCGCTTCGTCGCCGATCTGCTCGACCGGATCCCCGAGGCGGCGGCCTGGTTCGAGAACGACCACGAGCTGCGGCCCCGACCCCTCGCCAGCCTGCTCGACGAGGCGCGGGCGACCGTCGCCCGGCACTCCTCCGTCGACGCCGCGGCGGCCGTGCTGCGGCAGTCCCGTCGGCGCGAGATCCTCCGTCTCGCCATGGGCGGCATCCTCGGCCTGCTGAGCATCGACGAGCTCGCTCGCGGACTCTCGGCGGTGACGACGGCCGCCATCTCGGGCACGCTCGCCCTCGCTCGCCGCGACGCCGGCGACCTCGAGTTCGCCGTCATCGCGATGGGTCGCTACGGCGGTGAAGAGCTGGGCTTCGGCTCGGACGCCGACGTCCTCTACGTCTACCGGGCCGAGGGAGACGACGGCACCGCGCACCGGCGTGCCCTGGCCGTGGTCGCCGAGCTGAACCGTCTGACCTCCGACGCCCTCGTCCCGCTCGACCTCGACACCGGGCTCCGCCCCGAGGGCAAGAACGGCACCGTCGCGCGCTCATTGTCGTCGTATCGCGCCTACTACGCGCGCTGGTCGCTCACCTGGGAGGCCCAGTCGCTGCTGCGTGCGCGCCCGGTCGCCGGCGACGAGGGTCTGGCGGCCGAGTTCATGGCCGTCGCCGACGGTGTCCGGTACCCGGAGGCCATATCCGACCAGGAGGTGCGCGAGGTCAAGCGCATCAAGGCCCGTGTCGAGGCGGAGCGGCTCCCGAAGGGCGCCGAGCCGTCCCGTCACCTCAAGCTCGGGCGCGGATCGCTCAGCGACGTCGAGTGGTACGTGCAACTCCTCCAGCTGCAGCATGCGCACGACACCCCGGGTCTGCGGACGCCGTCGACGCTGGAGGCGCTGGCAGCGGCCGCCGAGGCGGGTCTGCTGTCGAGCGACGACGCTCAGAAGCTGCGGGACGCCTGGACCATCGCCTCCCGGGCTCGCTCCGCCGTCGTGCTGTGGACGTCACGGACGTCCGACGTCCTGCCGACCGACCGGCGCCTCCTCGAGGGGGTCGCCCGGCTCATGGAGTACCCACCGGGCTCGGCGACCCGGCTCGAAGAGGACTACCTCGCGGCGACCAGGCGGTCGCGGGCCGTCTTCGAACGCGGCTTCTACGGTCTCGACGAGACTCCCGAGCCCACCGGCTGAGTCCCGCTCGGCTGTCTGCCCCGCTCGGCCCTGCGCGAGCCCGCCCGAGCCCGCTCGAGTGCGCCGTCCTCCGACCGGCTCTGAACGGCACGAGGCCCGCACCCCGAGAAGGGGAGCGGGCCTCGTGCGGTGCTCGGAGGTCAGACGCCGAAGTACAGCTCGAACTCGAACGGGTGGGGACGCTGCGCCATGGGCAGGATCTCCTTCTCGCGCTTGTAGGCGATCCAGGTCTCGATGAGGTCTTCCGTGAAGACGTTGCCCTTGGTGAGGAACTCGTGGTCGGCCTCGAGCGCGTCGAGCGCACCGTCGAGCGACGCGGGCACCTGGGGGATGCCCTTCGCCTCTTCCGGGGGCAGCTCGTAGAGGTCCTTGTCGACCGGCTCGTGCGGCTCGATGCGGTTCTGGATGCCGTCGAGGCCGGCCATCAGCTGAGCCGCGAACGCGAGGTACGGGTTCGAGGCGGCGTCGGGGACGCGGAACTCGATGCGCTTGGCCTTCGGATTCGTGCCGGTGATCGGGATGCGGATCGCGGCCGAGCGGTTGCCCGCCGAGTACACGAGGTTGACGGGGGCCTCGAAGCCGGGGATCAGACGGTGGTACGAGTTGATCGACGGGTTCGTGAAGGCCAGGACGGCGGGGGCGTGCTTGAGCAGGCCGCCGATGTACCAGCGGGCGAGGTCGGAGAGACCGCCGTAGCCGTTCTCGTCGTAGAACAGGGGATTGCCGTCGCTCCACAGCGACTGGTGCGTGTGCATGCCCGAGCCGTTGTCGCCGAAGAGGGGCTTGGGCATGAAGGTCGCGACCTTGCCCCACATCTCGGCGGTGTTCTTGACGATGTACTTGAACTTCAGGATGTCGTCGGCCGCGTGGACCATCGTGTCGAACTTGTAGTTGATCTCCTGCTGACCGCCGGTGCCCACCTCGTGGTGCGCGCGCTCGAGCTCGAGGCCGGCGTCGATCAGCCGCAGGCTGATGTCGTCGCGGAGGTCGGCGGTCTTGTCGACCGGGCTGACCGGGAAGTACCCACCCTTGTAGGCCGTCTTGTTGGCGAGGTTGCCGCCTTCTTCGACGCGACCGGTGTTCCAGGCGCCCTCTTCGCTGTCGACGCTGTAGAAGCTGGCGTTCTGCTTCACCTCGTAGCGGACGTCGTCGAAGATGTAGAACTCGGCTTCGGGGGCGAAGAACGCCGTGTCCGCGATGCCCGTCGATGCAAGGTACTTCTCGGCCTTCTTGGCCACCTGACGCGGGTCGCGGCTGTAGAGCTCGCCGTTGCGCGGGTTGAAGATGTCGAAGACGAGGATGAGCGTGCGCTCGGCACGGAACGGGTCGACGTATCCGGTCGTGACGTCGGGGATGAGCTGCATGTCCGACTCGTGGATGGAGGCGAAGCCACGGATGGACGATCCGTCGAAGAGCTGCCCTACGGAGAAGAACTCCTCGTCGACCGTGGAGGCGGGGATGTTGAAGTGCTGCTGGACACCGGGAAGATCGGTGAAGCGGATGTCAAGGAACTTGACGTCGGTGTCCTTGATGAACTTCAGCACCTCGGAAGAATCAGTGAACATACGAGATGTCTCTCCAATGGGCTTGACTGGAACGGATCGGCCACGGCTGCAGCCTGTACCGAGGGTATTGAGGGGCCGTTTCGCCGCAGTGTCCCTGATGTTTCCGGCATGTTACGGCTGCCCTGATCGGTAGGCTCATGGGCATGCCTCAGACCCCTCGAACACCGCCCGGCGGCCCCGACAGGGCAGGAGGCGCGGCGGGCGGACAACAGGCCTGGCCCGGTCGTCGACTCGGTCTCCCCGAGAGCGGACCGCGGTCGATCGCGAGACTCGGGCGCCGCGTCGCCGCCATCGCGATCGACTGGGCTCTCGCCTACATCGTGGCCTTCGCGTTCTTCGGGGGCGAGGGCATCGCCATCACGATCGTCTTCGTCCTCGTGCAGATCGTCTTCCTGATCACGCTCGGCGGCACGATCGGTCATCTCGCCCTGCGGATGCGGGTGGTGCCGATGGCCGGCGGGTACCTCGGCCTCTGGCGCCCTGTCGTGCGGACTCTGCTGGTCGCCCTGGTGATCCCCGCCGTGGTCTTCGACCTCGACCAGCGCGGTCTCCACGACCGGATCGCCGGCACCGTGCTCGTCCGCGTCTGACCGTCCGGTCACGACGAAGCCGCCGCCGTTCCCGAGGGGGAGCGGCGGCGGCTTCGTGATCGCAGGAGGCGCGGGTCAGCGCGGTCGACCGGCGCGGGCCTTGAACGGGTCGACGCCCTTGGGGATGGGCAGGCCGTTCTGACCGAGCGACTGCAGGCGGTTGCCCACCGCCAGGACCTCGTTGCGGTTGATGGCCTTCTTCAGCTTGTTCATCCGACCGGCCAGCTTGTGCAGCGGCACGGCGTCCGAGTCGGGGCCCACGTGGAGGACCGTGATCGGGACGTTGGGGAGGACCCGGGCGACCTTGCGGCGCTCCTCGTCGACCAGGCGCTTCGTCTGGCCGGCCGCGCCCTCGGCGATGAGCACGACTCCCGGCTTGCCGACCGCGCGGTAGACCGCGGCCTGGCTCCGGCCCTGGACGGCGACGGGCATCTCGTTGGCACGCCAGGCGCGGCGGAGGCCGCTCTTCATGACCGCGCCCACGGCGCCGGGCTGACCCTCGATCTGCGAGTAGGCCGCGCGCTCCGCACGACGACCGAGCACGAGCAGCAGCAGCAGGATGCCGAGCATGACGCCGACCACGATGTAGAGGACGAGCGCGAGGACGTTCCCCTCGGAGAGCAGGATGCCCGCGGCCACACCGAGCAGGATCGGGACGATCAGCACCGCCAGCATCAGCGGCAGCGCCGTCTTGTCGATCCGGCGGGTCATCTGGAAGACCTGCCACATCTGCTTGAAACGGCCCGGTTCCTTGGGCGGTTTCGGGGTCGTGTTCTCCGGAGACTTACGTGCCATGCTCACAGGATACGGGTTCGCCCGCCGTCACGAGTCCTCCCCGAGACCGCCGTCCGCGAACGCGTCCCCAGACGGCCGCCGGCTCCGCCGTGCCCGTGCCGGCGTGCACGACTCTCGAGTCATGTCGAGCACCCGTGTCGGGCCCTACGAGGCCGAGCCCGTCGACGGGCCTCCGCCGTTCCGGTGGTGGACCTCGACGTGGTCGTCGGGCGAGCCCGTGCTGCTCCGCGCCTCCCCCTCCTCGACCCGTGAGGCCCTCGTCGAGGCAGCGGCCCTGTGCTGCGCCGACCACCCCCATGTGGTCGAGGTGCTCGATGTCTTCCACTTCGACGGTCGACCGGTCGTGGTGACCCGGGGTGTCCCGTCGATCCGGCTCGACGCCTGGCTCGCGGGCCGCGGGGCGCTCGCGCGCGGCGAGGCCGTCACCCTCGTCGTGCCCCTGGCCTCCGCACTCGGGCACCTGGCCGCTAGGGGCGTGGTCCCCGCGGTGCTGCCGCCTCACTGCATCGGGATCGACGATCGCGGTGCACCGGTCATCATCGGTCTGAGCTCCGGCGACGTCGCGGTCTCGACCGCGCCGCCGGATGCCCTCTCCGGCACGCTCTCGACCGCGGCTCTCGCCGGACACCCCGGGGTGGCCGATCTCTGGTCGCTGGTCGTCGACCGCCTCGACGATGAGTCGTGCCGGGGCGTGCCGCCGACCACTCCCGACGAGCTGCTCGAGTGGGCTCATGACCTCGGCGAGCCCCGGCCGTTGCCGACGGTGTTCCTCACCCCATCGGTCGGTGCGGTGGGGGAGCAGTCGACGGCGACCCTGCGGGCGGCGCCCCGCGAGACACCTGCCTGGCTGGCCGTGCTGCCCGAGAGCGCCCTGATCGACCGGGCCCTCGCGTGGTGGCACGATCGACCGCGGGCTCCGCTGCGGGATCGACTCCGAGTCGTCCGCCCACGCTTCTGGGTCGTGGCCGGCGTGCTCGTCCTGTCTCTCGTGGGGGCGTCCCTCCTCTCTTCGAGGGAGGATGCCACGACGGACGCCGACGGGCTTCCCCGCCCGTCGACGTCCCCGCTGCGGGCGGATGCGTCGGGAGGGCCGCCGCCGGGCATGTCGCCGACCGTCACCCCCTCCGCCGAGGAGGCCGTGCTGCGAGGGGACGACGCAGCAGCCGCGACGGCCGTCCTGCTGGAGGCGCGGGTCGAGTGCCTGAGAGACCCCACCCCCTCCTGCATCGCCGCGGTCGACCACCACGGGTCACCCCTCGCCCGGTCGGATTCGGCACTGGTCGACGACCCCGCCGCCACCGCCCAGGCGCTCCTGCCGACCCGCCTGGGCCCGGAGACCCAGCGTCTCGGCGAGAGCGTGCTGTTCGAAGCTCACACCGCGGACGACGAACCGGCCTCGGTCCTCGTGGTGAGGACCGAGGCCGGTTGGCGGCTTCGCGAGATCATCGCCCGTCAGTGACGGGCTGCGGATCAGATGCCGAGCTTCGCGGTGAAGTCGCCGGCCTCGAGGCGGTCCTTGACGGCGACCAGGAATCGCGCAGCGTCGGCACCGTCGACGATGCGGTGGTCGTACGACAGGGCCAGGTACACCATCGAGCGGACGGCGATCGCCTCGCCACCGTCGGTCTTGACGACCACGGGGCGCTTGACGACGATGCCTGTACCGAGGATGGCGACCTGAGGCAGGAACACCACCGGCGTGTCGAACAGCGCGCCCCGCGAACCCGTGTTCGTCACGGTGAAGGTGCCACCGGCCAGCTCGTCGGGCTTCAGCTTGTTGTCGCGGGTCCGCTGCGCGAGATCGGCGATCTGGGCGGCGATGCCGGCCAGGTCGAGATCGGCGGCGTTCTTGATGACCGGAGTCAGGAGACCCCGTTCGGTGTCGACCGCCATGCTGATGTTCTCGTGGTCGGGGTAGACGATCGAGTCACCGTCCACCGTCGCGTTGAGCTTCGGGTGAGCCTGGAGGGCCTCCGCCGCCGCGAGGGTGAAGAACGGCAGGAAGGACAGCTTGTTGCCGGTCTTCTCCAGGAAGGCGGCCTTGTTCGCGTCGCGGAACGACGCCACCTTGGTGACGTCGACCTCGACGACGCTGGTCAGCTGGGCCATGGCCTGCATCGACTGCACGGCGCGCTCGGCGACGACCTTGCGGAGTCGCGTCATCGGGACGGTCGTTCCACGGAGGGGCGAGATCTCGAGGGGCGCCGGCGCTGCGCTCGTCGACGCCGTGCTCGACTCGGCGGTCTTCGCGGACGCGGCCTCAGCGGCTGAGAGGACGTCCTCCTTGCGGATGCGCCCGCCGACACCGCTGCCCGAGAGGGACGACAGGTCGACGCCCTTCTCGTTCGCGAGCTTGCGGACCAGAGGCGTGACGTAGCCCGCGGTCGAACCGGAGTCCGACGACGGGGCGGCGGCGGGTGCCGCGGCAGCGGGAGCAGCAGCGGCCGGCGCGGCTGCGGCCGGCGCGGCGGGAGCCGACGGCGCTGCGGCGGGGACGGCCGGAGCGGCCTGCGGTGCCGCAGCCTGAGGAGCCGCCGGGGCCGGGTCGACGGCGGGAGCGGGCTCGGGGGCCGAAGCCTCGGCCTCCTCGCCGGGTGCCGGAGCAGCGGACGAGGGCAGCTCGGCGTCCCCGGCGTCGTCGCCATCTTCGGCGGCGGCTTCTGGCTCGTCGGACTGCTCGGCGTCGTCGCTCGACTCGCCGGCGTCCTCGGCCGGTGCGTCGGACGAGCCGTCGCCGATGCGGACGAGTGCCGTGCCGACCTCGACGGTCTCGTCTTCCGGCACGAGGATCTCTTCGATCACACCGGCCACGGGCGACGGGATCTCGGTGTCGACCTTGTCGGTCGAGACCTCGAGCAGCGGCTCGTCGACCTCGACGCGGTCACCGACATTCTTGAGCCAGCGGGTGACCGTGCCCTCGGTGACGCTCTCACCGAGTGCCGGGAGGTTGACGGATTCGCTCATCTGTGGAACTCCTTTGACGACATTGCGTGTCTTTGTGTGTGTAAGTGCGGTGGGTGCTACATCGCGTGAAGCGGCTTGCCGGCCAGAGCCAGCATCGCCTCACCGAGAGCTTCGTTCTGCGTCGGGTGCGCGTGGATCAGGGGCGCGACGTCCTCGGGGTGGGCCTCCCAGTTGACGGCCAGCTGAGCCTCGCCGATCAGCTCGCCCACGCGGGCGCCGATCATGTGGACGCCGACCACGGGCCCGTCGACGACGCGGACGACCTTGACCGAACCCGCAGTGCCGATGATGTGGCTCTTGCCGTTGCCGGCGAGGTTGTAGTCGTAGCTGGTGATCTTGTCGGAGCCGTGCTTCTCCGAGGCCTTCGCCTCGGTGAGACCGACTGAGGCGACCTCGGGGTCGGAGTACGTGACCTTGGGGATGTTGACGTCCTCGATCACGACGGGCTTCAGGCCCGCGATCTCCTCGGCGACGAAGATGCCGTGCTGGAAGCTCCGGTGCGCGAGCTGGAGTCCGGGGACGATGTCGCCCACGGCGTAGACGCCGGGCACCGAGGTGGCGAGGCGCTCGTTCGTGATGACGAAGCCGCGGTCGACCGTCACTCCGGCCTCCTCGAAGCCGAGACCGGCCGTCGAGGGGCCGCGACCCACCGCGACCAGAAGGAGGTCGGCGTCGAACGTCTTGCCGTCCTCCAGCGTCACGACGACGCCATCGTCGTTCTGGGTGACTCCCTGGAATCGCACACCGAGCGAGAATTCGATGCCGCGTTTGCGGAACGCGCGCTCGAACTGCTTGCTGATCGATTCCTCCTCGTTGGGGACGAGGTGGGGGAGCGCCTCGATGATGGTCACCTCGGCGCCGAAGGACTTCCAGACGCTGGCGAACTCGACGCCGATCACGCCGCCGCCCAGGATGGCGACCTTGTTCGGGACGTGGTCGAGGGCGAGAGCCTGCTCGCTCGTGATGACCTTCCCTCCGATGTCGAGCCCGGGGAGGCTGCGCGAGTACGAACCGGTGGCGAGGACGATGTTCTTCGCCTTCAGGGTCGTGTCGCCGACCTGGACGGTCGACGGCGACGTGAGTCGACCCTCGCCCTCGACGGTCGTGATCTTGCGCGCCTTCAGCAGACCCTGGAGACCCTTGTACTTGCTGGCGACGACACCCTCGCGGTAGGTCGTCACGGCCGGGATGTCGATCCCGTGGAAGTCGGTGTGCACGCCGTACTTGGCCGACTCGCGCGAGACGTCGGCCACCTCGGCCGAGTGCAGGAGCGCCTTGGTGGGGATGCATCCCCGGTGGAGGCAGGTCCCGCCGACCTTGTCCTTCTCGACCAGCGCGACGCTCAGCCCCAGCTCGGTCGCCCGCAGCGCCGCGGCGTATCCGCCGCTCCCGCCACCGAGCACCACCAGGTCAAAATTCTGTTCCGACACCCAGCAACTCCCTCGTGCGTTCGGAGGTACCCCGCGCCGGGTGGGGAGGCGCCGTCGTGGTGACGACGACACGTCGCCCGCTTCGCCTCCGACGTGTCGTGGAGGCGGACCGGCGTTCAGGGACCGTTCTCGACGGGATTCTCCCGCCTCGTCGACCCTACTACGCGGCCGAAAAGTCGGAGGCCAGCTCTAGCAGGGTTCTCACGGAAACGCCGGTAGAGCCCTTGCCGGTGTAGCCGTAGCCGCCGGCCTTGTTGTTCGACGGGCCGGCGATGTCGAGGTGGACCCACGGGAGTGCGGTGTCGGCGCCGTCCTTCTTCCCCACGAACTCGTTCAGGAACACCCCGGCGAGCAGCATCCCCGCGGCGGTGTTGCCGGGGGTCGCATTCACGAGGTCCGCCACGTCGGACGCCAGGCGCGCCTTGAGCTCGCCGGGCAGGGGCATGCGCCAGAACGTCTCGCCGATCGAGTCGGCCAGCTCGACCACGCGGGAGGCCAGCGCGTCGTTGCCCATGACTCCGACGGTGCGCATCCCGAGTGCGACCACCTGGGCGCCGGTCAGGGTCGCCACGTCGACGATCGCGTCCGGCTGCTCCTCGCTGGCCGCGACGAGACCGTCGGCCATGACCAGGCGGCCCTCCGCGTCGGTGTTCGTCACCTCGACGGTGGTGCCGCCCTTGATGGTCAGGACGTCGTCGGGCCGGATCGCCGTGCCGCTCGGCATGTTCTCGGCGACGCACAGCCAGGCGGTCAGACGCACGGGCAGCGCCAGCTCGGCGGCCGCGACGGTGACGGCGAGCACGGTGGCCGCACCCGTCATGTCGTCCTTCATGCCGAGCATCGAGGCTGCGGGCTTCAGCGAGAGCCCGCCGGTGTCGTACGTGATGCCCTTGCCGACCAGGGCCAGGTGCTTCGTCGCCCCCTCGGGGCGGTATTCGACCTTGACCAGGCGCGGGCCCCGGCTCGAGCCCTGGCCGACGCCGAGGATGCCTCCGAAGCCGCCCGCCAGCAGTTCGTCCTCGGCGAGCACGGTGACCTCGAGGGCGGTGCCCTCGGCCAGCGAGACGGCCTTGTCGGCGAGCGCCTGGGGGAACATCTGCTGCGGGGGAGTGTTCGAGAGGTCACGGACCGTGTGCACGGCGGTCGCGACGATGCGGGCCCGCTCGGCGGTCGCCGGATCGACCGGCACGTCGGTGGCGAGCACGATGTCGTGTGCGTGTCGACGGGAGTCCGACGCGGTCGTGGAGCGGAACGCGTCGAATTCGTACGAGGCGATGGCGGCTCCCTCCAGCGCGGCCAGCGCCTCCTGGGTGCCGGTCACGGGGAGGGCGATCACGACGCGGTCGACGCCCGTCAGCTGACGGACGGCCGATCCGGCCGCGTAGCGCAGCGATTCGGCGTCGACGGTGTCGCCGAGTCCGATCAGTGCGATTCCGGAGGCGCGCACGGCCGTGCCGGGCAGCCGGACCAGCTCGTCGCGCGCCCCGGTCACGCCGACGGCGGAGAGGACGTCAGCCAGGCCCTCGACCGGAGTGGTGAGCTCCGGGCCCGACGAGGTCTTGCGGACGCCGACGACGAGGACGTCCCCCTCGATCTCGGCGGGGGTGGTCGTGCTGGTGGTCAGAGTCGAAACGGTCATGCCTCGATGGTAGCCACGGCTCTGTTCGCTCTCGGCACGTGGCGACGGCCTGCGGAGCACCTCGCCGGTATCTAGGCTTGTCGACATGCACGACCCCGCCGGACTCTACGACCTCTCGATCGACGCCCCGAACGTCCCCGACGGGCTGCCCCTCGTCGCGGGCCTGACCGGTTTCGCCGACGCCGGCTCGGCGGTGAGTCAACTCGCCGAGTACATGATCGACACTCTCGACAGCACGCTGGTCGCTTCGTTCGACACCGACGAGCTCCTCGACTACCGGGCGCGTCGTCCGGTCTTCACCTTCGACCAGGACCACGTGAGCGAGGTCTCGGTCGCCCGTCTGTCCCTGCACCTGATGAGCGACGACATCGGTCAGCCGTTCCTCCTCCTGTCGGGCTTCGAGCCCGACTTCCAGTGGAACCGCTTCACGGCGGCCGTCGTCCAGCTCGTGGAGCGCTACCGGGTCTCGACGACGACCTGGGTCCACTCCATCCCGATGCCCGTGCCTCACACCAGGCCGATCGGCGTCACGGTCAGCGGCAACCGCGCGGACCTCATCGAGTCGCTCTCGGTGTGGAAGCCCGTCACGCAGGCGCCGGCAAACGCCCTCCACCTCATCGAGCACCGTCTCGGCCAGGACGGTCACCCCACGGCCGGGTTCGTCCTCCTCGTGCCGCACTACCTCGCCGACACGGAGTTCCCCGACGCGGCGGTCGCCGCGCTGTCGAGCATCAGCGCGGCCACCGGGCTCATCTTCCCCACCGACCGTCTCCGCGAGGAGGGGCGCGAGTTCCTCGTCAAGGTGGAGGAGCAGGTGCACGGCAACACCGAGCTGTCGAGACTCGTCGCGACCCTCGAAGAGCGCCACGACACGTACATGGAGGGCAACCCCCTGCCGTCGCCGCTCACCGACCAGGACGGCAAGGTGCCGACGGCCGACGCGCTGGCGGCCGAGCTCGAGAAGTTCCTGGCGCGCCGGACCGACGGCGACACGTCCGCCTGACCCGCGCCTCCTCGGCCGTCGTCCCGTCCACGGGCACGCGTGGTCGGCGGCGTATGCGCTCGTTCGCTCGGGTAGATTCGTCGGGTGAACTCGAAGCGCGCCTGGCTCGTCTGGGGCGCGGCCGTCTTCGCCTACATCGTCGCGGTGATGCAGCGATCGTCCCTCGGGGTGTCGGGCGTCGAGGCCCGCCAGCTCTTCGACGTCTCCGCATGGACCCTCTCGACCCTGGCCGTCGTCCAGCTGGTGGTCTACGCCGGTCTGCAGATCCCGGTGGGCGTCATGCTCGATCGGGTCGGACCGAAGGCGCTGATCGTCACCGGAGGGGTGCTGCTCGGCGTCGGACAGCTCGTGGTCGCCGTCTCACCCCCGACGATCGGCTTCGCGATCGTCGGCCGCATGCTCGTGGGCGCGGGCGACGCGATGACCTTCATCTCGGTGATGCGGTTGCTGCCGTCGTGGTTCCGGGGGCCGATCCTGCCGCAGGTGTCGCAGTGGACGGGGAACATCGGTCAGTTCGGTCAGATCCTCTCGGCCGTGCCGCTGTCGATCGTGCTGCACGGCGTGGGATGGTCGCCGGCCTTCATCAGCGCCGCGGCGCTCTCCGTCATCGCGGTCGCCGTCGTGGTCATGCTCGTGTCCGAGGCGCCCGAGGGCGTGATCCCGCGCTCTACGACCACGACCTGGCGATCCGCCGGGCGTCAGCTGGTCGAGAGCGCCCGCCGCCCGGGGACCCGTCTCGGATTCTGGTCGCACTTCGTCACGCAGTCCTCCGGTACGGTCTTCAGCCTGCTCTGGGGCGTGCCGTTCCTGGTCGGGGGCCTGGGGCTGAGCTCGGGCGAGGCGTCCGGTCTGCTCGCCGTCCTCGTCGCCTCGGGTGTCGTCGCCGGCCCCATCCTCGGCCTGCTCGTCGCCCGGTTCCCCCTCCGGCGCTCGAACCTCGTGCTCGGCATCGTGTTCGCCATGGCCGCCGTCTGGACCCTCGTGCTGGCCTGGCCCGGGACCCCGCCTCCCTGGCTCGCCGTCGTGCTCGTCGTCGTCCTGGGCGTGGGCGGACCGGGGTCGATCATCGGCTTCGACTTCGCACGGACCTTCAACCCCCTGCGCAGTCTCGGCGTCGCCAACGGCATCGTCAACGTCGGAGGTTTCCTGGCGAGCTTCGTCATGATGTTCCTCATCGGGGTGGTGCTCGATCAGCTCGACTCCGCCCGCGTCGCCTCCGGGGCCCCGAGCGACATCTTCGCGTTCGAGTCGTTCCGGATCGCGTTCCTCGTCCAGTACCTCGTCGTCGGGACGGGCGTCGCCTGCCTCGTCGTCGAGCGACGTCGGACCCGCCGGGGCCTGCGACACGAGGAGGGCATCGAGGTCGCGCCCATCTGGGTCGCGGCTCTCCGGCGCTGGCGGATGCGGCGCGGGCCACGGGGCTGAGAGCCGCCTCCGCGGTGTCGGGCCGTGGGCGCGGGGCGTGTAATAATGGATCACGGACCCGTTCGTTTCTCGTTCACCCCGTCGTCGCTGTCGCGATCGACTTCCGGCACGAGACTTGACATGGGTCCTAGTACTGCCCGAAATCGACCGACGCCATCCGTTTGCCGGTCGAGGTCCGACGAGCACGGTCCCACCGATCACGCTGGTCGCACCCGGACCCGAGCAATAGAGATGTGAAAGGTGTTCGCATGGCTACCCGCAGCAAGGCGACCACGGCCTCAGACGAGTCCGTGACCGACGAGACGAAGGTCGCGGCCGACGTCCCCGCGAAGAAGGCGCCCGCGAAGCGCGCTCCGGCCAAGAAGGCCGCCCCCAAGGCTGCCAAGGCCGCCGACGAGGCTCCGGCCGACGACGACGCCGAGTCGCAGGAGGCCCCCGCCGAGACGGACGCCGACGCGACCGACAAGGCCCCCGAGATCCTGCCCAAGGGCGCACTCGTCATCTCTCAAGACGACGACGACGAGATGCCGGTCTACTCGACGACCATCACGGGCGCCACGGCCGACCCGGTCAAGGACTACCTGAAGCAGATCGGCAAGGTCGCCCTTCTGAACGCCGCCGAAGAGGTGGAGCTGGCGATGCGGATCGAAGCCGGTCTGTTCGCCGAAGACAAGCTGGCGGCCAGCTCCGGTTTGAGCAAAGAGCTCGAGCGCGAACTCCGCTGGGTCGCGCGCGACGGACAGCGTGCGAAGAGCCACCTGCTCGGTGCCAACCTCCGCCTCGTGGTCAGCCTCGCCAAGCGCTACACGGGCCGTGGGATGCAGTTCCTCGACCTGATCCAAGAGGGCAACCTCGGTCTGATCCGCGCCGTCGAGAAGTTCGACTACACCAAGGGATTCAAGTTCTCGACCTACGCCACCTGGTGGATCCGTCAGGCCATCACCCGGGCCATGGCCGACCAGGCCCGCACCATCCGCATCCCCGTGCACATGGTCGAGGTCATCAACAAGCTCGCCCGCGTGCAGCGTCAGATGCTGCAGGATCTCGGTCGCGAGCCCACGCCCGAAGAGCTCTCGCGCGAGCTCGACATGACCCCCGAGAAGGTCGTCGAGGTCCAGAAGTACGGGCGCGAGCCGATCTCGCTGCACACTCCTCTCGGTGAAGACGGCGACAGCGAGTTCGGCGACCTCATCGAAGACACGGAGGCTGTCGTCCCGGCCGACGCCGTGGGCTTCACCATGCTGCAGAAGCAGCTCGAGTCGCTGCTCGACAGCCTCTCCGAGCGTGAGGCGGGCGTCATCCGGATGCGCTTCGGCCTGGGTGACGGCATGCCCAAGACGCTCGATCAGATCGGCGACACCTTCGGCGTGACGCGCGAGCGCATCCGCCAGATCGAGTCCAAGACGATGGCCAAGCTGCGCCACCCGTCCCGATCGCAGTCGCTCCGCGACTACCTCGAGTAGAGACATGAAGTACGTCGTCCCCGTCCTGGCGGGCCGGATCGTCCGCGCCCTCGCGCGCCTCCGAGGCGGGGGATCCGCCTATCCGGGGCGCACGGTCCTCGCCCTCGCCCCCGACTTCCTCACCCATGTCTCGTCGCAGTTCGAGCGCGGGGTCGTCTTCGTCCTCGGTTCGAACGGAAAATCGACGACGACGATGATGCTGACCGAGACGCTGCGGGCTCACGGTCTCACGGTGTTCACGAACCCCACCGGCGCCAACCTGCCGCAGGGGATCGCGTCGGCGTTCCTCCGTGAGGTCACGCCGTTCGGCGACGTGAAGCACGACATCGGCGTGATCGAGGTCGACGAGGCCTTCGCCGTCGAACTGACGAAGTCCCTGAACCCCTCGACCGTGCTCATGCTGAACGTGCAGGTCGACCAGCTGTACCGCTTCTTCGAGACGGAGCGCGTCGGCACGATGATGACCGACACAGCCGCCCTGGCGACGTCGTCGGTGATCACCAACCGCGACGACCAGCACCTCGGGCCGTACACGGCCCGTCCCGGTCAGTCGGTCTCGCGTTTCGGCGCCGCACCGGCGGTCGTCGCGGCATCGCCCAACGGGCTCCAGAACGCCAACGACTTCACCAGGCGGGCCGACGACTCGCTCGACGCGCAAGCCGAGGTCCTGACTCTCGACGGCGCGGGTGCGACCATCCGGGTCGGCGACGTCACGGTCGACGTGCAGCTGCCGGCCCGCGGTCTGCACTACGCAGTCGACGCGGCGGCAGCTCTGCAGACGGCCTCCGTCGTGCTGGGCGGGCCGGTCGACGCCGTGGCCGTCTCTCGCGCCTTCGACGGCATGAAGCCGGCCTACGGACGGGGTGAGCGCATGTCGCTCGGCACCGACGAGGCCGAGTTCATCATGTTCAAGAACGCAGCGAGTCTGCAGATGAACCTCGACGCGCTTCCGCAGGGGGTCGAGCAGGTGATGCTCGCCATCGACGAGGGCACGCCCGACATCTCGTGGATCTACGACATCGACTTCTCCCACCTCGATCACGTCGACGTGCTCGCGGGCGCCAAAGCCTGGCAGCTGGCCCTCCGGCTCGAGCACGAGGGGATCCCCGTGCACGTCATCGAGGAGGACATCTCGAAGGCCATCCGCCTCATGCGCGCTCTCCCGTCGCCCGGTGATCGCACCAAGCACTTCGTGACGAACTACGAGCAGATGATGCTCGCGCGCCGCATCCTCGGCCACCCCGATCTGGAGAAGAGCGCGTGAGCGACGACGTCCTGAGAATCGTCCACGTCTACCCCGAAGAACTCGGGGTGAGCGGTGATCGTGGCAACGTGACGACCCTGGTCGAACGTGCACGACGCGCCGGGATCGACTCGGAGGTCACCGAGTACCGCATCGGGGACGACGTCCCCTCGGTGGCCGACGTGGTCGTGCTGGGCCACGGTCCGCTCTCGGGCGTCCGCTCAGTCAGCGTCGACGCCGTCCGACTCCGCGACGCCTTCGAGGGCTTCGCCCGGTCGGGGGTCCCGGTCGTCGCCGTCGGCGGCGGCATGGAGCTCCTCACACGAGGCGTCGTCACGGTCGAGGGCGACACCGTCGAAGGCGTCGGGTTCTTCGATGCGCTCGTCCGTCGCGGCGCACCGCGACGCACGAACTACTTCCAGGTCACCACCCAGTACGGGGGAGACGACCTCACCCTCTTCGGCTTCGAGGACCACGCCGCCCACCTCGAGCTCGGCGCGGGCTCGCGTCCGTTCGCGACCGTCGTCCACGGCGGCGGCAACGGGTCAGACGGCGCCGAGGGTGTCGTCCGGGGCACGTCGTTCGGCACGCAGCTGAAGGGCCCCCTGCTTCCCCTCAATCCCGGTCTCACGGACCGGATCCTCCGGACGGCGCTCTCGCGTCGCGGCATCTCGTACGGTCTCACCCCGGCCCACGAGAAGCTCGATCAGTACGCGGCCGCGTCGCAACGGGTGATCGCCGAGAACCTGGAACGGTCGTTCAAGGCGATGTGACCACGAAGAAGCCCGCACCCTCTCGGAGGGTGCGGGCTTCTTCGTCGAACAGGGCGCCTTGAGGCGCCGAGAGTCCGGTCAGTGCTCGGAGAGCTTGGCGCTCTCGTCGAGCCACTCGATCGCGGTCGGCTCCAGCTTGTCTTTCAGCTTCGCGCCGTGGTGGGCGCAGAAGAAGAGTTGACCGGTGGCCAGGGTCGCACGGATGTACGCCTGGGCTCCGCAGCTGTCGCAGCGGTCGGCTGCGCTCAACTGGTAGCGGGAGCCGAACTCGTCGACGGCTGTCTGGTCGGTGGCCATCTGAGTCATAGGGGTGCTCCTCCTGACGGTGGTGCTGTGGATACGTGTCCTCATCAAAACACGGCTGTGGAGTGATGGTGAGACATTCGGGGTGATTTCGCTCATCGCGTAGACGCTCGACGACGAGAGAGTGTCGGGGTCTCCGTGTCGGTGGCCCTCGTTACCATGGAACGCGACCACCGCCTCCGGAATTCCCCGCTCGTGGTCGTCCGCAACGCGTCAGGAGCACCCATTGGCCACGTCCGACTACTCGGCCCGTCATCTGTCCGTCCTCGAGGGGCTCGAGGCCGTGCGCAAGCGCCCGGGCATGTACATCGGCAGCACCGACTCCCGAGGTCTGATGCACTGCCTCTGGGAGATCATCGACAACTCGGTCGACGAGGCTCTGGGGGGTCACGGCGACTCGATCGACGTCCTGCTGCACGCCGACGACAGCGTCGAGGTCCGCGACACAGCCCGGGGCATCCCCGTCGACATCGAGCCGAAGACGGGCCTGACCGGGGTCGAGGTCGTGTTCACGAAGCTGCACGCCGGCGGCAAGTTCGGCGGGGGGTCCTACGGGTCGTCGGGCGGGCTGCACGGCGTCGGCGCGTCGGTGGTCAATGCGCTCTCCGAGCGTCTCGACGTCGAGGTCGACCGGAACGGCAAGACCTACGCCATGTCCTTCCGGCGCGGCGAGCCCGGCACCTTCGACGACTCCGGCGAGCCCACCCCCGACGCTCCGTTCACGCCGTTCGTGTCGGGCAGCGTGCTGCGCGAGGTCGGCAAGGTCAAGCGAGGCGTCACAGGCACGCGCATCAGGTACTGGGCCGACCGGCAGATCTTCACACGCGGCGCGACCTTCCAGCCCGACGACCTCACGGCGCGTGCCCGTCAGACGGCCTTCCTCATCCCGGGACTCACCCTGCGCATCCGCGACGAGCGCCCCGGCTCGCTCACCGACGGCGGGTTCCCGCTCGAGAGCACCTTCCGCTTCGACGGCGGCATCAGCGAGTACGTCGAGTTCCTCGCCCCCGACGCCCCGGTCACCGACACCTGGCGCATGACGGGCACCGGCTCGTACACCGAGACCGTGCCGGTCCTCACCGACGGCGGCGCCATGGTCGCCACCGAGCTCACGCGTGAGTGCGAGGTCGACATCGCCCTCCGCTGGGGCAGCGGCTACGAGACGGTCTTCCGGAGCTTCGTGAACATCATCTCGACACCCAAGGGCGGTTCGCATCAGGCCGGGTTCGAGGCGGGGCTGCTGAAGTTCCTCCGTCAGCAGGTCGAGCAGAACGCCCGTCGGCTGAAGGTCGGCACCGACAAGATCGACAAGGACGACGTGCTGGCAGGGCTCACGGCCGTGCTCACGGTCCGCCTCCCCGAACCGCAGTTCGAGGGTCAGACCAAGGAGATCCTCGGCACGCCGGCCGTGAGGGCCATCGTGGCCAACGTCGTCGCGCAGCAGTTCGCCGAGCGCTTCGCTTCGACGAAGCGCGACGACAAGACGCAGACGGCGCTCGTGCTCGACAAGGTCGTCGCGGAGATGAAGTCACGCATCGCGGCACGCGCCCACAAAGAGACCCAGCGGCGCAAGAACGCCCTCGAGAACTCGTCATTGCCCGCGAAACTCGTCGACTGCCGGTCGAACGACGTCGCCAACAGCGAGCTGTTCATCGTCGAGGGTGACTCCGCGCTCGGCACGGCCAAGGTCGCCCGCAACAGCGAGTTCCAGGCGCTGCTGCCGATCCGGGGCAAGATCCTGAACGTGCAGAAGGCCTCGGTCAGCGACATGCTCTCGAATCTCGAGTGCGCCTCCATCATCCAGGTGCTCGGCGCGGGGTCCGGGCGCTCCTTCGATCTCTCGTCCGCCCGGTACGGAAAGGTCATCATCATGAGCGACGCCGATGTCGACGGCGCCCACATCCGCACTCTGCTGTTGACGCTGTTCTTCCGCTATATGCGACCGATGATCGAGGCCGGGCGTGTCTTCGCGGCTGTGCCGCCCCTCCATCGCGTCGTGGTCATGCACCCCGGCAGCAAGCCGAACGAGACGATCTACACGTACTCCGAGAAGGAACTGCACGGCGTGCTCGCCGGGCTGAAGCGGACGAACAAGAAGTTCCAGGACCCGATCCAGCGGTACAAGGGCCTCGGCGAGATGGATGCCGAGCAGCTGCGGACGACGACGATGGAGCGGCAGCATCGCATGCTCCGCCGCGTCAAGGTCGACGACGCAGAGAACGCCGCCCGGGTCTTCGAGCTGCTGATGGGCAACGAGGTGGCTCCGCGCAAGGAGTTCATCATCGACGGCTCGGGTATCAGCCGCGACCGCATCGACGTCTGAGACAGGGGGCGCACGGAGGCCTCAGGCGGCTTGCCGGCCCCCTCGGCACCGCGGCGCATGATCGTCGCGTGAGGCGGGCACAGCGCGGCTCGGCGCGGTCAGGCGCGTGAGACGGGCGAGCGGACCACGCGGTCCGCTCGCCCGCCGTCACTCTGCGGGGGCCGACTGGACGGCGCCGGCCGCCGAGTCGTCACCCGCGTCCGCGCCTGCCTCCGCGCCGGTGGCGGAGTCCGCGATGTGCGCGACGGACGCCCCGATCGAGCCGATCTCCGCGGCGAGGGGCGTGCCCGACGCATCGCGTCGCGACAGCTCGGCCGGGAGCTCGCGGACTGCGCCGTCCGCACCGACGGCACGAGCGGGCGCGGGTCCGACCCAGGCGAGGGTGAGGCCGTCCTCGCCCTTGAGCAGGGCGTGCGACCGGACGCCGCCGGTGGCCCTGCCCTTGCCGGGGTACTCGTCGAACGCGCTGGTCTTGCCGCGCCCCGGGTCCGTGCCGGCGATGGTGGAGGAGCTGGTCGACACCGTCACGACGACCGCCTCGTGCCCGGCGGCCACGGCGCCGAAGAACAGCACGGTCGACGACTCGGGGAGGTTGATGCCGGCCACGCCACCACCCGCCGGGCCCTGCGGACGGACGGCTGACGCCGGGAATCTCAACAGCTGCGTCGACGACGAGACGAAGACGAGCTCGTCGTCGTCGCCGCCCTGCGCCACTCCGACGACCGAGTCGCCCTTCTTCAGACCGATGACCGGGAAATCGGGGCGGGAGGGGTACTGACCCGGGGCCACGCGCTTCACCACGCCTCGTGCGGTGCCGAGGGCGATGGGCCGGTCGGCCGTCAGGGAGACGAGGGCGAGCACCCGTTCGGTGCGATCGGTCAGTCCGATGTAGTCGCGGACGGGCACACCCGCACCGAGCTGCACCGAGGTCGGCGGAACCGACGGGAGGTCGACCGGGGTGAAGCGGATCAGACGACCATGGGTGGTCACCGCCCCGATCTCGGTCCGACTCGTGGTGTCGATCGACGACAGGACGGCATCGTGCTTCGTCCGACGCGGTGGGGGAGTGGGCAGCCCCGAGTCCGGGTCCTGGTGGTCGACGCGGAGGATGCGACCCGTCGTCGAGAGGAAGACCCTCGTGGGGGTGTCCGCGATCTCGAGCACGGGCGACTTCTTACTGCCTCGACCCACGGTCGCCACACTGGGCGCGGCTTCGGTCAGGAGGGTGCGGCGGGGCGTGCCGAACTGCTCGGCGATCTCGCCCAGCTCGCTCGAGACGAGGGCGCGCAGGCGGCGCTTGTCGGCGAGCAGCGCCTTGAGGTCGGCGATGGCGGCGAGCAGTTCGTCGCGCTCGGCCTCGAGCTCGATGCGGCTGAACCTCGTGAGGCGGCGCAGCTGCAGATCGAGGATGTACTCGGCCTGGATCTCGCTCAGGTCGAAGACCTCGCGCAGACGAGCCCTGGCCGCGGCGGTGTCGTCGCTGCTGCGGATGACCTGGATCACCTCGTCGATGTCGACGATGGCGACGAGCAGCCCCTCGACCAGGTGGAGGCGGTCCTCCTTCTTCGCGAGCCGGTACCGCGTGCGCCGGGTCACCACGTCGATGCGGTGGGCGACGTAGACCTCGAGCATCTCCTTCAGCCCGAGCGTGCGCGGCTGCCCCTCGACGAGGGCGACGTTGTTGATGCTGAAGCCGTCTTCGAGCGGCGTGTAGCGGTAGAGCTGCTCGAGCACGGCCTGCGGGCTGAACCCGGTCTTGATGCCGATCACGAGTCTCAGGCCGTGCTTGTGGTCGGTCAGATCGGTGACGTCGGTGATGCCGGTCAGCTTCTTGGCCTGCACGCCGTCCTTGATCTTCTCGATCACCTTCTCGGGCCCGACGAGGTACGGCAGCTCGGTGACGACGAGCCCGTTCTTCCGGGCAGTGATGCTCTCGACCGACACCTTCGCGCGGGTCTTGAAGCTCCCCCGGCCGGTGGCGTAGGCGTCACGCACACCGGCGAGCCCCGAGATGGTGCCACCCGTCGGCAGATCGGGACCGGGCACGAAGGCCATGAGGTCGTCGAGACTCGCGGAGGGGTGGTCGATCAGATGCCGAGCCGCCCCGACGACCTCGATGAGATTGTGCGGGGCCATGTTGGTCGCCATGCCGACGGCGATGCCGCTGGCGCCGTTGACGAGGAGGTTCGGGAACGCGGCGGGCAGCACCTCGGGCTGCATCAGCTGGTTGTCGTAGTTGGGCACGAAGTCGACGACGTCCTCGCCGAGCCCCTGCGTCATCGCCAGCGACGCCTCGGCGAGTCGGGCCTCCGTGTAGCGGGGGGCGGCCGGCCCGTCGTCGAGCGAGCCGAAGTTGCCGTGCCCGTCGATGAGGGGCACCCGCATGGTGAACGGCTGCGCCTGGCGCACCATGGCGTCGTAGATGGCGGTGTCGCCGTGCGGGTGCAGCTTGCCCATCACCTCGCCCACCACGCGCGCGCTCTTGACGTGCCCGCGGTCGGGACGCAGCCCCATCTCCGACATCTGGTAGAGGATCCGCCGCTGGACGGGCTTCAGCCCGTCGCGGGCGTCCGGCAGGGCCCGCGAGTAGATGACCGAGTACGCGTACTCGAGGAACGAGCCCTGCATCTCGAGCGAGACGTCGATGTCCTCGATGCGTTCGCCGTCGTCGGGAGTGGAGAGGGTGTCGGTCGTCGTCATGCACTTCTCGGGGGCAGGAGGCGCGAAGCACCTCGGATGGATGGTTCGGCTATGGCAGACTGGTGCCGATGACGTCCATCGTACCGGGGCGCCCCCCGCACGCCGTGAGCCTGGCCGACGTGCTCCCCTCTTCGGTCGCCTCGCTCTCGGGCGCGGCGAACCCGCTCGCTCTTCCCCCCGCGCGGTCCGCCGTGGTCCTCCTCGTCGACGGTCTCGGCAGCTCCTCGCTCGGTGCTCGGAAGGGCCACGCCCGCACGCTCGCCTCCGCCCCGGGCGGCAGCATCTGGTCGGGCTTCCCCACGACGACGGCGGCCGCGCTCACCACCTTCGCCACCGGGGTCCTCCCCGGCGCGCACGGGCTCGTCGGCTACTCGGTGCTCGACCGCGACCGCGATCGCGTCGTGAAGCAGCTCTCGGGCTGGGACGCCGGCATGCGGCCCGACACCTGGCAGCGCAGCAGCACGGTCTTCGAGCGAGCCGCCGACGAGGGAGTCACGAGCTTCTCGGTCGGCCCGAAGCGCTACGCGACGTCCGGGCTGACGGAGGCCATCCTCTCCGGCACGACCTATCTGTCGGCGGAGTCGATGGCCGACCGATTCGACGCGGCTCGCGACGCCGCTCAGGCGACCCGCGCCTCCCTGGTGTATCTGTACGTCCCCGAGCTGGACATGATCGCGCATCGCGCCGGCTGGGAGTCGCCGGAGTGGACGACCGCGCTCGAGCAGGTGGACGCCGAGATCCGCCGCCTCGACGCCGGGCTCGGGCACGACACCGGGCTGCTCGTCACGGCGGATCACGGGGTGCTCGACATCGGCGAACGCCGTCGCATCGTCTTCGGCGGGAGGGCCGAGCTCGTCGACGGCGTCCGGCACGTGGCGGGCGAGCCGCGCTGCCTGCAGCTGCACTTCGGCGACGAGGTGTCCGACGACCGGCGAGCGGCCACACTCGCGGCCTGGCGCGAAGCGGAGGGCGGACGGGCCTGGGTGATCACGCGCGAGGAGGCCGTCGAGGCGGGCTGGTTCGGACCGGTCGACGCCGAGGTGCTGCCCCGGATCGGCGACATCCTCGTCGCCGCGCGTCGCGGCGTCGTCTACTACGACGGGCGCGGTACCGGCGGTCTGGCCGGCTCGATGATCGGGCAGCACGGCAGCTGGTCGACGGACGAGACGCAGGTCCCGCTCAGACGATTCGGCGCCTACGCGCGCTGACGCCCCCCGGTGGTCGGACCACTCACTTGTCGTCGTCCGAACGCGCTCCGAAGACGATGTCGTCCCAGCTCGGCATCGACGCCCGGCCGCGGCCCTTCTTGCCGCTCGACGAGAGCGGCGTGACCACGGGGGGCATCGGGTTGGCACGGCGGGGTCGGCCGGTGCGGGCTGCGCCCGGCAGGGGATGCGCAGCAGCCGACGAGTCGTCGTCGCGGCCCTGCTCGGCGTCGGGTCGGGCGGCGGTCGTGTCCGTCGAGCCCTCGGGCAGTCCGAAGTCGTCGAGAGGCACGTCGATGACGCGGATGGATCCCGCCGCCGGATGCTGCGGGGCGTCGTCGTCGGAGAAGCGCGCGGACTCCCGCTCGCCCCGTCGGCGACGGAGGGCCTCGAGCAGATCGGCCGTCTGGTTGTGCGACGTGGCCGGGTCGGGCGAGCGGTTCGTGGCCGCGAGCGAGGCGGCCGAGCGGGCGTCGCTCCGATGACGCTCGGGCTCGACGACCCGGGGGACCTCGATCTCCACGTCGGTCTCGGGGGTCGTGTCGACCATGAACGCGCCGCTGTCGAAGCGACCCGGGGTCGATCCCGAGTCGCGGTCGACGGCCCGGAGGCGCGGTGCGAGAGGGCCGACGTCCTCGCGATGCTGAGAGAGGGTGTTGGCGTCTCCGCCGGCGGGGGCGAGGAGGAGCTTCTTGGGGTCGAACCGCCAGGTCGCGTCTCGCGAGACCTCGCGGGTCACGTACGAGACGTGGACCAGCCAGCCCTGCTCGACGTCCTTGTAGCTGGTCCACGAGCGGTCCGATGCCTCCGCCGTGTCCAGGCGGGCTTCGATCACCCCTCCGAAGGTGGACGGGCCCGAGTCGCCGTCGTCGTCGCCGGCCACCGTCACCGGGACGGCCATCGCGGTCTCGAGCACGAACGCGCGCTCGGCGAGGACGGGACCCTCGAATCGACGGATGTAGTCGAGGTCGGCTCCGGTGACCGCGGAGGTCTGCTCGGACGAGAGGCCGGCGCGGATGTGCGCCTGGATCTCGCGAGGTGGCGCCTTGCGCTGGGCGGGGGAGCCGTCGGGCGCGGCGGCGCGCAGATGCGTGTGGAGCGAATGCGTGACCGGGAGGCGGTACTCGCTTCCGCCGTCGGTCGCCACGAGCAGCGCACCGCTCTCGACTCCGATGACCCTCAGATCCTGCATGTAGCACGCCTTTCGCCGTCGTGATTCGCCCGTAAGACTCGCACGTCGAGGGCCTCCGACCGGGGAATAGAACGGGCGTGCCGCCAGTTCTTTCGAGGCGCCCGGGAGGCCCTGCCGACCGGTTTGCTATTCGGGAACGAGTCATGCAAACTGTGCGCGCCGAATTGGGTACACGAACGTAATAGAACTGGATGGGCATGGCAACCGACTACGACGCACCTCGCAAGAACGACGACGACTCGGAGTCGATCGAGGGGCTCAAAGAGCGGGTCCCCGACAAGATGACCGGTGTCGTCGACGACGACGCCGACAACCCGGGCTCGTTCGAGCTCGCCGGTCAGGATCTCTCCGACCTCGATCTCGACGTCGTCGTCCTGCCCCCGCAGCTCGACGAGTTCACCTGCGTCGAGTGCTTCCTGGTCAAGCACCGTTCGCAGCTCGACCACGAGACCAAGCTCGGGGCTATCTGCCGGGAGTGCGCCGCCTGACGGCCGTCAGCCGGTCGACGATCTCGTCGGGCCGACGGGTCGAGACCAGCCAGTAGGGAGCCGGGTCCGACACGTCGGTCAATTCGATCCTGACGACCGGCTTCACCCATCCCCGGAAGAGGGTCCATGCTCGTGCATCGAGCAGGGGCCCTCTTTGTGCTGTGGCGGCGGCCCCGCGGTAGGCGGTCACGTCTCCGATCTCGTGGGCGTGGAGGCGCGCGCGACCCGCCGAGAACCCCTCGTCGTCGATGGTCAGCACGGGCGAGCCGAGGAGCAGCGCCAGCACGGCCGCCACGTAGAAGACGATCGCCATCACCACGCCCACCCCGACATTGATGGGCAGGAAGACCAGGAGCGTCGCCGGCAGCAGGAGCGCCGAGGCCAGGAAGACGGTGACCGGCGGCGACAGCCGCTCGCGGTAGTTGTGCATGGGTCCATTCGACCAGACTTCTGGACTACCCTCGACACGTGACTCAGACCCTCGACGTCCAGATCGCGGTCGACGGGGCCCTCGGCTCCGCGTTCGTCCCGCGCTATTCGCACCCCGGCGACGCCGGCGCGGACCTCCTGTCCACCGAGGCGATCACCCTCCGGGCCGGTCGCCGGGCTCTCGTCGGAACGGGGGTCCGGATCGCCCTCCCCGACGGCCACGCCGCCTTCGTCGTCCCGCGCAGCGGCCTCGCGGCCAAGCACGGCATCACGGTGGTGAACAGCCCCGGGACGGTCGACGCCGGCTACCGCGGCGAGATCAAGGTCGCTCTGCTCAACACGGATCTCGACGCCGATCACGAGATAGCGGTCGGCGACAAGATCGCCCAGCTCGTGATCGTGCCGGTCGTCCGAGCGGACTTCCTCACGGTCGAGACCCTCCCGGAGAGCGTCAGGGGCGACGGCGGCTTCGGATCCACGGGATACGCACACGAGACAGGAACGGCATCAGCATGAGGAAGTCCAAGCGCGCGCAGCAGGCCGCCGAGGTCGCCATCGACATCGAGCAGGTCGACGGAGACGACGTCGAGATCGATGTGAGCGGTCTCGACGAGGTCGAGGTCTTCGACGACTCGAAGTCCGCACCGGCCGATCGCGCCGAAGAGGGTCCGCTCGACGAGACCGAGGCGATCCCGGTCAGGCCCTACGTCGATCTCGGCGGTGTCAAGATCGTGCCCCGTGAGGGCCTCCACCTCCGCCTCGAGGTCGAGGAGGGCAGCAAGCGGGTCGTGGCCGTCGGGCTCGACTTCGCGAAGTCGACCCTGCAGGTGCAGCCGTTCGCGGCCCCGCGCAGCGCAGGTCTCTGGAACGAGATCCGCGGTCAGATCTCCGAGCAGATCCAACGCCAAGGAGGCGCGACCACCGAGATCGACGGACCCTTCGGTCCCGAGGTGCGCGCCGAGATCCCGGTCATGGGCGGCGACGCCGGGCACACGCGTCTCGCGCGCTTCGTCGGGGTCGACGGCCCCCGCTGGTTCCTCCGAGGGGTCATCGCCGGCGAAGCGACCGTCGACGACGACGCCGCGGCCAAGATCGAGGAGCTCTTCCGCAGCATCGTCGTGGTGCGCGGCTCGAACCCGATGGCGCCCCGCGATCTCATTCCCTTGTCGATGCCCAAGGCCGGGCCGACCGACGCACCGGGCACCACGCCCTCCCAGGTCTGAGGCCGGCATGACCGACGACGACCGCACCGGGATCGGCGCGGAGTCCCCGTCCGACGATCCCCGCGTGTCCCTCGCCGCGCAGCTGCGGGCGGCGGCGAGCAAGGCCGGCATCGGCCAGGTCGCGCCGGGGGAGGTCCCCACGGCCGGAGCCCTGCTCTCGGCCATCGGAGGCGTCCGCGGGCTGGCCGAGTCGATCCTGCCGGGTCTCGGATTCGTGATCGTGTACACGCTGACGGGGAGCCTCGTACCCTCCGTGCTCATCCCGGTCGGCGTCGCGGTCCTGTTCGTCGTCGCCCGCATCGTGCAGCGCGGCCCCGTGGCCCAGGCTCTGGCCGGCGTGTTCGGGATCGCGATCTCGGCTGCCATCGCCCTCCTCAGCGGACGGGCCGAGGGCAACTTCATCCCCGGTCTCGTCGTCAACGTCGTGTCCCTCCTGGCATTGCTGGTGAGCATCGCGGTGCGGTGGCCCGTCATCGGCATCATCGTCGGGCTGCTGACGAACGAGGGGAGCGCCTGGCGAGACGACAAGGCCAAGCGCCGGGTCCTGGTGCTGACCACGTGGCTCTGGTGCGGGCTGTTCGCGGCACGACTCGCCGTGCAGCTGCCTCTCTTCTTCGCCGGGCAGATCACCGCCCTGGCGACGACGAAGCTCGTCATGGGCGTCCCGCTGTACGCGGCGGTCCTCTGGGTCACCTGGCTGCTGGTGCGGACGGTCTACCGGGCGCGTCTCGAGGCCGACGCGGCCCCGGGCAGGCTCTGAGCGGCAGCCGCTCAGCCACTCGGTGGTAGGTTTATCTTGACATCGAGATAAATCGACGACGTCGGTCATCGGACGGTCCGCGGACTTAGGCTTGCCTCGCTGGTGCGGCATCTGCCCAGCGACCATGATGACGACGGAGTCAGCAAGGGAGACGGCACGTGTCTGCAATCAACAGTTTCGGTTCGAAGGATTCACTGAGGGTCGGCGACACCGACTACGAGGTCTACCGCATCGACGCGGTCGACGGGGCCGACAAGCTCCCGTTCAGCCTCAAGGTCCTCCTCGAGAACCTGCTCCGCACCGAAGACGGTGCCAACGTCACAGGCGACCAGATCCGCGCCCTGGGCTCGTGGCAGCCCTCGGCCGAGCCCGACACGGAGATCCAGTTCTCACCCGCACGCGTGGTGATGCAGGACTTCACCGGGGTCCCCTGCATCGTCGACCTCGCGACCATGCGCGAGGCCGTGTCGGCTCTCGGCGGTGATCCGACCAAGATCAACCCCCTCGCGCCGGCCGAGCTCGTGATCGACCACTCGGTCATCGCCGACCTCTTCGGCAGCGAGAACGCCCTCGAGCGCAACGTCGAGATCGAGTACGAGCGCAACGGCGAGCGGTACCAGTTCCTCCGCTGGGGGCAGACGGCGTTCGACGACTTCAAGGTCGTCCCGCCCGGAACGGGCATCGTCCACCAGGTCAACATCGAGTACCTGGCCCGTGTCACCTACAGCCGCACGGTCTCCACGGCGGACGGCGGCAGCGTGCTGCAGGCCTACCCCGACACGCTCGTCGGAACCGACTCGCACACCACCATGGTCAACGGCCTCGGCGTGCTCGGCTGGGGCGTCGGCGGCATCGAGGCCGAGGCCGCGATGCTGGGTCAGCCGGTGTCGATGCTCATCCCGCGCGTCGTCGGCTTCAAGCTGAGCGGCTCGATCCCCACCGGCGTCACCGCGACGGACGTCGTCCTCACCATCACGCAGCAGCTGCGGAAGCACGGGGTCGTCGGCAAGTTCGTCGAGTTCTACGGCGAAGGGGTCGCGCAGGTGCCCCTGGCCAACCGAGCCACGATCGGCAACATGAGCCCCGAGTTCGGCTCGACCGCGGCCATCTTCCCGATCGACGACGTGACGCTCGACTACCTGCGTCTCACCGGTCGCAGCGAGGAGCAGATCGAACTCGTCGAGAAGTACGCCAAGCTGCAGGGGCTCTGGCACGACCCGTCGACCGAGCCCGTCTTCAGCGAGTACCTCGAGCTGGATCTCGCGACCGTGGTCCCGTCGATCGCCGGGCCGAAGCGCCCCCAGGACCGCATCGAGCTGACCGAGTCGAAGTCGCAGTTCGAGATCGACCTGGGCTCGTACGCGACCACCGACCACACGAGCGTCGACGCCGCGGTCGAGGGCACCTTCCCGGCCTCCGACCCGGTCGGTCTCACGGCGGAGGACGACGCGACGGAGCCCCCGACGCACATGCACACCTCGCACGCCCCCGCCAAGACCTCGAAGCCCACGCCGGTGACGCTCGAAGACGGTCGCGAGTTCACCCTCGATCACGGCGCCGTCGCGATCGCGGCCATCACGTCGTGCACGAACACGTCGAACCCCTCCGTCATGCTGGCCGCGGGTCTCCTGGCACGCAACGCCAGCCAGAAGGGCCTGAAGGCGAAGCCGTGGGTCAAGACCACCCTCGCGCCGGGTTCGAAGGTCGTCACCGACTACTACGAGAAGGCCGGCCTCACGACCTACCTCGAAGACCTCGGCTTCTACACGGTCGGCTACGGCTGCACGACCTGCATCGGCAACTCGGGCCCCCTGATCGACGAGATCTCGTCGGCCGTGCAAGACAACGACCTCGCCGTGACGGCGGTCCTGTCGGGCAACCGCAACTTCGAGGGGCGGATCAACCCCGATGTGAAGATGAACTACCTGGCGAGCCCGCCGCTCGTCATCGCCTACGCGCTGGCCGGGTCGATGAACTTCGACTTCGAGAACGACGCCCTCGGCACCGACGAGGCCGGCGGAGACGTCTTCCTCCGAGACATCTGGCCCGATGCCGCCGAGGTCCAGAAGACCATCGACGAGTCGATCGACACCGAGATGTTCACCCACGAGTACGCCGGTGTCTTCGACGGAGACGAGCGCTGGCGTTCGCTTCCGACGCCCACCGGCGCCACCTTCGAGTGGGACGACGAGTCGACCTACGTGCGGAAGCCCCCGTACTTCGACGGCATGACGATCGAGACCACGCCGGTCACCGACATCGTCGATGCTCGCGTCCTCGCCAAGCTCGGCGACTCGGTCACGACCGATCACATCAGCCCGGCGGGCTCGATCAAGGTCGACAGCCCGGCGGGTCACTACCTCGCGGAGCACGGTGTCGACCGCAAGGACTTCAACTCCTACGGATCGCGTCGCGGCAACCACGAGGTGATGATCCGCGGCACCTTCGCCAACATCCGTCTGAAGAACCAGCTGCTCGACGGCGTCGAGGGCGGGTACACGCGCGACTTCACGCAGCCCGACGCCCCGCAGTCGTTCATCTACGACGCGAGCGCCCGCTACCAGGATGCCGGCACGCCGCTCGTGATCCTGGGCGGCAAGGAGTACGGCTCGGGTTCGTCGCGCGACTGGGCGGCGAAGGGCACGAGCCTCCTGGGCGTCAAGGCCGTCATCACCGAGAGCTTCGAGCGCATCCACCGCTCGAACCTGATCGGCATGGGTGTCGTGCCCCTGCAGTTCCCGGCGGGTGAGAGCTGGGAGTCCCTCGGGCTCGACGGCACGGAGTCGATCAGCATCTCGGGGCTCACCGAGCTCAACGAGGGCACGACGCCCAAGACCGTCCACGTGGTCGCGACGCCGAGCGACCACTCACCCGAGGGCAAGTCGGTCGTCGAGTTCGACGCCGTCGTCCGGATCGACACCCCCGGCGAGGCGGACTACTACCGCAACGGCGGCATCCTGCAGTACGTGCTGCGCAGTCTGGTCTGATCCCTCACCCCGCGAGACCCCCGGGCCGCCGCCGATCCGCGGCGGCCCGGGGGTCTTTCCACGCTCCGCACACCCCTCGTGCCTAGACTGGACCGATGCCCTCCGGGGCGTGGAAGGGAAGCCGGTATGAGCCTGCTCGAAACGATCAGAGGACCTCGCGACCTCGACCGCTTGACCGACGACGAGATGATCGAGCTCGCGGGCGAGATCCGCAGATTCCTCGTCGCAGAGGTCTCCAAGACCGGCGGTCATCTCGGCCCCAACCTCGGGGTCGTCGAGCTCACGTTGGCTCTGCACCGGGTCTTCCACTCGCCGCATGACGCCATCGTCTTCGACACCGGCCACCAGTCGTACGTGCACAAGCTCCTCACCGGGCGCCAGGACTTCAGCATGCTGCGCCTCCGGGGCGGTCTCGCGGGCTATCCGCAGCGCTCCGAGTCCGAGCACGACATCGTCGAGAGCTCGCACGCCTCCAGCTCGCTGTCGTGGGCCGACGGCATCTCGCGCGCCTTCCAGCTCACCGGCCAGTCCGACCGCCACGTCGTGGCCGTCGTCGGCGATGGCGCTCTGACCGGCGGCATGACGTGGGAGGCCCTCAACAACATCTCCGACGACAACGACCGTCGGCTGATCATCGTCGTGAACGACAACGGCCGCTCGTACGCGCCCACCATCGGCGGCATGGCGCGGTTCCTCAACACGGTGCGGACGAGGAGCACGTATCGCGACATGCATCGGGGCAGCCGTGCCGTCTTCGATCACCTCGGGCACCCCGGTCGGGCGTTCTACCGCGGGGTGAGGGGCGGGCTGCACGGGTTCCTCAGTCGATTCACCAACAACGAGGCTCTGTACTCGAACCTCGACATCAAGTACGTCGGCCCGGTCGACGGTCACGACCAGTCGGCCATGGAGGAAGCTCTCCAGCAGGCCAAGAACTACGGCACCCCGGTGATCGTGCACGCCATCACCGAGAAGGGCCGGGGCTACGATCCCGCGCGGGCCGACGTGGCCGACCAGTTCCATGCGGTGGGGCAGATCGACCCCGAGACGGGTGAGCCGCTCGCTTCGGCGGGCGCCCCGTCGTGGACGTCCGTCTTCGCCGAGGAGATCGTCTCGATCGCCGAGCGGGACGAGACGGTGGTCGGCATCACGGCGGCCATGCTCCGACCGGTGGGCCTGCATCTCCTCGCCGAGCGGTTCCCCGGCCGGGTGCTCGACGTCGGCATCGCCGAGCAGCACGCGGTCACCAGCGCCGCCGGGCTCGCGTTCGGCGGGCTGCACCCGGTGGTCGCGCTCTACGCGACCTTCGTCAACCGGGCGTTCGACCAGATCCTCATGGACGTCGGGCTGCACCAGGCCGGCGTCACGTTCGTCCTCGACCGGGCGGGCGTCACGGGCCCCGACGGGCCGAGCCACCATGGCATGTGGGATCTCGCACTGCTGCAGATCGTGCCGCACATCCGTCTGGCGGCCCCGAGAGATTCGACGCGCCTCCGCGAAGAGCTCCGCGAGGCTGTGGCCGTCACCGACGCGCCCACCGTGGTCCGTTTCTCCAAGGGCAGCGTCGGCACCGAGCACGACGCCATCGAACGGCTCGACGACGGTGTCGACGTGCTGCATCGCGGTGACCGGGCCGACGTCCTGCTCGTCTGCGTCGGTCCGATGGCCTCCGTCGGTCTCGACGTCGCCGCGCGCCTCGCCGATCAGGGCATCGGCGCCACGGTCGTCGACCCGCGGTGGGTCGTCCCCGTGGCGCGTTCGGTGATCGATCTCGCGGCGGAGCATCGACTCGTCGTGACCATCGAGGACGGCGTGCGCGTCGGCGGCATTGGGACGCGCATCCGACAGGATCTCCGTCAGGCAGGCGTCGACACTGCGGTCACCGAGCTGGGTCTCCCAGACGAGTTCCTGGCGCACGGTTCACGAGCCGAGATCCTCGAGGAGGTGGGGCTCACCCCGCAGGCCATCGCCCGCGACGTGGTGGCTCAGGTCCTCGGGAGCAAGATCCCCGTGGCCCGACCGCTGACGGACGGTGCGCAGGCCGACGCCACCGGTTCCGGTCGCCTCCGCGACCAGTAAGCGACACGCGGGCGTCCCCGCCTCGACCGACGACGCGGAGGCTCAGCCGGCCACGCCGCGGATCACGGGTGAGTGGAACGTCGTGCCCCGGACGCGCTCGGTGGCGCCGACCCGGTCGAGGTACGGCGTGAGCCCGCCCATCTGGAACGGGTAGCCCGCCCCGAGGATCAGACACAGATCGATGTCCTCGGCTGCGGAGACCACGCCGTCGTCGAGCATGCGCCCGACCTCGTCGGCCAGGCCGTCCTCGATGCGGATCCGGAGCTCGTCGGCGGACAGCGCTGTGCCCTTCCCCGCTGTCAGCGCGACGGCCTTCTTGTCGAACCCCTGGCGTCGGCCCTTGGAATCGCGGTCGAGGATCCGCCCGTGGTCCGCCAGCCGGTGGAGGGCCTCGCTGGCGTGGAACCTGTCCGGGAACGCGGCGTGATGGGTGTCGAGCACGTGCGCGCCGACGGTCAGCCCGACGAGCTCGAGCAGCTCGAACGGGGTCATCGGGAGCCCGAAGGGATCCATCGACCGGTCGACGACCTCGAAGGGGGTGCCCGTCTCGACCGCGTGCATGGCCTCGCCGAGGACCTTCGCGAGTATGCGGTTCACGACGAACCCCGGGGTGTCCGCCGTGATGACAGCGTTCTTGCGGAGGGCCTTGGCCGTCACCATCGCGGTGCTGAGCGTCGCCTCGTCGGTCTTCGGCGTCTTGACGACCTCGATGAGCGGCATGACGGCGACCGGGTTGAAGAAGTGGAAGCCGACCAGACGCTCGGGGTGCTGCAGCTCGGCGCCGATGGCCTCGACGCTCAACGACGACGTGTTCGTCGCCAGGATCGTCGTCTCGGAGACGATCGCCTCGACGTCGGCGAAGACCTTCTGCTTGACGGAGAGCTCTTCGAAGACGGCCTCGATGACCCAGTCGCAGTCGGCGAAGTCGCGGAGGTCGGTGGTGCCGGTGACCAGCGCCTCCAACCGGTTCGACTCGTCGCTCGTGATCCGGCCCTTCGCCGCCAACTCGGCGATGTCGGCTCGGATCCGTGCGACACCGGCGTCGACGCGCCCCTGGTCGAGGTCGGTGATGACGACGGGCACGCGCAGACGTCGGACGAAGAGGAGGGCGAACTGGCTGGCCATGAGCCCCGCGCCCACGACCCCGACCTTCCCGATCGCGCGGGCGACCTCGGGGGAGGGGGCCCCGGCGGGCTTCTTCGCGCGCTTCTGGACGAGGTCGAACGCGTACATGCTCGCCTGGAACTGATCGCCCGAGACGAGATCGGCCAGCGCCTCGTCCTCCGCCGCGAAGCCGGTCGCCCGGTCGGTGTTCTTGGCGGCCTTGAGCAGGTCGAGGGCCGCGTAGGGCGAGGCCGCCACGGTGCCGATCTTCGACTGCAGCGACTTTCGGGCGATCGAGATGGCGGCATCCCACTTGACGGCCCTCTCGAGCCGCCCGGGGACGTTCGGACGCTTGACCGTGATGCGCCCGGTCACCACGCCGTCGGCCCAGCGGATGCTGTCTTCGAGGAACGACGAGGGTCCGAACATCTCGTCGACGATGCCGAGCTCGAGAGCCTGCGCGGGCTTGAGGGTGCGGTTGTTCTTGAGGGGGTTCTCGACGATCACGCGCAGGGCGTTCTCGATCCCGATGAGGTTGGGCAGGAGCCACGCGCCGCCCCAGCCGGGGATGAGCCCCAGGAACACCTCGGGCAGCGCGATCGCCGCCGCCGACGAGTCGACGGTGCGGTAGTCGGCGTGCAGCGCGATCTCCACCCCGCCGCCGAGCGCCAGTCCGTTCACGAACACGAACGTGGGCACACCCGCGTCGTGCAGCTTGCCGAGCACCGCGTGGCCCTGCCGGGCCAGCTCGAGCCCGACCTCGCGGCTCGGGATCTGCCCGACCTTGCTGAGGTCCGCCCCCGCGGCGAGGAAGTACGGCTTGCCGGTCACGGCGATGGCGGCGATCTCACCCCGGGAGGCGCGGGCCCGGAGGGCGTCGAGGGTCGCGCCGTACTCGGCCAGCGTCGCCGGCCCGAGGGTGCTCGGTCGGGTGTGGTCGCGGCCGTTGTCGAGGGTGACGAGGGCCAGCACGCCACCGGACGGCATCGGCACGTCGCGGACGTGCGAGTGCGTCACGACCTCGTCGGCGGACAGGGCTGTCAGGGTCTCGAGGGCCGTCGTCATGCGCGGGCCGCCTTTCGCGAGTAGTGCGGGTTCTCCCAGATGACGCTGCCGCCCTGACCGAGACCCACGCACATGGCCGTCAGGCCGTAGCGGACGTCGGGTCGCTGCTCGAACTGGCGCGCGAGCTGGATCATCAGGCGGACCCCGCTGGAGGCCAGAGGGTGCCCCACGGCGATCGCACCGCCCCACGCATTGACCCGCGGGTCGTCGTCGTCGATGCCGAAGTGGTCGAGGAGCGACAGCACCTGCACCGCGAAGGCCTCGTTCAGTTCGAAGAGCCCGATGTCGTCGATCGACAGGCCCGCCTTGCGGAGGGCCTTCTCGGTGGAGGGGACGGGTCCGATGCCCATGATCTCGGGTTCGACGCCGGCGTAGGCGAAGCTCACGAGTCGCATCTTGGGGGTGAGGTCGAGCTCGTCGGCCGCCTGCTGCGAGGCGAGGAGGCTGACGGTCGCTCCGTCGTTCAGCCCGGAGGAGTTGCCGGCGGTGACGCGGCCGTGCGGCCGGAACGGCGTGCGGAGCGCGGCGAGACCCTCGAGGGTCGTCTCGGGGCGCGGCGCCTCGTCACGGGTGGCGAGACCCCAGCCCTCGTCGGTGGCCACGGCCACGGGCACGAGGTCGGGTTGGATGTGGCCGGCGTCGTAGGCCGCGGCCAGCTTCTGCTGAGACCGCATGGCGTAGCGGTCCGACCGCTCCTTCGTCAGCTGCGGGAACCGATCGTGGATCCGCTCAGCCGTGTTTCCCATGTTGAGGGCCTCGCCGCTGACGATCCTCTCGGCGACGAACCGCGGGTTGGGGTCGGCGTTGAAGCCCATCGGGTGGCGGCCCATGTGCTCGACGCCCCCGGCGATGGCGACGTCGTAGGCGCCGAACGCGATGCCCCCGGCGAGAGTCGTGACGCTCGTCATGGCCCCGGCGCACATCCGGTCGATTGCGAAACCGGGGACGGACTTCGGCAGACCGGCCAGGAGCGCGGTCGTCCGCCCGAGGGTCAGACCCTGATCGCCCTGCTGGGTCGTCGCCGCGATGGCGACGTCGTCGACGCGGTCGAGCGGCAGGGACGGGTTGCGTTCGAGCAGACCCCTCATCGCCTTGACGACGAGATCGTCCGCCCGGGTCTTCCAGTACATGCCTTTGTCGCCGGCCCGCCCGAACGGGGTGCGTACCCCGTCGACGAAGACGACATCTGTTCTCTCGGCCACATTGCCTCCAGTGCTCGGATCTGGTCCGATCCTAGGGACGACGCCTGCCGGGCGGAGAATCCTTCGCGGATGTCTACGAAGTCGCGCCGTCGCCGTCCTCGGGCTCTTGGTGGGCGTCGACAAAGGCCTCGGCGAGCGGTTCGGCCACGGCGTCGATCTGCCAGCGTCGGGCGCCGAGCGCCTCGAGCGCCGCCGCGACGGCGTCGGTCTCGAACGGGATGGGCGGCTCCCAGGCGAGACGCCGCAGGTGCTCGGGGGTCAGCAGGTTCTCGACGGGCATGTCGAACGTCTCGGCGATCTCGGCGATGCGCGGGCGCGCGAACCGGTAGCGGGCGTCGGCCATCGGGTTCTTGTCGGCCCAGCTGCGGGGCGGCGGCAGCGTCTCCGCCGCGGGACCGCGGGTCGACGGGAGGTCGGTCGTCGCGAGGCCGCGCTCGATGGCGCCCCACCAGCGGTCGAGCTCGCTCCGGCTCGCGCGTCCGACGAACTCCCGCAGACCCGCCAGGGCGCGCTTGTCGGCGGGCATCGCCTTGGTCGCCGCCACCAGCGACGAGTCGGGCACGAGTCGACCGGGTGCGGTGTCGATCTGCCGCGCGTACTCGTCGCGGGCCAGCCACAGCTCACGGGCGACGGCCAGACCGCGCGTGCCCCGCACGGTGTGCAGTCCGGTGAGACGACGCCAGGGGTCGACCTTCGGCGGCTTCGCCTCGCGCGCGACCGTGGCGGCGAACTCCTCACGCGCGATCTCGAGCTTGCCGGCGTCGACGAGCCGCGCCTCCATGGCGTCCCGCAGGTCGACGAGCAGCTCGACGTCGAGGGCGGCGTAGACGAGCCAGCTCTGCGGAAGCGGACGCGTCGACCAGTCGGCGGCGGAGTGCTCCTTCGCCAGGTGGACGCCCAGCAGCTGCTCGACCACGGCGCCGAGCCCCACCTTGGGCAGCCCCGCGATCCGGGCCCCGAGCTCGGTGTCGAAGACGGTCGCGGGGTCGAGCCCCACCTCGCGGAGGCACGCGAGGTCCTGGCTGGCGGCGTGCAGCACCCACTCCTCGTGGCCGATGACCTCCTGCAGCTCGGCGAACGAGCCGATCGCGGGCGGGTCGAAGAGGAAGACCCCGGCGCCGCGACGGAACACCTGGATGAGATAGGCCCGCTGCGAGTACCGGAAGCCGGAGGCGCGCTCGGCGTCGATCGACACCGGCCCCGTGCCGGAGCGGATCGCCTCGACCGCTGCGAGGTACCCCGGCCGGTCGGCGATGACGTCGACCCTGCCGTGGAGGTCGTCGGCGGTCGTCAGGACGCTCGGCGACACGGAGACCACGGGCTGATCGCCCCCGGACGGGTCGCCTGCGCTGCCGACGACGCCGGAGTCGACGCTGCGGGATTCGGATGCGGCGGGGTTCATGGTCGTGTCCTTCTGGTTCAGTCCCGACCGACACGCCGCGACGCGAGGAGGGTGACGCCCTCGACGGTCGGCGGGAGGCCCGCGAGCGTGCAGATCAGTTCGCCCCAGGCCTCGATGTGGGGGCCGAGGTCGGTGCTGGTGGGGCTCCACGAGGCGCGCAGCTCGAGCAGGGCGCCGTCGCCGTGACGGGCCAGCTCGCCGTAGCCGGTCGAGAGCAGCTTCGTGGCAGTGCCCGAGGCCGAATCGTAGGCGGCGCCGCGGGCGTCGAGCGAGTCGACCAGCCACGACCAGGCGACGTCGGCGACGAAGGGGTCGAGGGCGAGGTCGGTCTCGAGGGGAGCCTGGGCGAAGCAGACGACCCGGAAGGGCCCGCCCCAGGCCTCCGGTTCGGACGCGTCGTGGAGGAGGGTGAAGCGTCCGGTGCCGAGGTCGGAGTCGGCCCGGCCGTTCGCCCCGACCACGTCGCCGGCGAGAGCCAGCGAGTTCGGAGCGATGCCGCCGGGTGCGGGGATCTCGGTCACGGCGAGGTCGTCGCGGGTGGCTGCTCGACGCACCGCGTCGACGGCGTCGAGGAACGCGGGCGCAGGCGACGGCGTCGAGGGATTGTCGGACACGTGTGCAGACTAGGCTCCGAGCAGACCGTCAGGCAGACGGCACGCCGCGTCGGGCTGCACGACGGGCGTCGGCCGTCCGCGCCGGTCGCCCCGTGCCCGCGTCGAGTGTCCGGAGTCCGTCGTGACCAGCAGAGCGTCCCGTCCACCCGCCGGGGGATCGAGGGCCGCCCTGGCCGTCACCGCGATCGTGGTCGGTTCGTCCGTCACGCTCTCGCTCGTCGCCATCGCGGGGGGCGTCGTGGCTGTGATGCGCAAGATCGTCACGCCCGAGCGCCGGCGCCGCGACGACCTGCGCATCGTCGGTCACGATGCCGCCTCGTCGACCGTGAGCCTGACCTCGACGGCCGACACGCGCCTCCCGGGCCGCTACAGCCTCTGGTTCGACGGCGGTCGTGGTCATGCGCGTCTGGGCGAGGTGCTGAGCGACGACGGGCGGGTCGTCGTCCGGCGGGTCGAGCAGGTGACCGCCGGCTCGCTCGACGGGGCCCGTTCGGGGCGCATCGGCGGCTGGCTGTGGTCGGACCCCGGCGAGGCCGATCTCGATGCCGAGGAGGTGCGGGTCGACACCGAGGTCGGCCCGGCCCCCGCCTGGCTGGTGCCGGCCGAGGGCGGGGAACCGGGCCCCTGGATGATCGGCGTGCACGGTCGCGGCGTCACCCGCGCCGAGACGATCCGGTCGGTGCCCGTGTTCCGCCGGCACGGCTACACGTCGTTGCTCGTCTCGTACCGGAACGACGGCGACGCGCCCCGATCGCTTGATGGCCGCTACGCCCTGGGCGACGACGAGTGGGCGGACGTCGAGTCGGCGATGGCCTACGCCCTGCTGCACGGGGCGACGTCGCTGGTGCTGATGGGCTGGTCGATGGGCGGGGCGCTCGTGCTGCAGGCGGCCACGCGGTCGACGCTGGCCGGTCGGCTGTCGGGCGTCGTGCTCGAGTCACCGGTCGTCGACTGGCGCACCACCCTCCGATTCCAGGGGGCGGCCATGCACGTGCCGCGGGTCGTCCAGGATCTCGTGCTGCGCCTCCTGATGTCTCCCGCGCTCTCGCGTCTGAGCGGGCGGCGCGGCCCGATCGATCTCGATCGACTCGACCTGGTGGCCGGCGCCGACGCCCTCGACGTGCCCGTCCTGCTGCTGCACAGCGACGACGACGGGTTCGTCCCGTCGACGGCGTCGCACGCCCTCGCGGATGCACGACCCGATCTCGTGCGTCTCGAGGTGTTCCGCACCGCGCGCCACACGAAGCTCTACAACTTCGACCCGCAGCGTTTCGAGGGGGTCATCGACGGGTGGCTGGGCCGTCTTCCACGAGCCAGCGGGCGTACAGCGCGCTCTGCTCGTCCATCAGCAGCTGACTGAGCGTCAGACGCGACGGGTCGAAGCGCTCGCGTCCGAAGACCGGCAGACCGCTGCCGATCACGATCGGCGAGGTGGAGAGGCAGAGCTCGTCGACCAGTCCGTCGTGCAGGAACTGCCCCGCGAGCGACGGCCCGCCCTCGCAGACGAGCGACAGCAGGCCGTGGGCGTGCAGCCGGTCGAGCACCGCGGCGGGCTCGAGGCGGCGGGACTCGTCGGCGCAGGTCAGGACGGTCGCGGCGCGGGCGACCTCGCCGCCGAGCGTGCGCCGGACCTCCGCCACCGCGGCCTCGGGGCAGACGACGACGACGCGCTCGGCGGCCTCAGGGTCCATCCGGTGCCCGGAGAGGTCGCCCGAGGACGTCACGACGACCAGCCGGGAGGTCTTGGGCACCCGGTAGCCCTCGGCGCGGACGCTGGCCGCTCCGACGACGACCCCGTCGGCGACCGCCCGGATCGCCGCGAGGATGGTGCGGTCCGTCGGGTTGCTGAGCGTCTCGGAGGTGCCGTCCGACCCGGCGGCGTCGCCGCTGACCGCGGTGATGAGGTTGAGGCGGGTCCAGGTCGCGGCCGGAGGCGCGTACAGGTCGCGCAGGCGACCGGGCGTCGCCTCGTGCTCGATGTCGAGCTCGAGACCGGTCTCGAGGGGACGCCCGGTCGTGTGCAGCACGCGCAGGGTCACGCGGTGGCGATCCTGTCGCGGATCTGACGCTTGGCGCGCGCGAGGAGGGCGGTCATGCCCCGGATGCGCAGCGGGCTGACGGCCTCGGTCAGGCCGATCGTCTGCGGGTAGTCGTCGGGCACGGCGTCGAGCACCTCGTCGACGGTCAGGCCGTCGAGGCCCTGAGCGAGGATCGAGGCGAAGCCGCGGGTCGTCGGGGCCTCCCGCGGGGCGGTGGCGTGCAGGTGGACGCGACCGTCGACGACCTCGACGAAGAGGTAGACGGGGCTCTGGCACTCCACCACCCGTTCGAGCAGGTCGGGGTGGTCGGCGAACCGGGCCGGCAGGTCGGGCAGCTCGTTCGAGAACTCGAGCAGCAGCTGCAGGCGGTCGCGCACCTCCAGCGCCGTGAATTCCTCGCGGATCTCGACGAGCGCGGCGGGCAGCGTGGTCCCGGTCACCGGGCGGGGACCTCTCCGGGTTCGCTGCCCTGCACGATGGGCACACGGACGGCGCTGCCCCATTCGGTCCACGAGCCGTCGTAGTTGCGGACGTTCTCGAAGCCCATCAGGTGGTGCAGCACGAACCAGGTGTGGCTCGACCGCTCGCCGATGCGGCAGTAGGCGACGACCTCGTCGCCGGTCTCGAGGCCGGCGCCGTCGCGGTAGATGGCGTCGAGCTCGGCGACGGGACGGAACCGCCCGTCCTCCGCCGCGGCCTTGCCCCAGGGGACGTTCGCGGCCGAGGGGATGTGCCCGGCGCGGAGGGCTCCCTCGTCGGGGTAGGCGGGGGCGGTGGTCCGCTCGCCCGAGTACTCCTCGGGGGAGCGGACGTCGATCAGGGGCTTGCCGAGGTGCTCGAGCACGTCGTCCTTGTAGGCGCGGATGACCGTGTCGTCGCGCTCCACGACCGGGTAGTCGCTCGTCTCGGGCTCGGGGGAGTCCGTCGTGTACTCGCGTCCCTCGGCCTCCCAGGCGGCGCGGCCGCCGTCGAGCAGCCGCACGTCGTCGTGACCGAACAGCGAGAACACCCAGAGCGCGTAGGCGGCCCACCAGTTGTTCTTGTCGCCGTAGACGACGATCGTCGTGTCGCGTCCGATGCCCTTCGACGACATCAGCCGGGCGAATCCCTCGCCGTCGATGTAGTCGCGGCGGACGGGGTCGTTGAGGTCGAGGTGCCAGTCGATCTTGACGGCGCCCGGGATGTGGCCCGTCTCGTAGAGCAGGACGTCCTCGTCGGACTCGACGACGACGAGACCGGGGGAGCCGAGGTGCTGCGCCAGCCAGTCGGTGCTCACCAGGCGTTCGGGGTGCGCGTAGTCGCTGAAACGGGCGGACGTGTCGTGCTCGACGACCATGGACTTACCTCCGGGTGTGTGTCTCCGCCTGCTGCGGAGCGCCGCGTGAGCGGCTGATGTTCGGGTTGCCGGTGAGCACTAAACTCAGGGGCAGTACGACCCCGTCGAGGCTACGCACCGCGCTTTGGCCTCGCACAGGGACTCCAGAGACTCTTCCACACATCGCTCGGCGGACGCCGGGCGTCACCGCGCTCCGTGCCCGATCGACCGTGAGGCCGCCCCGATGTCACCCGATCCCACCGCCAGCGTCGTCTCGCTGGTCGACCGCACCCCCTCGATCACGGGTGCCGAGATCGTCACCGCGCTCGTGCCTCCTCGGCAGTTCGTCGACGCGTCGCTCGAGAACTACCGCCCCGACGACGCCTTCCCCTCGCAGCACGAGGCCGTCGAGGCCGTGCGCTCGTTCGACGCGGCACCCGCGGGCGGCGCCCGACGAGGCCTGTTCAGGAGGCGCGCCGAGACTCCGGCCGTGCTGCCCGGCCTCTATCTCGACGGCGGGTTCGGCGTCGGCAAGACGCATCTGCTCGCCGCGCTCTTCAACCGCAGCGGCGGACGCCGCTACTTCGGCACGTTCATCGAGTACACGGCGCTGGTCGGGGCGGTCGGCTACGCCGGTGCGGCTGCCCAGCTGAAGGGCGCGTCGCTCGTCTGCATCGACGAGTTCGAGCTCGACGACCCGGGCGACACGATGATGATGACGCGACTGCTCGGCGATCTCGCCGACGACGGCACCCGGATCGCCGCGACCTCGAACACGCCGCCGAACGCCCTGGGCGAGGGGCGCTTCGCCGCCGCGGACTTCCTGCGCGAGATCCAGGGGCTCTCCGACCGGTTCCGCACGCTGCGGATCGACGGCGACGACTACCGGCGCCGCGAGGTCGAGGCGTCCGCCTCCGTGACCGACGACGTCGACGCCGCGCTCGCCACCGTGACCGGGCCGGTCTCCGTCGACGACTTCGGCGCGGTCGTGGCCCACCTGTCGACGGTCCACCCGAGCCGGTACGTCAAGCTCGTCGCCGGGCTCGAGGCCGTCGGGCTCCGCGACGTCTCGCCGCTCACGAGTCAGACCGACGCTCTGCGCTTCGTCGCCTTCGTCGACCGGCTGTACGACGGTCAGGTGCGCGTGGTCGCCTCCGGCACCCCCCTCGACTCGGTCTTCGGCGAGGAGATGCTGGCCGGCGGGTACCGCAAGAAGTACCTGCGGGCCGTCTCGCGGCTGGTGGCGCTGACGTCCCTCTGACGTCGGCCCGACGCCCTTCCAGAGCCGCCCCGACGTTCTTCCGACATCGCTCCGATGACCTCCACAGGCCGTCGGCGGTCGTTGCGGGCCGGTGTGAAACACGTTGTTTACACGCGCCCGAATCGCGTTACATTCCCGAAACATCGGTGCACACGCAACGAAACCTCACCCCACGACACTGAGAGCCGCACCCCGGTCCCGCCCCCGCAGCCCGTGAACCCTCACGGTCGGGCGGCCGACCGTTGCCCCTGGCTCCCGAATCGAGAGGTGACTCACAGATGGATCAAGGCAATACCGCCTTCATGCTGATCACAGCAGCACTAGTGCTGCTCATGACCCCCGGCCTGGCGTTCTTCTACGGCGGCCTGGTCAAGGCCAAGAGCGTCATCAGCATGATGATGCTGAGCTTCGGGGCCATGGGCCTCATCGCCGTCCTCTGGGTCCTGTTCGGCTACTCGATCGCCTTCTCGAACGGACCCGAGGGGCCCGCCGGCACCGACACCTACATCGGCTGGGACGGCGTCTTCGGCTTCGACCCCTCGATGTTCAGCCTGAACTCGCTGTTCGTCGACAGCCTGGACCCGGCCGGCGCCTACCCGACCATCGCGTTCGCGGCGTTCCAGGCGACCTTCGCGATCATCACGGTCGCCCTCATCTCGGGTGCCATCGCCGACCGCGCCAAGTTCGGCGCCTGGATGATCTTCGCCGGGGTCTGGGTGACCATCGTCTACTTCCCGGTCGCCAGCTGGGTCTTCAACTTCACGCTCGGTGAGGACGGCTCGGTGGTCGACGGCGGCTGGATCGCCAGCATGGGAGTGATCGACTTCGCGGGCGGCACGGCGGTCCACATCAACGCCGGAGCCGCGGCCCTCGCGCTGGCCCTCGTGCTCGGCAAGCGGGTCGGATTCGCCAAGGGCGCCGACAAGCCGCACAACCCGCCCTTCGTGCTGCTGGGCGCCGGTCTGCTCTGGTTCGGCTGGTTCGGCTTCAACGCCGGCTCCGAGCTCGCGGCCGACGGCGTCGCCGCCCTCGCCTTCCTGAACACGATCGCCGCGCCGGCGGCAGCCATCCTCGGCTGGCTCGTCGTCGAGAAGATCAAGGACGGCAAGGCGACCTCCATCGGCGCCGCCTCGGGTGCCGTAGCCGGTCTCGTCGCGATCACCCCCGCCTGCGCCGCGCTCACGCCGTTCTGGGCCATGGTGCTCGGCGTCGTCGCCGGTGCGGTCTGCGCCCTCGCGATCGACCTCAAGTTCAAGCTCGGCTTCGACGACTCGCTCGACGTCGTCGGCATCCACCTCGTCGGCGGTCTGATCGGAACCCTCTACCTCGGCTTCTTCGCCAACGGCAGCGGTCTGATCTTCTCGGGTTCGCTCGACCAGCTGGGCATCCAGGCCGTCTCGGCCCTGGCCGTCATGGTCTACTCGTTCGTTCTCGCCTACCTGATCGGCTTCGTCATCGAGAAGACCATCGGGTTCCGCGTCAAGAACGAGGACGAGGTGGCCGGCATCGACCTCGCCATCCACGGCGAAGAGGGCTACGTCCTCGAGAACTCGCGCCAGTAGGCGCACCCCACCAGCACCACACGCACCACGAGGACGGCCCCGGTCAGACGACCGGGGCCGTTCCGCGTCCCCCAGCTCGCTCGTCTGTGCGGACACGCCCGTGCACCGCACTCGAGCCGGGTCGAAGCGACCGGAACGAGAACAGGGCCCCGCATCTGCGGGGCCCTGCACTCGTCTGCCTGGTGGGCGATACCGGACTCGAACCGATGACCTCTTCCGTGTGAAGGAAGCGCGCTACCAACTGCGCCAATCGCCCCTACGGGACTCGTCGATGCTAGTGCATACGGGTGCCGGAGCGCCATTCGACACGGCCCCGAAGGAGGCGCGGTGCGGCCGGATGGGCCCCAGCAAGACACGAGGGTGACTCGATTTGGTATCTGGTCCGGGGTGTGGGTATTGTTCTTTTGCACGCAGAAATGCAAAGCGAAATGCGGATGTGGCGCAGTGGTAGCGCATCACCTTGCCAAGGTGAGGGTCGCGAGTTCGAATCTCGTCATCCGCTCGAGTGTCAAGCTCACCAGAGGGTGGTCCACCGACTGGTGGCCTCCTTCTGGGGGGCTGCTCGTATGGTGGAGTGGCCGAGAGGCGAGGCACCGGCCTGCAAAGCCGTTCACGCGGGTTCAAATCCCGTCTCCACCTCCAATCGATGCAGACCCAGGTCTACACTCGATGCAGTAATTCGCAACAGATGTGAACACAGTTTTGAGCGATTGGCGCAGCGGTAGCGCGCTTCCCTGACACGGAAGAGGTCGCTGGTTCGATCCCAGTATCGCTCACACACCGAAAGCCCCGGCATCCGCCGGGGCTTTCGTCATGTCCGGGTGTGGTCGGCCCGTCGGGCTGTCCGCGCGGCGGCCCATCGGGCTGTCCCTGCGCAGGCCGCCCATGCGGGCGTGTCCGGTCGAAGCGGGCGGCTCGCGACGACCGTCTCGGCCGCACTCGCCCGGACTCGGCGCCGATCTCCCCACGCCTCGCCGTCACGCACTACCCGACCAGGCGCTCCGCCACCGCGTCGAGCAGGGCGTCGGCGACCTCCCGCTTCGACCCGCGGGCCTCGGCGACCTCCGCACCCTCACGGTCGATGACGATCACCGAGGTGTCGTCGGCGCCGAAGCCGGTCGTCCATCCCACCGAGTTCAGCACGAGCAGGTCGGCGCCCTTCCGCAGCTGCTTCGTCCGACCCAGCGCCACGAGCTCGTCGCGGTCCTCCGTCGTCTCGGCGGCGAACCCCACCACGACCTGACCGTCGCGGCGAGCGGCGACGAGACCCGCGAGCACGTCGGGGTTCCGGACGAGTCGCACGGTCATCTCGTCGCCGGTGTCGTCCTTCTTGATCTTGCCGGGGGCGACCTCGGCCGGCCGGTAGTCGGCCACCGCGGCGGTCATCACGACGACGTCGTGCGCGGCCGCCTCGGCGCCCATGGCGGTCTCCAGCTCGAGCGCGGACGAGACCGGGACGACGCGGATCGTCGGTGCTGCGGCCAGCGACTGCAGCACGGCCCCGTCCAACTCGGCAGCGACGACGGTCACGTCGGCGCCTCGTCGAGCCGCGGCGAGGGCGATGGCCGCACCCTGCTTGCCTGTCGAGCGGTTTCCGATGAACCGCACCGGGTCGAGGGGTTCGCGGGTGCCGCCTGCCGATACGACCAGGCGGACGCCGGCGAGGTCGGCGACCCGCGCCTCCTCGGCTCCCGCCGGATCAGTCGAGGAGGCGTGGGTCGCCACCGCGAGGGCCGCCGCGACGATCTCGTCCGGCTCGCTCAGTCGACCCGGCCCCGAATCGCCGCCGGTGAGCGGTCCGTCGGCGGGTCCGACCACCGTCACCCCGCGTGCGCGCAGCAGCTCGACGTTGGCGACGGTCGCCGCGTTGCGCCACATCTCGGTGTGCATCGCGGGGGCGACGACGAGCGGCGCGGTGCTGGCGAGGATCGTCGTGCCGAGCAGGTCGTCCGAGAGGCCGTGAGCGATCTTGGCGAGGGTGTGAGCCGTGGCGGGGGCGACGACGATCAGGTCGGCCTGCTGCCCGAGCGCGACGTGCCGCACCTGCGCCACGTCGTCGAAGACCGAGGTGTGCACGGGGTTGCGGCTGATCGCCTCGAGGGTCGGTGCGCCGACGAATCGCAGGGCCGCCTCGGTCGGCACGACGTGCACGTCGTGACCCTGCAGCACGAGCCCGCGGACGACGCCGACGGCCTTGTACGCCGCGATCCCGCCGGAGATGCCGACCACGACGTTCAGCCGCCGCGACGATCCGGTCGAGTCGGTCGCGACGGTCGCGACGGTCGCGACGGTCGAGTCGGTCGGGTCGGCGGGGGAGTGCGGGGAGGAGTCGTGCGTCACGGGAGTGCCCTGTCGATCGGTGGCGGACGGTCGGCCGACCCGGGGCCCCGGTCGGTAGCGTTGCACTCCCACGATGCCGCATCTCGTGGCCGCCCGTCTGATCGTCGTGCGCGTCGCCGCACGGCGACCCCACGCGAGACACCCACCCGGAGGACCCTCATGTGCACCGTCGTCGTCTCGATCGCACCCGACTCCGACTGGCCCGTGGTGTTCTTCGGGCTGCGCGACGAATCCCCCGACCGCCCGTGGGACGAGCCCGGCGCCTGGTGGCCCGAGCACGGCGACCGGGTCACGGGCGTGCACGACCGTGAGGCCGGGGGCGCCTGGCTGGCCGTCGCCACGCGGCCGAGCCGGGCGAGCGTCGTGCTGAACCGCCACGAGGAGCCGCCCGCGCCCGAGGGCGGCTGGGCCACGCGGGGTTCCCTCCCTCTGCGGGCCGCGGCCGACGGCGCCCTGCCCGTCGGACCGCAACGGACTCGGACCTTCAACCTGCTGACCGCGGACCGAGGAGGCGCGACCCACTCCATCTGGGACGGCACGGCCACCCGGTCCACCCGTCTCGACCCCGGCGTCCACATGCTGACCCACGCCGCACCCGACGATCGGAGCGTGCCCCGCGTCGATCGCTGGCTGCCCCGGTTCCGCGACGTCGCGCCTCTTTCAGGGCCTCTCGCATCGGCCGCCGCTGCCGACGCCGGCGGCGAGGGCGACTGGGCTCCGTGGCTCGATCTGATCCGCGAGAGCAGCGCCCTCGCGGCGGACGACGACGACGCGCTCATCCGCTCCGACCTGGTCGACGGGAAGCTCTTCTCGTCCCTGTCGCTGAGTGCCGTCGCGGTCTCGGCGACGAGCGTCGCCCACCGGCACATCCGGCTCGACGGCGCCCCGTCGGTGACCGAGGCGCTGGCCCGCCGCTGACCCCCCCCCCGAGCTCACCACCGGGCCCACCACCGGTCCCGCCCGGAGAGTCCGATCGCAGCCGTCCCGAGGTCATGCGAGGACATCGGGAATCCCACCGCCGCCGTCGGCGTTAGGGTCGGGTGGCTCGTCCGACCCCGAGTCTCCGCAAAGGAACCCCGTGAAGATCACCGCCCCCCGCTCCGTCCGTCGCCTCTCCGTCGCCGGCGTCGTCGCCGCTGCAGCCCTCGCGCTGACGGCCTGCGCCCCCGCCTCGACCGACGGCGTCGTCACGCAGACCGGCGATGCGACCGCCGACACGAGCGCGGCGAAGAGCCTCGACGACATCCAGGAGTCCGGCGAGCTCGTCATCGGCACCGAGGGCACGTACCAGCCCTTCACCTACCACGAGGGCGGCTCCGGGGCGCTCACGGGCTACGACGTCGACGTCGCCACGGCCGTCGCCGAGAAGCTCGACCTGACTCCGAAGTTCGAGGAGACCCAGTTCGACGCCCTGCTGGCCGGGCTCGACGCGGGGCGGTTCGACATCGTCGCCAACCAGATCTCGATCACCGACGAGCGTGAGGCCGGCTTCGACTTCTCGACGCCGTACACGGTGAGTCGCGGTGCGGTCATCACGGCCGCCGACAACACCGACATCACCTCGCTGGCCGACCTCGAGGGCAAGACCACCGCGCAGTCGCAGTCGAGCAACTTCTACACGACGGCCAAGGACGCCGGCGCCGACGTGCAGGTCGTCGAAGGCTGGGCCCAGTCGGTCGCCCTGCTCGAGCAGGGCCGCATCGACGCGACGGTGAACGACGAGCTGACGTTCCTCGACTACGTCAAGACGAACCCCGACAAGGCGGCCGCGATCAAGATCGCGGCGACGACCGACGACGTCTCGAACTCGGCGCTGGTCACCACCAAGGGCAGTGACGACCTCGTCGCGGCCATCGACGACGCCCTCGCCGAGCTGAAGGCCGACGGCACTCTCGCGGAGATCTCCGACCAGTACTTCGGCCAGGACGTCAGCGAGTAGTCGTGCAGTCCACCCTCGACCTCTTCGCGCGGTCGCTCTGGCCGATCGTGTCGGGAGCGCTCGTGGCGTCGATCCCGCTGGCGCTGATCTCGATGGCCCTGGGCCTCGTGATCGCCATCGTGATCGCGCTGATGCGACTGTCGGGGCGGATCTGGCTGGCCGGCATCGCCCGGTTCTACACCTCGGTCATCCGCGGAACCCCGCTGCTGGTCCAGCTGTTCGTCGTCTTCTACGGTCTGCCGTCGCTCGGCATCCGACTCGACCCGTGGCCCAGCGCCATCATCGCGTTCTCGTTGAACGTGGGCGGGTACGCCGCAGAGGTCATCCGCGCGGCCATCCTCTCGGTGCCGAAGGGCCAATGGGAGGCCGCGCACACGATCGGCATGTCGCGGGGGCTGGCGCTCCGGCGGATCATCCTGCCGCAGGCGGCCCGGGTGTCGGTGCCGCCGCTGTCGAACACGTTCATCAGCCTCGTCAAGGACACCTCGCTCGCGAGCGTCATCCTCGTCGTCGAGCTGTTCCGTCAGGCGCAGCAGATCGCTTCGGTCTCGAACGAGTTCCTCCTGATCTACCTCGAGGCAGCCCTGGTCTACTGGGTCATCTGCCTCATCCTGTCGTTCGGACAGGATGCCCTCGAGAAGAGATTGGACCGCCACGTTGCCCGCTGACGTCACCCCGCCTCCGGCATCGGGCGCCGATGCCACCGTCCTGACCGTCCGTGGTCTGCGCAAGAGCTTCGGCGAGAACGAGGTCCTCCGCGGCATCGATCTCGACGTCCGTCGTGGTCGGGTCGTCGCCATCATCGGGCCCTCCGGCTCGGGCAAGACGACCGTCCTGCGGTCGCTGAACAGCCTCGAGGTCCCCGACGCCGGCACGGTGACCCTCTCCGACGGCCGATCGATCGACTTCGGCTCCAAGGTCGGCAAGCGAGACCTCACGGCCCTCCGCGACCGCTCGTCGATGGTCTTCCAGCACTTCAACCTGTTCCCGCACCTGACCGTGCTGCAGAACGTCGTCGAGGGCCCGGTGCGCGTGCAGAAGCGCGACCCGGGGGAGGCGCGGGCCGAGGCCGGAACGCTGCTCGCCCGGGTGGGCCTCGCCGAGAAGGCCGACGCCTACCCCGCCGAGCTGTCCGGCGGGCAGCAGCAGCGCGTGGGCATCGTCCGCGCCCTGGCGCTGCGCCCCGAGCTGCTGCTCTTCGACGAGCCCACCTCGGCGCTCGACCCCGAGCTGGTCGGCGACGTCCTGACGGTCGTCAAGGAGCTGGCCGACGACGGCTGGACGATGATCGTCGTCACCCACGAGCTCGAGTTCGCCCGGCGCGTCGCCGACGAGCTCGTCTTCATGGACGCCGGCGTGGTCGTCGAGCGCGGACGCCCGGCAGACGTGCTGAGCCGCCCGCGCGAGGCCCGCACGCAGCAGTTCCTCCGGCGCGTGCTCAAGCCGCTCGACGACTGAGGCGACCGCCCGGTTACGACGACCCGCGCCTCCTCGGCCCTGTGACCGCAGGAGGCGCGGGTCGTTCCGGTCGAGCGGCCTCAGCCGAAGAGGCGGTGCGACGCGATGCGGGCGCCCTCCCCGAGCGACGCGAGCTTCGCGACGGCGATCTGAGGGTGGATGCGTCCGCCGAGACCGCAGTCCGTCGAGGCGACGACCCGGTCGGGGCCGACCGTCGACGCGAACGCCTCGATGCGGTCGGCGACGAGCTCGGGATGCTCGACGACGTTGGTCGCGTGACTCACGACCCCGGGGGCGATCGTCTTGCCGGCGGGCAGCTCGACGTCGCGCCAGATCTTCCACTCGTGCTCGTGGCGCACGTTCGCGGCCTCGAACGAGTACGAGCCCGCGTCGATCTCGAGCATGAGGTCGACGATGTGCCGGAACTCGATGTCCGTGGTGTGCGGGCCGTGCCAGGAGCCCCAGCAGAGGTGGAATCGAACCAGCTCTGGCGGGATGCCGCGGAGGGCGTGATTCAGCGCCTCGACCCGGATGCGGGTGAACGCCCGGTAGTCGTCGATGCTCGGCTCTGGGTTGATCTGGTCCCAGTTCTCCGCGATCGAGGGGTCGTCGATCTGCACGACGAGGCCCGCGCCGGTGATGGCGAGGTACTCCTCCCGCAGCACCTCGGCCCAGGCCCAGATGTGCTCCTCCTCGGTGGCGTAGAAGTCGTTCGCGATGCGTGCTCCGCTGCCCGGCGAGAGCGAGGTGATGAAGGCCGACGTGGCGTCGCCGGCCGCGACGCCGGTCGTGAGATTGGCGATGTCGGAGGCGATGGCGCTCTGCCCGACGTAGGTCAGCGGCCCGGTCGTGCTGGGGAAGGGCGTCGCCCCCGAGCCCGTGCCGATGCCCGACGTCGGGTCGGTGTACGCGTCGTGGAACCTCTGCCAGTCGCGTCGGTCGGGGAACGAGGTCAGGCGCACATCGCCGGGGCCCGAGCGCACCGGCTGCTGGCTGAAGATGTCCGAGCCGGTCAGCGACAGCCCGCCGACCCGCTGGAACGAGTACGACCACCAGGCGCCGTAGTCGACGGCGCTCGTCATGGCCTTGCCGTACTCGCCGTCCCCGACGATCGTGATGCCGAGGTCCTCCTGCCGGCGGACGAGGTCGGCGACGGCCGCGGTCAGCAGTTCGTCGAACTCGGGGGTCCGTTCGAGCGTGAAGCCGTCGGGCCCGAGGGCACGGGCGTCGTTGGCGGCGATGAGTTCGGGGGTGCGCGGCAGACTGCCGGCGTGACTGGTCTCGATGCGGTCAGGGCTCATGCCCTCATGCTGGCCGGGCTGCGGACCCGGCGCCACCCCCTCCGCGGCGCGCGTCACACGGCGTCATGCTCCGGAGTGGTGGGAACACGCGGGGCGGCCGGGCCGTTGGGTCGTCGTACCGTCGGCGACGCTCATTAAGATCGACGGGAAAGGACATCGTGACCCAGACCTCCGCAAGGCCCAGCCCACCCGACTCGACCGGCGCTGCCGACGCGATCAGCGCTGTCGACGCGACCCGCGCCTCCTTCGCTTCGGGGCTCTCCGAGTCCGAGGTGCAGCGTCTCCGTGCCGACTTCCCGCTGCTCGACCAGACGGTGAACGACGAGCCGCTCGCGTACCTCGACTCGGGGGCCACGGCGCAGCGCCCGTCGAGCGTGCTCGACGCGGAGCGGGTGTTCCTCGAGACGATCAACTCGGCTGTGCACCGCGGTGCGCATACGCTGGCCGGTCTCGCGACCGAGGCCTTCGAAGACGCCCGGGCCACCGTCGCCGGGTTCGTCGGCGCCTCCGTCGACGAGATCGTCTGGACGGCGAACGCGACCGACGCCCTGAACCTCGTCGCCTACGGCTTCGCGAACGCGACGCACGGTCGCGGGGGAGCGCCGGCCCGCCGGTTCGCCCTCCGTCCCGGAGACGAGATCGTGCTCACCGAGGCCGAGCACCACGCGAACCTGGTGCCCTGGCAGGAGCTCGCGGCGACGACCGGGGCCGTGCTCCGCTTCGTCCCGGTCGACGACGCCGGCGTCTGGTCGGCGGACGACCTGATCGCCCTGCTCGGCGACCGCACCCGCATCGTGGCGTTCGCGCACGTGTCGAACGTCACCGGGCAGATCGCCGAGGTCGAGCGCCTCGTCGAGGCCGCCCACGCCGTCGACGCCCTCGTCGTGCTCGACGCCTGTCAGTCGGCGCCGCACCGACCGCTCGACCTCCCGGCCCTGGGGGTCGACTTCGCCGCCTTCTCGGGGCACAAGATGCTCGGTCCGACCGGCATCGGCGTCCTCTACGGGCGGGCCGAGCTGCTCGACGCGCTGCCGCCGTTCAAGACGGGCGGATCGATGATCACCACCGTGACGCTCGAGGGCTCCGAGTACCTGCCCTCGCCGCAGCGTTTCGAGGCGGGCACCCAGCCGGTGTCGCAGGCCGTGGCGCTGGCCGAAGCCGTCCGCTACCTCGACGCCGTCGGTCTCGATCGCATCCGCGTGCACGAAGAGACGCTCGCCGAGCGACTCGTCGCGGGTCTCGCCGCCGTCCCCGGCGTCCGCGTCGTCGGACCGCCCGCGGGCGTGGCCCGCTCCGGTCTGGCGTCATTCGTCGTCGACGGGGTGCACGCGCACGACGTCGGGCAGTACCTCGACGCCTCGGGCATCGCGGTCCGCGTGGGGCACCACTGCACGCAGCCGCTGCACCGGCGCCTCGGCGTCGCCGCGACCACCCGCGCGAGCACGTACCTGTTCAGCACCGAGGCCGAGGTGGACCGCCTCCTCGACGGCGTCGCCGGAGTCCGGGCGTACTTCGGGGTCGAGGGGTCCGAGCGATGAGCGCCTCCCTCGACTCCCTCTACCAGCAGGTCATCCTCGATCACGCGAAGCGACGGCACGGCGACGGCGAGCTGCCCGGCGCGCAGGCCGAGCACTTCGAGCGGAACCCCACCTGCGGCGACGAGATCACCGTCCGGCTCTCGGTCGACGAGGCCACCGGGCGCATCGACGGGTTCGCCTGGCAGGGCGCCGGCTGCTCCATCTCGATGGCGTCCGCCTCGGTCCTCAGCGAGCTGGCCCCCGGCCGCACCCTCCCCGAGCTGCGGCTGCTGATCGACGAGTACCGCGCGATGATGCGCTCCCGCGGGGCGGGCGAGCCCGACGACGAGGTGCTCGGCGACGCGGTCGCGTTCCACGGCGTCTCGAAGTTCGTCATGCGCGTCAAATGCGGGATGCTCGCCTGGGTGGCCGCCGAGGCGTGCGCGACCGAGCTCGCGGTCGTCCCGACCGGGAGGGCCGAGGAGGCGCGGGGCACGATCGATCCCGGCTCCGCGCCCGTCTAAACTGGCGTGGTCCCTCCCACGTAAGGAACCTCACGACCGTGACAGATCAGACCGTCCCCGCCGCCCCCGCCTCGACCGACCTGCAGCCCGTCGAGGTGTCCGAGACGACGACGGGGTTCGAGATCTTCACGGACCGGTCGGTGGTGGCGCTGCGGGTCGGCGGCGAGCTGCGCGATCTGGCGACCGAGCTCGACGCGGGCGACGTCGCCGAGCCGGTCCTGATCGGGTCGCCCGACGGTCTCGCCATCCTCCGGCACTCGGCCGCGCACGTCATGGCGCAGGCCGTCCAGGCGATCAACCCCGCGGCCAAGCTCGGCATCGGGCCGCCCGTCACCGACGGCTTCTACTACGACTTCGACGTGGCCGAGCCCTTCACCCCCGACGACCTCAAGGCGATCGAGAAGGGGATGGAGCGCATCATCAAGCAGGGCCAGCGCTTCCGTCGCCGGGTCGTCACCGACGCCGAGGCCCGCGAGCTGCTGGCGGCCGAGCCGTACAAGCTCGAGCTGATCGGCCTCAAGGGCGGGTCGAGCGACGAGATCGGCGACGACGGCGAGTCCGTCGAGGTCGGTGGCGCCGAGCTCACCGTCTACGACAACGTCGACCCCAAGACCGGCGACGTGATCTGGTACGACCTCTGCCGTGGTCCCCACCTGCCGAGCACGCGCCTCCTCGGCAATGCCACGAAGCTGATGCGGGTGGCGGCGGCCTACTGGCGGGGCTCCGAGAAGAACCCGCAGCTGCAGCGCATCTACGGCACCGCCTGGCCCACCAAAGACGAGCTGCGCGCCTACCAGTCGCGACTCGAGGAGGCCGCGAAGCGCGACCACCGCAAGCTCGGCGTCGAGCTCGATCTGTTCTCCTTCCCCGACGAGATCGGCTCCGGTCTCGCGATCTTCCACCCCAAGGGCGGCATCATCCGTCGCGAGATGGAGGACTACTCCCGGCGGCGTCACGAGGCGGCCGGCTACGACTTCGTGTACACGCCGCACATCACCAAGGCGAGCCTGTTCGAGACCTCGGGTCACCTCGGCTGGTACAAGGACGGCATGTTCCCGGCCATGAAGCTCGACGAGGCCCGGAACGACGAGGGCGAGATCACCCGTCAGGGCGCCGACTACTACCTCAAGCCCATGAACTGCCCGATGCACATCCTCGCCTACCGGTCGCAGCCCCGGTCGTACCGCGATCTGCCGCTCCGCCTGTTCGAGTTCGGCACGGTGTACCGCAACGAGAAGTCCGGCGTCATCCACGGGCTGACCAGGGTCCGGGGCATGACCCAGGACGACGCGCACATCTTCACGACCCGCGACAAGATGAAAGACGAGCTGACCGGCACGCTGAACTTCGTGCTCTCGCTGCTCCGCGACTACGGCCTGACCGACTTCTACCTCGAGCTCTCGACCAAAGACCCGGAGAAGTACGTCGGCGACGACGACATCTGGGAGACCGCGACGGCGACCCTCCGCGAGGTCGCGGAGGAGTCCGGTCTCGACCTCGTGCCCGACCCCGGCGGGGCCGCGTTCTACGGGCCCAAGATCTCCGTCCAGGCGCGCGACGCCATCGGGCGCACCTGGCAGATGTCGACCGTCCAGCTCGACTTCAACCTGCCCGAGCGCTTCGACCTCGAGTACGCGGCGGCGGACGGCACGCGCCAGCGCCCGGTCATGATCCACCGCGCCCTCTTCGGCACGATCGAGCGCTTCTTCGGTGTGCTGACCGAGCACTACGCCGGTGCGTTCCCCGTCTGGCTCTCGCCCGAGCAGGTCGTCGCCGTGCCCGTGGCCGACGAGTACGGCGAGTACCTCGACGGCGTGGTCGCGCGTCTCCGAGCCGAGGGCGTCCGCGCCCGGGTCGACCACGGCGACGACCGGTTCCCGAAGAAGATCCGCACGCACACGAAGTCCAAGGTGCCGTACCAGCTGATCGCCGGAGAAGAGGACCGCGCCGCGGGCGCCGTGAGCTTCCGTTACCGCGACGGAACGCAGGAGAACGGCGTCCCGATCGACGACGCGATCGCGAAGATCCTCACGGCGATCCAGACCAAGGCCCAGGTCTGACCGTGTCCGATCCCGCGGCCACCGAGGCCTCGGGCGACTTCGCCGCCGTTCCCGACGCCTTCCAACGTCTGTGGACCCCGCACCGTGCGGTCTACGTCGGGCAGGGGCAGGGCGCGCACGACGACGACTGCCCGTTCTGCGAGGCGCCGTCGAAGTCCGACGACGACGCGCTCATCGTCGCGCGGGGTGAGCACGCGTACGTCGTGCTCAACCTCTTCCCCTACAACCCGGGGCACCTCCTGGTGTGCCCGTATCGCCACGTCGCGACCTACGACCTGGCGACCGTCGACGAGGTGACCGAGATCGCCGCCCTCACGCAGATCGCGATGCGGGTGCTCACCGTCGTATCGCGTGCCCAGGGGTTCAACATCGGGATGAACCAGGGCCAGGTCGGGGGAGCGGGCATCGCCGAGCACCTCCACCAGCACATCGTGCCGCGGTACGGCGGCGACTCGAACTTCTTCCCGATCATCGCCGAGACCAAGGCTGTCACCCGACTTCTGGGCGACGTCCGCGCCGCCGTCGCCGAGGCATGGCCCGCGACCGATCGGGCGTCGGACCCGTCGACGACCCGACAGTCCTGAACAGCCCTAGAATGGAAGGCATCATGAGCGACACGACCCCCGCCTCCACCTCGTCCGCCACAACCGGTTCGGACCGCGTCAAGCGCGGTCTCGCCGAGATGCTCAAGGGCGGCGTCATCATGGACGTCGTCAACGTCGAGCAGGCCAAGATCGCCGAAGACGCGGGGGCCGTCGCCGTCATGGCCCTCGAGCGCGTCCCCGCCGACATCCGCTCGCAGGGCGGCGTGGCGCGGATGAGCGACCCCGACATGATCGACGAGATCGTCGCAGCCGTCTCGATCCCCGTCATGGCCAAGGCCCGCATCGGCCACTTCGTCGAGGCGCAGATCCTGCAGACCCTCGGCGTCGACTACATCGACGAGTCCGAGGTGCTGAGCCCCGCCGACTACGTCAACCACATCGACAAGTGGAACTTCACCGTGCCGTTCGTGTGCGGAGCGACCAATCTCGGCGAGGCGCTCCGCCGCATCACCGAGGGTGCGGCCATGATCCGCTCCAAGGGCGAGGCCGGCACGGGCGACGTCTCCGAGGCCACCAAGCACATCCGCACCATCTCGAAGGAGATCGCGCAGCTGCAGGGCCTCAAGACCGACGAGCTCTACGTCGCCGCGAAAGAGCTCCAGGCCCCCTACGAGCTCGTCAAGGAGATCGCCGAGACGGGCAAGCTGCCGGTCGTTCTCTTCACCGCGGGCGGGGTCGCGACGCCCGCCGACGCCGCGCTGATGATGCAGCTCGGCGCCGACGGCGTCTTCGTGGGCTCCGGCATCTTCAAGTCGGGCAACCCGGCCGAGCGTGCCCGGGCCATCGTCAAGGCGACCACCTTCTTCGACGACCCGCAGGTCGTGGCCGACGCGTCGCGCGGTCTGGGCGAGGCCATGGTCGGCATCAACGTGCCCGACCTGCCGGCGCCCCACCGTCTCGCCGAGCGTGGCTGGTAACAGCACGCAGGTGGGTCGGCGGTCACCTCGCGTCGGTGTCCTGGCGCTCCAGGGCGATTTCCGTGAGCACATCGGCGTCCTGACGTCACTCGGCGCAGAAGCGGTGCCGGTTCGCCGGGCATCCGAGCTGGCATCCGTCGACGGTCTCGTGATTCCCGGGGGCGAGTCGGGCGTGATGGATAAACTGACCCGCCTGTTCGATCTCGCCGGCCCTCTCCGCGCCGCGATCGATGACGGCCTGCCGGTGTACGGCACCTGCGCCGGGCTCATCATGCTCTCCGACCGCATCGTGGACGGCATCGCCGGGCAGAAGAGCCTCGGCGGTCTCGACGTCGCCGTCCGGCGCAACGCGTTCGGAAGTCAGACCGACTCCTTCGAGACCGATGTCGTTGTCCCCGTCATCGGGGCGCCGCCCGTGCACGCCGTCTTCATCCGGGCCCCGGTGGTGACCGAGGTCGGGCCGCTGGCCACGGCGATCGGCGTCCTCGACGACGGCCGTGTCGTCGCCGTCGAGCAGGGCAACCTGCTCGGCACCTCGTTCCACCCCGAGGTGACCGACGACTACCGGTTCCACGCGTACTTCCTCGACAAGGCCCGTGCCCGGGCATCGCGGTAGACTCGTCCCGATTTCCGCCAGCAGTTGAAGGAGCACCGTGTCCGGGCATTCCAAGTGGGCAACGACCAAGCACAAGAAGGCCGTCATCGACAGCCGCCGTGCCAAGTCGTTCGCCAAGCTCATCAAGAACATCGAGGTCGCAGCCAAGCAGGGCGGGGCCGACATGTCGGGCAACCCGACGCTGGTCGACGCCGTTCAGAAGGCGAAGAAGACCTCCGTCCCGAACGACAACATCGACAGGGCGATCAAGCGCGGTGCCGGTCTCAGCGGTGAGAGCGTCGACTACCAGACGATCATGTACGAGGGCTACGGCCCGAACGGCGTCGCCCTCCTGATCGAATGCCTCACCGACAACAAGAACCGCGCGGCGGCGAACGTGCGGACCGTGATGTCCCGCAACGGCGGGACGATGGCCGACCCGGGCAGCGTCGCCTACAACTTCAGCCGCAAGGGCGTCATCGCGGTCATGAAGAACGGCGACCTCACCGAGGACGACGTGCTGACGGCGGTCCTCGACGCCGGCGCCGAAGAGGTCACGGACCGCGGCGAGGGCTTCGAGATCGTCACGGAGGCCTCCGATCTCGTGCCGGCCCGCTCCGCATTGCAAGAGGCCGGCATCGACTACGACTCGGCCGACATCGAGTTCGTCCCCGGTCTCAAGATCGAGGTCGACCTCGAGACGGCACGCAAGGTCTTCCGGCTCATCGACGCCCTCGACGACGACGACGACGTCCAGAACGTCTACGCGAACCACGATGTCCCCGCCGACGTCCAGTCGGCGCTCGACGACGACGACGAGTAGCAGCCCCCGGTGACGCTCCGGGTGCTCGGCATCGACCCGGGGCTCACCCGGTGCGGCGTGGGTGTGATCGAGGTGTCGGCGACCCGGCGGCCTTCCCTGGTGGCGGTGCACGTCATCCGATCGGCTGCCGACTCTCCCCTCGAGCAGCGACTGCTGACCATCGGCCGGGGCATCGAAGCGCTCGTCGACGAGCACCGGCCCGACGCGATGGCGATCGAGCGCGTCTTCGCGCAGAACAACCTGCGCACGGTGATGGGCACCGCTCAGGTCAGCGGCCTGGCTCTCCGGGCTGCCGCCGAGCGCTCGATCCCGGTCGCGCTCCACACCCCTTCCGAGGTGAAGGCTGCGGTGACGGGCTACGGTTCGGCCGACAAGGCCCAGGTGGGGGCGATGGTCGCGCGCCTCCTGGGGTTGACCGAGGCGCCGAAGCCCGCCGATGCAGCCGACGCCCTGGCTCTGGCCATCTGCCATGCCTGGCGTCGCGACGGTTTGGGCGGCGGGGCGGGCGGCACTGCGACCGCGCCCGCCGGCGCCAGCACGCTCACTCCCGCGCAACGGGCGTGGCGGGACGCCGAGAAGACCCTGCGAACTCCTAGGCTGGGCGCATGATCTCGAGTGTCCGCGGCACCGTCCTGTCTGCTTCCGGGGCGTCCGTCGTCGTCGAGGTCGGGGGAGTGGGCCTCCGGGTGGGTGTCACCCCTCAGGTCGCTCTGACCGTCCACCCCGGCGACACGGCGCGCCTCTTCACCACGCTCATCGTCCGAGAAGACGATCTCTCGCTGTTCGGATTCCTCGAGCTGGAAGAGCTCGAGGTGTTCGACCTCCTGCGTGGCGTGACGGGCGTCGGCCCCAAGTCCGCCCAGGGTGTCCTCGCGACCCTCACCCCGAACCAGATCGCGCAGGCCGTCCTCGACGAGGACGACGCCGCGTTCCGTCGGGTCTCCGGCATCGGCCCCAAGACCGCGAAGCTCATCGTGCTCTCGCTGGCAGGCAAGCTCGACGTCGCGCCGTCCGCCCCGAGCGTCACCGCGGCCTCGACCACGGCGTCCGATGTGCTCGTGGCCCTCGTCGGTCTCGGCTGGGCCGAGCGCGAGGCTCAGGCGGCCATCGACGCCGTCGTGACCGAGACCGGTCAGGACTCCGGGCTCGCCGTGCCGCAGCTGCTGCGTGCGGCGCTCGGTCGACTGGGTCCGCAGAAGTCCCCGGCGTCGCGCGCATGAGCGACGACGACGTCACCCGACCGACCATCGAGTCCGAGACGGAGCTCGCCTTCGAGGGGGCCCTCCGCCCGTCGTCTCTCGCCGAGTTCGTCGGCCAGACGAAGGTCAGAGGACAGCTGCAGCTGCTCCTCCGAGCGGCCGAGATGCAGAACCGGTCTCCGGACCACATCCTCCTGGCCGGCCCGCCCGGTCTCGGCAAGACGACGCTCGCGATGATCGTCGCCCACGAGAGCTCCCGACCGCTCCGCATGTCGTCCGGTCCGGCCATCCAGCACGCCGGAGACCTCGCCGCCATCCTGTCGGCGCTCGTCCCGGGCGAGGTGCTCTTCATCGACGAGATCCATCGCATGGCCCGTTCGGCGGAGGAGATGCTCTACCTCGCCATGGAGGATTACCGGATCGACATCATGGTCGGCAAGGGAGCAGGGGCCACGAGCATCCCCCTCGAGCTGTCGCCGTTCACCCTCGTCGGGGCGACCACCCGGAGCGGCATGCTCCCGAATCCCCTCCGCGACCGCTTCGGTTTCACGGCCCATCTCGAGTTCTACGACGAGGCCGAGCTCACCGAGGTGCTGCGCCGGGCCGCGTCGCTGCTCGGCGTCGACGTCGACGCCCGGGCTCTGGCCGAGATCGCCGGCCGCTGCCGAGGCACCCCTCGAATCGCCAACCGCCTCCTCCGACGGGTCCGCGACTACGCGCTCGTGCACGAGCGACCCGCCGACCTCGCGACGGTGCGCGAGGCTCTGGCTCTCTACGACGTCGACGACCTGGGTCTCGACCGACTCGACCGCGAGGTGCTGTCGACGATCCTGAAGCGCTTCGGCGGAGGTCCCGTCGGGCTGAACACCCTCGCGGTCTCCGTCGGCGAGGAGGCCGACACCATCGAGTCGGTGGTCGAGCCGTTCCTCGTCCGGGCGGGTCTCGTCACGCGGACCCCGAGGGGCCGGATCGCGACGCCGGAGGCCTGGCGGCACTTCGGCCTCGCCCGCGACTCAGGGGGCCTCTTCGCCGATGATCTATAATTCCACCAGGTCGGTCGGCGCACAGAGCTAACCGGGTCGCCGACGCCCACACCCCACGAGCTTCGAAAGGCAGTTCCGCATGGACGCCACAACCCTGATCATGGTCCTCCTCCTGGTGGTCCTCGTCTTCTTCATGTTCCGCAACAAGAAGAAGCGGGACAACCAGCAGGCCGACCTCCAGCGCAAGATGGTCCCCGGCGTCGAGGTCATGCTCACGTTCGGGCTCTACGGCACGGTCGTCTCGATCGACGACGAGACCAACGTCGCCGAGGTCGAGGTCGCACCCGGCACGATCGTCAAGGTGCACCGTCAGACCCTGGGCCGCGTCGTCGAGCCCGTCGTCGTCGAGACGAGCAGCGAGACCGACGGCGACGACGCCCTCGACCGCCCCGTGATCGACTCGACCTCCACGGGCTCCCTCGACGAGTCGCCCGCATACGGCGAGCGTGCCGACGAGCCGCGCATCGACACGACCCCGTCGAAAGACTCCGACAAGCCCACTGCCTGATCCGTCCGCCCGGTCGTGTCCTGACGACCGGGCCCGACACGCGCGCGCTCCGACCGGGCGCGCGTTCCCATGAGAAAGCTGAGTTCCTCCGTGGCACGTTCGACGCCGGTGAAGAAAGCCATCCGCTCGCTGACCTGGCTCCTGGTCATCATCGCCGGGTTGACGGCCCTGAACGGCACGGCGACCGTGCTGAACGACTCCGGTCGAGACGGCTGGTGGAACGGCGCGAGCTGGGTCCCCGAGCTGGCGCTCGATCTGCAGGGTGGCACGCAGATCACGCTGGCCGCCCAGCTGCAGAACGGCGAGACGGTGTCGAGTCAGCAGCTCGACCAGGCGGTGACGATCATCCGTCAGCGCATCGACTCCGCGGGCGTCTCCGAGTCGGAGATCACCAAGCAGGGCAGCCAGAACATCGTCGTCTCGATCCCCGGTCGACCCGACAACGCGACTCTCGAGCGCATCGAGGCCTCGGCCAAGCTGTCCTTCCGCCCGGTCCTGTTCACCGGGGCGGCGTCCAGCGCCGAGGTGGGCGGCGAGGCCGACGGCGCGAGCGCCAGTCCGAGCGCCGGCTCGACCACCGCGCCCTACACGCCGAACCCCGACCTCGAGAGCACACCGACGGCGTCGCCGACCAACGGCTCCGACCTCGCGTGGATCACACCCCAGCTCGCAGACGTCTACGAGAACTACAACTGCGCGGCCGACAACGACCTCGCGACGGCGCCCGACGACGAGCCCCTCGTGACCTGCTCGACCGACGGCACGGCCAAGTACATCCTCGGCCCCGTCGAGGTGGCGGGCAGCGACATCAGCGACGCCACGAACGGGCTGGCCACCGACGCGCAGGGCAACTCGACCAACACCTGGGCCGTCAACCTCGAGTTCGACGGTCAGGGCACCGACCAGTTCGCCGACGTCACGTCGCGACTCGTCACCCTCCAGGCCCCGCAGAACCAGTTCGCGGTCACCCTCGACAACCAGGTGATCACGGCTCCGTCCGCCAACGCCGCCATCACCGACGGTCGCGCGCAGATCACCGGCCAGTTCACGCAAGACAGCTCGAAGGCACTCGCAGACCAGCTGAAGTTCGGCGCTCTGCCGCTCAGCTTCTCCGTCCAGAGCAACGAGACGATCACCGCGACGCTGGGGCAGACCCAGCTGGTCAGCGGGCTCATCGCCGGTCTGATCGGCCTCATCCTCGTGGTGATCTACTCGCTGATCCAGTACCGGGCGCTGGCGTTCGTGACCGTGCTGTCGCTGATCATCGCCGCCGTGCTCACCTACCTCGTGATCGCGATCCTGTCGTGGCGCGAGGGGTACCGCCTGTCGCTCGCGGGGGTGACGGGGCTGATCGTCGCCATCGGCATCACCGCGGACTCCTTCATCGTCTACTTCGAGCGGATCCGAGACGAGCTGCGCGACGGGCGGATCCTCGAGAACGCCGTCGAGTCCGGCTGGAAGCGCGCGATCCGCACGATCATCGCCTCCGACACGGTCAACTTCCTCGCGGCCATCACCCTCTTCATCCTCGCCGTCGGCAACGTCAAGGGCTTCGCCCTGACTCTCGGCATCACGACGGTGATCGACCTGATCGTGGTGTCGCTCTTCACGCATCCGATGCTGCAGCTCATCGCCCGCACGCGGTTCTTCGGCGAGGGGCACTCGTTCAGCGGCCTCAACCCGAGAGCGCTGGGTGCCGTCTACCGGGGCAGGGCGCAGTTCCGCGAACCCGTCGTGGCCCGTGGTCGGAAGAAGGCGGGCGGTCGTGAGGCCGTCATCCGCCAGACCATCGCCGAGCGGAAAGCCGCCGAGAAGAACACCCGTCCGGGCGACAACGCGTCCGGCGACGAAGGGACCAACTCCTGATGGCCAGCTTCTCGAAGTTCGGTAACGACCTCTACACCGGCTCGCGATCGTTCGACATCGTCGGTCGACGCAAGACCTGGTACTGGATCGCCGCGCTGATGATCCTCATCTCCGTCACCGTCCCGTTCCTCCGCGGCGGATTCCACTTCGGCATCGAGTTCACCGGCGGCTCCGAGTTCCAGATCGCCCAGCCCGCCGAACTCGATCAGGACATCGCCGCCGAGACGGTCGACGAGGTCGTCCCGAACTCCAACCCCCGGGTGACGCAGGTCGGCACCGACACGATCCGTGTCCAGACCTCCCAGCTCGAGGCGGCCCAGACCAACGACCTCGCCGCGGCGCTGGCGACGGCGTACGACGTCCCCGACGACCGCGTGACCTCGTCGTTCATCGGCGCGTCGTGGGGCGCGGACATCACGGGGCAGGCGATCAAGGGCCTGGTGATCTTCCTGATCCTCGCCGCCATCGGCATGACGCTCTACTTCCGCACCTGGAAGATGTCCCTCGCCGCGATGACCGCCCTGCTGCACGACCTCGTGCTGACCGCGGGCATCTACGGCATCGTCGGCTTCGAGGTCACTCCGGCCGCCGTCATCGGCTTCCTGACCATCCTGGGCTACTCGCTGTACGACACCGTCGTGGTGTTCGACAAGATCCGGGAGAACACCTCCGAAGACGGCGAGGGTTCGCGGCGCACGTTCGGTCAGTCGATCAACCTGGCCGTCAACCAGACGCTCGTCCGGTCGATCAACACCTCGGTCGTGGCCCTTCTCCCGGTCGCGGCGATCCTGTTCATCGGTGCATTCGTCCTCGGTGCCGGCACGCTGCGCGACATCTCGTTGGCCCTGTTCATCGGCATCCTGGTGGGCACGTACTCGACGATCTTCATCGCGTCGCCTCTGTACGCCACCCTGCGGATCCGCGAGCCGGAGATCGCCAAGCGAGACGCCCGCAAGGTCGAAGCCTCCGACGCGACCCTGGTGGAGGCACCGTGAGCCCCGTCGACGACCTCCCCGGGGTCAGTGCCGCCGAGGCCATCGAGCGAGCACGAGCGGGCACGCCCTTGATCGACGTCCGCGAGCAGTCCGAATGGGACGCCGGGCACGCCCCCGAGGCGCGGCTCGTCCCGCTCTCCGAACTCGGCGATCGTCTCGACGACGTACCCGCCGATCAGCAGGTGCTCGTGGTCTGCCACGCGGGCATGCGCTCACTCCGGGCGACGGCGGCACTGCGGCGTGCCGGCATCGACGCGGTCAACGTCGAGGGCGGAATGCTCGCGTGGCGAGATGCCGACGGAGACCTCACCTCCGAGAACGGCGCCCCGGCGTCGGTCGACTGAACCAGAGCGAGTAGCGTTGCCCTGTCGGACCCCTTGCACATCGCGGGCCGTCCGCATCGGCGTCCGTGACCACGAGAGCGAGGGTCGTCCGTGACCGAGATCACCACCAGTCAGAGTGCGCCCTCGTCCGAGCCCGCCGGAGGCACGGCGTCGCTCCGTACCCTCCTCCCGCGTCTCTTCTCGCGCAGTCAGCCCGCGGGCGCCGTCGACCGCCTCGTCAAGACGGTGCGGATGCACCACCCCAAGGCCGACCTGGTCATCATCGAGCGGGCCTACTCGGTGGCAGAGAAGGCCCACCGCGGCCAGCTGCGCAAGAGCGGCGAGCCGTACATCACCCACCCCGTCGCGGTGGCGCAGATCCTCGCCGATCTCGGCATCGGCTCGAAGACCATCGCGGCAGCCCTGCTCCACGACACCGTCGAAGACACCGATTACACGCTGGCGATGCTCCAGAACGACTTCGGTGACGAGATCACGATGCTCGTCGACGGCGTCACGAAGCTCGACAAGCTGAAGTACGGCGACAGCGCGCAGGCCGAGACGGTCCGCAAGATGGTCGTGGCGATGTCGAAGGACATCCGCGTGCTGGTGATCAAGCTCGCCGACCGTCTGCACAACGCCCGTACCTGGGGCTTCGTCGAGAGCGCCTCCGCGACGCGCAAGGCCACCGAGACGCTCGAGATCTACGCGCCGCTGGCCCATCGCCTCGGGATCCAGACCATCAAGTGGGAGCTGGAAGACCTCTCGTTCGCCGTGCTCCACCCCAAGCTCTATGTCGAGATCGACAACCTCGTGAAGCAGCGCACACCCCAGCGTGAGCAGTTCGTCCAGAACGTCATCAACGCCGTCAAATCCGATCTGAAGTCGACGAAGATCCGCGGCGACGTGGTCGGGCGTCCGAAGCAGTACTACTCGATCTACCAGAAGATGATCGTGAGAGGCCGCGAGTTCGACGAGATCTACGACCTCGTCGGCATCCGAGTGCTGGTCAACTCGCTGCGTGACTGCTACGCCGTGCTGGGGTCCATCCACGCCAGATGGAACCCGATCCCCGGTCGTTTCAAGGACTACATCGCGACACCAAAGTTCAATCTCTACCAGTCGCTGCACACCACCGTCATCGGCCCCAAGGGGCGTCCGGTCGAGATCCAGATCCGCACGCACGAGATGCATCAGCGCGCCGAGTTCGGCGTCGCCGCCCACTGGAAGTACAAGCAGCGGATGAACGGCGGGCGCGACGAGTCCGCCACCGGCACCCGGACCGACACCGACATGGCCTGGCTCGCGCACATCTCCGACTGGCAGGCCGAGACGGCCGACCCGGGGGAGTTCCTCGACAGCCTCCGCTTCGAGATCGGTGCGAAGGAGGTCTACGTCTTCACGCCCCAGGGCAAGGTCATCGGTCTGCCGTCCGGCGCGACGCCGGTCGACTTCGCCTACGCCGTGCACACCGAGGTCGGTCACCGCACGATGGGAGCGAAGGTCAACGGACGGCTCGTCCCCCTCGAGAGCGCGCTGTCCAGCGGTGACGTCGTCGAGGTGTTCACCTCGAAGAACCCCGACTCGGGGCCGAGCCAGGACTGGCTCATGTTCGTCAAGAGCCCCCGCGCCCGCAACAAGATCCGGCAGTGGTTCACCAAAGAACGCCGCGACGAGGCGATCGAGCAGGGCAAGGACGCCATCGCCCGGGCCATGCGCAAGCAGAACCTGCCGCTGCAGAAGCTGATGAACCAGGACAGCATCGCCGAGGTCGCCGCTCTGCTCCGCTACGACGACGTGTCGAGTCTCTACGCGGCCGTCGGCGAGGGTCACCTGTCGACCCAGTCCGTCATCGAGAAGATCCTGTCGGCCGTCCAGCAGCAGACCGAGGTCGAGGAGGGCGAGTTCGAGTTCCCGAGCAAGGGCGCCACGCGTCCCCTCCGCAACAGCGACTCGGGGGTGCTCGTCCGGGGCGCTCCTGACATCCTCGTCAAGCTCGCCAAATGCTGCACGCCGGTGCCGGGAGACCAGATCGTCGGTTTCGTGACACGTGGGCAGGGCGTCAGCGTGCATCAGGCGACGTGCCACAACGTCCAGAGTCTGATGAACGAACCCGAGCGGATGATCGAGGTCGAGTGGGCGCCGTCGTCGAAGAGCGTGTTCCTCGTCCAGATCCAGATCGAGGCCCTCGATCGGAGCGGCCTCCTCAGCGACGTCACCCGGGTGCTCAGCGAGCACCACGTGAACATCCTGTCGGCGAGCGTCTCGACATCCGACGAGCGCCTCGCCCTCAGCCGCTTCGTCTTCGAGATGGGTGACACGACCCACCTCGACCGGGTGCTGAACGCCGTGCGCCGCATCGACGCCGTCTACGACGTGTATCGGGTCAGCGCCGGCTGACCGATCAGGCCCCGAGCGGGTCGAGGAGGGACCGCAGCCGGGCCTCGGCGCGCTGCCGGTGGGGGAGTCGTGCGCGTCGATCGATGAGACGCGCGACCTGCACCCACGTGACCCCGTACAGCCGGCAGAGGTCGCCGACGCGTCTCTCGTCGGACGGCGTCCAGACGGAGGCTCGGGCGAGGTCGAGTGCCGTGCGCGCCGGTGCGGTGACGCGCAATCCCGCGACCTCGGCGATCTCGTCTCGATCGATGGTCATCTCACGGATCGAGACGCGTCCGCTCGTGTCGCGGTGCCGAGCATCCGGGGGCACGATGCCGTCATGCCTCCACGGTGGGGACACCGCAGCCATCCAGATCCATGCGGCGGTCTCCCCAGCGGCGATCACCTGCCGTCCGAACAGCCCGACGACCGAGGAGGCGCGGATCCAGGGAGCGTCGACGGTCGCGATCTCGGCCCAGCCGTCCCCGACGGCGTACAACTCGCCGTCCAGGGCGGCAGCGCGCAGTTCGACCTCGGGCAGCTGAGCCGTCGTCAGGAGGCGGGGAAGGGGTGGTGGCATGCTGCCAGCCTGCCCGACCATCGCCCGCACGACGAACCGCCCGGCCCCTCCTTGTGGAGAGAAAGCCGGGCGGTGCGGGCGGTGGTGGAGAGGTCAGGAGCCGAGGGCGTCGAGCCAGACCTTGCGCGCGTCGAGAGCCTCGCGCGCGTCTTTCACCTTGCGCGAGTCCCCGCTGGCCTCGGCCGTGGCGAGCTCCTCCTCGAGCTTCGAGATCGCGTCCTGGAGCTGGCTCGCCAGACCCTCGGACCGCGCCTTGCGCTCGGGGTTGTTCTTCTGCCAGAACTCCTCGTCGAGGGTGCGGACATGCGATTCGACCTTGCGGAGTCGGTCTTCGACGACACGGACCTGCTCGCGCGGAACCCGGCCGATCTCGTCCCAGCGGAGCTGGATCGAGGTGAGCGCCTCGCGGGCGGCGACCCGCTCGGTGACCGTGAGGATCTTCTCGGCCTCGTCGAGGAGCGCGAGCTTCGCCGCGAGATTGCCCTCGTACTCGACGTTGTCTTGAGCGACGACCTCGCCCTTCGCGGCGTACAGGACGTCGCCGGCCCGCTTGAAGCGAGCCCAGAGCGCATCGTCGTACTTCTTGCCCGCGCGACCGGCGCGCTTCCAGTCGTCGAGCAGGTGACGGTACTCGGGGATGCCGTCGGCGCCCTTGCCGGCCAGCGCGTCGGCGGCCTCGACGAGAGCCTGCTTGCGCTGTCGCGCCTCACGGTGCGTCGCGTCCAGCTCGGCGTAGAACGACTTGCGGTTCTGGTCGATGGTCGACCGGGCCGTGCGGAAGCGCTTCCAGAGGTCGTTGCCCTCGCCCTTGGGGATCCGCGGGCCGTCCTGCTGGTGCTTCTGCCATCTCGCGAAGATCTCGTCGATCGTCGCCGTGACCTGCTTCCACTGCACCCGGGCGGGGTCCTGTGCGGCGAGCGTCTCGGCCTCGACGACCAGGGCGGTGCGAACGGCGACCGCCTCGGCCAGAGCCTCCTGGGCCTCCGCGCTCTGCTTCTGAGTGAGCTCGCCGACCGTACTGTCGAGAGCCGTCACGCGAGTGCGGAGCGCCTCGAGGTCGCCCACGGCGCTCGGCTCGACGAGGAGCGCCTTCAGCTGCTTGACGGTCTTGCCGACGTCGGACGCCGAGGCGCCACGGGCCACCCGCTGCTCGAGCAGGGTGACCTGCCCGTTCAACTCGGTGTACTTGCGTTCGTAGTAGGCGAGCGCCTCGGCGGCGGTCGCATCGGGGTACTGGCCGACGGCGCGTTCGCCTTCTGCCTCCCGGACGTAGACGGTGCCGTCGTCGTCGACGCGGCCCCAGGGTGCCTGATCGTCAGTAGCCACTGTTGTCCCTTGCTGGATGTGCTCGTCACGGAGCCCAGGACGGGTCTCGATGATGGGACTCCAGCCTATTGCACCGTCGACGACCGTGGTCTATTCGATGGTCGCCGACGTGATCGTGGTCGCGACGACGGGGGAGCCGTCCGTCGACTCCTGACCCTCGGCGACCGGTCGGACGCCCTCGGCGGCGATCGAGGAGACGAGGTCGTCGAGACCGTCCGTGACGGAACCGACCACCGTGTATCCGCCCGTCGAGGCGTCCAATGTCGTCTCGCCGTAGGTGATGAAGAACTGGGTCGACTGCGAGTTCGGGTCCTCGCCCCGGGCCATGGCGATGGTGCCCGCCGGGTAGACGCCGTCGGCGGGGACGTTCTCGAGCGGTCCGAAGGTGAAACCGGCGTCACCCGTCCCGTCGCCGTTCGCCGAGCCGCACTGGAGGAACTCCGCCGACGGGGCGTCGCTCAGGCGGTGACACGCGGTGCCGTCGTAGAAGCCCTGCTGGATGAGGTCGACCAGCACCGACGTCGCCTGCGGGGCCCGTGCGCCGTCGAGGCTGATCGCCAGCGGGACGTCGTCGTTCAGCACGAGATCGCCGGTCCAGACGCGATCCTCCGCGATGTCCGAGCTGGGCACGTCCCCGGTCGAGGTGGCGGTCGGCGTCGGAGTCGCCGTGGCGGCGGGCGGATCGTCGACGGCACCGGGCCCCGAGGTCGTGTAGAGCAACTGCGAGACGACTGCGGCGGAGACGACGACGAGGGCGATGAGGGATGCGCGGATGTCGTCCCGACGGCGACGGGCGACCTGCCCGGCGTGGATGCTCTTCCGAGCCGTGTAGCGCCGGAGCCTCTCGCGGTTCTCGCGGTCGTCCTTGTTCGCTGCCACGTGTCCTCCATGCCGTGTCGATGGTCGCCCCGCACTGTATCGGAGCCGTGCCGGGCGTCGCTGTCGGCGGCCCGGTCTAGCATGAGTGCCCATGAGCCCGCTCCCGCAGAGCTCGACCCCACTCGCGGTCCGCATGCGTCCCACCAGCCTCGACGAGGTCGCCGGTCAACGGCATCTGCTCCGGCCGGGCTCGCCCCTCGTGACGCTGGCCTCCGACGCGACCGGAGAGCAGGGCGCCGTCTCGGTCATCCTGTGGGGGCCGCCCGGCACGGGCAAGACGACTCTCGCCCAGGCCATCGCGCACACCTCCGGTCGGCAGTTCATCGAACTCTCCGCGGTGACGGCCGGCGTGAAGGACGTCCGCCAGGTGATGGAGAAGGCCCTCACCAATCGCGACCTGTACGGCACGACGACCGTGCTGTTCCTCGACGAGATCCATCGGTTCACCAAGGCCCAGCAGGACGCCCTCCTCCCCGGCGTCGAGAACGGCTGGGTGATCCTCATCGCCGCGACCACGGAGAACCCCTCGTTCTCGGTCATCACACCGCTGCTGTCGCGATCGCTGCTCCTCACCCTCGAGCAGCTGAGCGACGACGACCTCGGCGATCTCGTGCGACGCGCCGTGCACGACCCTCGCGGTCTGGCGGACACCGTCATCCTCGACGACGAGGCCCTCGCGACGATCGTCCGACTCGCATCGGGTGACGCACGACGAGCGCTGACGGCCCTCGAGGCGTCCGCCCAGTCGGCGGCCGCCTCGAGTCTCGAGGCTCCCGGCGCGACCGAGGCCGCCGGTGCGGACCCGGGGGCCGACTTCGATCCCGACGCCGACTACGACGACGACCCCGACGACACCCGACCGGTGATCACGGCGGACACCGTCGCCCAGTCCGTCGACCGTGCGCTGCTGCGCTACGACCGCAACGGCGACGAGCACTACGACGTGATCAGCGCCTTCATCAAGTCGATCCGCGGCTCCGACGTGGACGCCGCCCTGCATTACCTGGCGCGCATGATCGAGGCCGGCGAGGATCCGCGCTTCATCTGCCGACGCATCATCGTCTCCGCGGGTGAGGACATCGGGATGGCCGACCCGAACGCCCTCACCGTGGCGGTGTCGGCGGCGACGGCGGTCCAGATGATCGGCATGCCCGAGGGCCGCATCCCGATGGCCGAGGCCGTCGTCTACCTGGCCACCGCGCCCAAGTCGAACCGGTCGTACAGCGCCCTGGACGCCGCCATAGCCGACGTCCGGGCCGGCCGGGCGGGGCGTGTGCCCAAGCACCTCCGAGACGCCCACTACCCGGGGGCCAGACGACTCGGGCACGGTAAGGGGTACCGGTACTCGCACGACTCCGAACTCGGCGTCGTCAAGCAGCAGTACCTGCCCGACGAGCTGGTCGGCACCGTCTACTACGATCCGACCGGTCACGGCAACGAGAACGCCGTCACGACACGCCTAGAGAAACTGCGCCGCATCATTCGCGGAGAATGACCCGCCCGTGTTAAGCTGATCGCTGCCTGGTATCGGTCTGTCACGCACGGCTGCAGTGACGACATTCGATCAAGGGTCCTGGTCTTTAGCCGATCGGTTCCCGTGGCACCATCCCTCGTGTTTCGTCGAGTACTCGACCCGACCCGGTGTCCTCTCACGAGGTCCTGGTCGGAACGGCGCTTCCTGCGCCCGAGCATCCTCGGCCGTCAGCTTTCACACGATCAGAGAGAAGAACCGTGTCGACCAAGTCACGTACCCGTAGCAAGACCCGTCTGTCGCGTGCCCTCGGCATCGCGCTGACCCCGAAGGCCGCCCGCTACCTCGAGAAGCGTCCTTACGCTCCCGGTGAGCACGGCCGCACCAAGCGCAAGACCGACAGCGACTACGCCGTCCGTCTGCGTGAGAAGCAGCGTCTGCGTGCCCAGTACGGCATCCGCGAGGCGCAGCTGAAGATCGTCTTCAACGAGGCCCGCAAGTCCGCCGGTCTGACCGGTGAGAACCTGGTCGAGCTGCTCGAGACGCGTCTCGACGCGCTCATCGTGCGTTCGGGCTTCGCCCGCACCACGGCTCAGGCTCGCCAGATGGTCGTGCACCGTCACATCCTCGTCGACGGCAAGCTCGTCGACCGTCCCTCGTTCCGCGTCAAGCCGGGTCAGATGATCCACGTCGCGCCGAAGAGCGAGAAGATGGAGCCCTTCCAGGTCGCAGCCGCCGGCGGTCACGTCGACGTCCTGCCCAAGGTCCCGGGTTACCTCGAGGTCGAGATCGACAAGCTGCAGGCCCGCCTCGTGCGTCGCCCGAAGCGCGTCGAGGTCCCCGTGACCTGCGAGGTCCAGCTGGTCGTCGAGTACTACGCCGCCCGCTGACACCCGTCACGACAGCACCCTGAGGGAGCGCGCCACGAACCGTGGCGCGCTCCCTTCGTCGTCGGCGGTCTCCTCCTGCGCGACGGGTAAGCTCGTGTGTCGTCCCGTGCGTCGTCCGCACGACCGTCGTGAGGAGTCCCCGTGAAGAGCCTGTTCCTGCTGACCATCGGCGTCGTCGCCGGCTTCACTCTGGCGCATCTATACAACAAGACGCCTCGCGGCAGCCGACTGTTCGGCGAGCTCGACGGCAGCCTCACGAATTTCCGCGCAGCACTCGTCGACGGCTACCGCGCCCGCGACGCCGAGCTGCGCTCCGACGGCGAGAGCTGATCCACCCACTCGACCCGCGCCTCCTCGACGCCCCCGTCACACCGATCACCCCACACCGGAGAACCATGCAGACCGCCGAGATCCGCCGCCGTTGGCTCGACTACTTCGGAGACCGGGGCCACACCGTCGTCCCCTCCGCCTCCCTCGTCAGCGACGACCCGAGCCTGCTGTTCACCGTGGCGGGCATGGTCCCCTTCATCCCGTATCTCACGGGTCTCGTGCCGACGCCGTACCCCCGGGCCACGAGCGTCCAGAAGTGCATCCGCACCAACGACATCGAAGAGGTCGGCAAGACGCCGCGTCACGGCACGTTCTTCCAGATGAACGGCAACTTCTCGTTCGGCGACTACTTCAAGGAGGACGCCATCGGCTACGCCTGGGAGCTCCTCACCTCGAGCGAGGCCGACGGCGGACTGGCCTTCGACCCGGCCGACCTGTGGGTCACCGTGTACGAGGAGGACGACGAGGCCATCGCCCTCTGGAAGAAGATCGCCGGTCTGCCCGACGAGAAGATCCAGCGCCTCGGCAAAGACACGAACTACTGGCACACGGGTCAGCCCGGGCCGGCGGGCCCCTGCTCGGAGATCTTCTTCGACCGCGGCCCGGCCTACGGCGCCGACGGCGGTCCCGCCACCGACGACGACCGTTACGTCGAGATCTGGAACCTCGTGTTCATGCAGTACCAGATCGAGAACGTCCGCTCGAAGGTCGACTTCGACATCGTGCGCGAACTGCCGAACAAGAACATCGACACCGGGATGGGTCTCGAACGGGTCGCGTTCCTCAAGCAGGGCGTCGACAACATGTACGAGATCGACCAGGTCCGCCCGGTGCTCGACAAGGCCGCCGAGCTGTCGGGCCGTCGCTACGGCGCCGTGCACGAGGACGACGTCCGCATGAGGGTCATCGCCGACCACGTCCGCAGCTCCTTGATGCTGATGTCCGACGGAGTCCGACCGTCGAACGAGGGGCGGGGCTACATCCTCCGCCGCCTTCTTCGTCGCACCGTCCGCTCGATGCGGCTCCTGGGCGTCGAGGGCGCGACCTTCCCCCAGCTGTTCCCCGAATCCCGTGACGCGATGAAGTCGGCGTACCCCGAGGTGGAAAGCGACTTCGGCCGCATCTCGCGCCTCGCCTACGCCGAAGAGGAGACCTTCCTCCGCACCCTCGCCGCCGGTACGGCGATCCTCGACGACGCGGTCGTCGACACCCGCGCGGCCAGCTCCGAGAAGACCCCGCGCCTCGCCGGCGACACGGCGTTCCTGCTGCACGACACGTTCGGGTTCCCGATCGACCTGACCCTCGAGATCGCCGAGGAGAACGGCCTGACGGTCGACCGTGCGGCCTTCGATTCGCTCATGTCCGAGCAGCGGGCACGGGCCAAGGCGGATGCGAAGTCCCGCAAGGTGGCTCTGGCCGACCTCAGCGTCTACAGCGCCTTCCGGGCCGGCGGCGAGACCGTCTTCACGGGCTACGACATGCTCGACACGCCGACGCGCGTGCTGGGGCTCATCGTCGACGGGGCCTCCGTCGACCGGGCCGTCGCAGGCGACATCGCCGAGGTCATCCTCGCCGAGACCTCCCTCTACGCCGAGTCCGGTGGACAGGAGGCCGACGCCGGGACGATCGTGGGTGCGGGCTTCGACCTCGAGGTGCTCGACGTGCAGAAGCCGGTCAAGGGTCTGATCAGCCACCGCGTGCAGGTCCGCTCGGGCGAGGTCGGCGTCGGCGATGCGGCCACCAGCGTCGTCGACCCGGTCTACCGGCGAGGAGCCACCCAGGCCCACTCCGCCACGCACCTCATCCACGCGGCGCTCCGCGAGGTCCTCGGGCCGGAGGCGCACCAGGCCGGTTCGTACAACAAGGCCGGTTACATGCGCCTCGACTTCAACTGGAACCAGGCCCTGAGCCCGGCGACGCGCAGCGAGATCGAGGAGGTGGCGAACGGCGCCATCCGCGACGACCTGCAGGTCGTCACCCGCGAGCTCCCGCTCGACGAGGCGCGATCGCTCGGAGCGATGGCGCTGTTCGGCGAGAAGTACGGCGAGACGGTCCGCATGGTCGACATCGGTGGGCCCTGGTCGCGCGAGCTCTGCGCCGGTACCCACGTCGCCACCAGCGCCCAGGTGGGTCTGATCAACCTCGTCAGCGAGACCTCCGTCGGCTCCACGAACCGCCGGGTCGAGTCGCTGGTCGGTCTCGACGCGTTCCGTGAATTCGCCGCGGAGCGGGCCATCGTGTCCCAGCTCACCTCCTCGCTCCGGGCGCCGCGGGAGCAGCTCGCCGACCGCGTCGGCGACCTGGTCTCCAGTCTCAAGTCGGCCGAGAAGCGCATCGCCGAGTTCGAGCGCGCTCAGCTGGCGACGAAGATCCCGGCCCTGGCGGAGTCCGCGACCGACGTCGGCGACTTCACGGTCGTGGCCGACTCCGTCGGCTCGCTCCGGTCGACCGACGAACTGCGCTCTCTCGTGACGTCGGTCCGAGAGCGTCTCGGGTCGCAGTCGAGCTCCGTCGTGGCCCTCGCCGCCGATGTGGCCGGCAAGCCCGCGGTCATCGTCGCCACCAGCGAGCCGGCTCGCCGATCGGGAGCCAAGGCGGGCGTGCTCGCCAAGGGCGCCGCGACCGTCCTCGGCGGAGGCGGCGGCGGCAAGGACGACCTCGCCCAGGGGGGCGGCTCCGACGTGTCGGCGATCCCTCGGGCGCTGTCGGGCATCGTCGACGCGCTCCGCGGCTGAGCGGCCGACGTGCGTCACGGAGTCCGACTGGGCGTCGATGTGGGCAAGGCCCGCATCGGCGTCGCACGGACCGATCCGCACGGGATGATCGCGACGCCCGTCGAGACGGTGCCCCGCGCCTCCTCGGGCACGGCGGACGTCGAGGCGATCATGAAGCACGCGGCGGAGCTCGACGCGGTGGAGATCGTGGTCGGACTGCCGTTGTCGCTCGCCGGGCGCGACACCGCGTCGACCGCCGATGCTCGGCTCTTCGCCGGAGCCCTCGCCGCAGCGTCCGATCTGCCGGTCCGTCTCGTCGACGAGCGTCTCTCGACCGTCAGTGCACAGAGCGCACTTCGTTCCTCCGGGCGCAAGGGGCGCACACAACGATCCGTGATCGATCAAGTCGCCGCTGTTATCATCGTCCAGCATGCGCTCGATCTCGAGCGATCGAGCGGGAGACCGCCCGGTCAGCTCGTCGACGCCCCCGGCTCCGATGAGGGCGCCGGGACCGAACCCGACACCGACGAAGGACGTTGACTCGTGGCCGACGACCCCCGATGGGACGACATCTTCACGTCGCAGCCCACTCCCGCCGATCCCCCCCGACGAGACGGGGCCGAGCGGCCGACCGACGGCTCCCCATCCGGTGACGACCACGATCGGCCGGCGACGCCCAGCTCACCGCCCGCTCCGGGCTCGCGGCGGGCGCAGCGCGAGCAGGAGCGCCAGGCCTCGGCCGCCGAGGCCTCACCCGCGGGCGATGCCGGCGGGTCCGCGGCAGCCGACGAGTCGATCGAGTCGGCGCAGGCGTCCGAGCCACGTCGTCCCGCCGAACAGTCGCGTCGCGAGCGGACGCCCCGCGAGCGCACGCCCCGGGATCGTCGCGGCTCCGAGCCGCGAGAGCGCGGTCGGCATCGCGGCACGATCATCCTCGTCTCGATCCTCGTCATCGTCCTCGCCGGCGGCACGGCGGGTGTGTTCGCGGCTTGGAACGCCATCTCTCCGATCGTCGCGCGCATCACCGGCGACGACGCGCCCGCCGACTACACGGGCGCCGGCAACGGCGAGGAGGTCGACTTCGCGATCGTGGACGGCCAGGTCGGCTCGGACATCGCCGCCTCCCTCGCCGACAGCGGGGTCACGAAGAGCTACGAGGCCGCCTACTCGATCCTGCTGGCCGATACGACGGTGACCTTCCAGCCCGGCACCTACTCGCTGCAGAAGGAGATGAGCGCGCAGGCCGCCATCGACGCCCTCCAGGACGACGCCAACCGGATCGTCAACCGCCTGGTGATCCCCGAGGGCACCGCGGCGGTGGACATCTACAGCCTGCTGTCCGAGGCGACCGAGATCCCGCTCGACCAGGTGACGGCAGCGGCCGGCGACGTGGCGTCGTTCGGTCTGCCCGCCGGTGTGACCTCGCTCGAGGGTTATCTGTTCCCCGCGACCTACGATCTGGATCCCGCGCTCGACGCTCACGGCTACCTGCAGCTGATGGTCGACACCCAGGTGGCGCGATTGACGGCTCTGGGCGTTCAGCCCGCCGATTACCAGCGTGTCATCACACTCGCCTCCATCGTGCAGCGGGAGGCGGGGCTCGCCGCCGACTACCCCAAGGTCTCGCGGGTGTTCCTCAACCGCCTCGACGACGGCATGCTGCTGCAGTCCGACGCGACGGTCGCCTACGGCACCGGCAACACGCATCTCGTCACCACCACCGACGAAGAGCGCGGCGACGCCTCGAACCTCTACAACACCTACGTGCACGAGGGGCTGCCGGTCGGCCCGATCTCGAACCCGGGCGATCTGGCCCTCGACGCGGCGGTCAAGCCCGCCGACGGCCCTTGGCGCTACTTCGTCACGGTCAACCTCGACTCGGGCGAGACGACGTTCTCGACCACGTTCGCCGAGCACGAGGTCGCCGTCGCGCAGTGGCAGGCGTGGATGCGCGAGCACCCCGAGTACCAGTAGCGGCACGACGTGTCTCGGAGCGCCCCCGGTCGACGGACCGGGGGCGCTCTCGTGCTGTGGGAGGATTGCTCCCATGCTTCGTTGGTTGACCGCAGGGGAATCTCACGGCCCCGAGCTCATCGCCGTCCTCGAGGGCCTCCCCGCGGGGGTGCCCGTCTCGTCGAGCGCGATCAAGGCCGATCTGGCCCGTCGACGTCTCGGCTACGGCCGCGGCTCGCGCATGAAGTTCGAACAGGACGAGCTGCACATCTCCGGCGGCGTCCGTCACGGCCTCACGATGGGCGGCCCGGTGGCGTTGCGCGTCGGCAACACCGAGTGGCCCAAGTGGGTCGAGGTGATGAACCCCGAGCCGGTCGAGATCGGCGACGCGTCGCGCGGGCGCAGTGCGCCCCTGACGCGGCCGCGTCCAGGCCACGCCGATCTCGTCGGCATGCAGAAGTACGACTTCGACGAGGCCCGACCGATCCTCGAGCGCGCCAGCGCCCGCGAGACGGCCGCGCGAGTGGCCCTCGGCGCCGTCGCCCGCTCGTTCCTGTCCGAACTCGGCATCGAACTCGTCAGCCACACCCTCTCGATCGGGCCGGTCCGCGTGCCCGACGGCTCACCGCTGCCGCTGCCGTCCGACCTCGACCGTCTCGACGACGACCCCCTGCGCTGCTTCGACGAGGCGACGAGCGCGGCCATGGTCGACGAGGTCGAGTCCGCCAAGCGCGACGGCGACACCCTCGGCGGCGTCGTCGAGGTGCTCGCCTACGGCGTCCCTCCTGGTCTCGGCTCGCACGTCCACTGGGACCGCCGTCTCGACTCCCAGCTCGCCGCCGCCCTGATGGGCATCCAGGCCATCAAGGGAGTCGAGGTGGGCGACGGCTTCGAGACCACCAGGAGGCGCGGGTCGGTCGCGCACGACGAGCTGCACCGCTCCGGCGGAGTCATCTCGCGAGACACCGACCGTGCAGGCGGCACCGAGGGCGGCATGAGCACGGGAACGGTGCTCCGGGTCCGCGCCGGCATGAAGCCCATCGCGACCGTGCCGCGTGCTCTCGCCACGATCGACGTGACGAGCGGCGAGGAGTCCAAGGCGCACCACCAGCGCTCCGACGTCTGCGCAGTCCCCGCGGCAGGCGTGGTCGCCGAGTCGATGGTCGCGCTCGTGCTCGCCAACTCGGTGCTCGAGAAGTTCGGCGGCGACTCGCTGGGCGAGACCGCCCGCAACCTCCGGGGCTACCTCGACGCCATCCCCGAGAACCTCCGCACCGGGTCCGCCCCCGAGCAGCCCGAGTCCGCCGGCCTGTGAGGCGCCGTCCTGTCGTGCTGATCGGCCCGATGGGTGCTGGCAAGACGAGCATCGGCAAGAAGCTCGCCCGCCGACTCGGCGCCGGGTTCGCCGACAGCGACCGGGTCGTCGTGCAGCGTCACGGTGCCATCGCCGACATCTTCGACGCCGAGGGCGAGTCCGCCTTCAGAGCGAAGGAGCGCGAGGTCGTCTCCGAGTTGCTGGCGTCCGACGGGGTCGTGTCGCTCGGCGGGGGAGCCGTCCTCGACCTGTCGACCCGCGCCTCCCTGGCGGATCTCCCGGTCGTGATGCTCTCCGTGAGCGAATCCGCCGTCGAGTCCCGCCTGTCGGGCAGCCACCGTCCGCTGCTCAGCCGAGGCGGCATGGACGCCTGGCGGCTCATCGCGGCCGAGCGCGAGCCCCTGTACCGCGACCTCGCGTCCGTGGTCGTCGACACGTCCCACCGCCCGGTCTCGAGGGTCGTCGACGACATCGTGACCTGGCTCGACCCCGAAAGAGGAAACCCGTGACCGATCCGCAGCCCACCACCACCACCACCATCCGGGTCGGCGGCGACGCGCCGTACGACGTGCTCGTCGGGCGGGGCCTCGTGGCCGGTCTGCCACGGCTCCTCCCGCCGCAGGCGAAGAAGGTGCTGATCGTGCACGCGCCGACCCTCGGTCGGAAGGCCAACGAGGTCCGCGAGACGCTGGTCGAGGCGGGCTACGAGGCGCTCATCGCCGAGGTGCCCGATGCGGAAGACGCGAAGCGCGTCGAGGTGGCCGCCTTCTGCTGGCAGGTGCTCGGCCAGGCGGACTTCACCCGGACGGACGTCGTCCTCGGGCTCGGCGGCGGCGCGATCACCGATCTCGCCGGCTTCGTCGCCGCGACCTGGCTGCGCGGCGTCGCTCTCGTCCAGGTGCCGACGAGCGTGCTGGGGATGGTCGACGCGAGCGTCGGCGGCAAGACGGGCATCAACACGGCGGAGGGGAAGAACCTCGTCGGCGCGTTCCACCCGCCGATCGCCGTCCTGGCGGACCTCGACATGCTCGACACCCTGTCGAAGAACGAGATCCTCGCCGGTTTCGCCGAGATCGTGAAGGCGGGGTTCATCGCCGAACCCGAGATCCTCGACATCGTCGAGGCCGACGTCGACCGCGCGACCGACCCGTCGACGCCGGAGTTCCGGCGGGTGGTCGAGCTGTCGATCGCCCTCAAGGCGCGGGTCGTCGGAGAGGATCTCACCGAGCAGGGTCTCCGCGAGATCCTGAACTACGGTCACACGCTGGGGCACGCGGTCGAGCACGCCGAGCGCTACCAGTGGCGTCACGGCGCCGCCGTCTCGGTCGGCATGGTCTTCGCCGCCGAGCTCGCCCGATTGACCGGCCGGCTGTCCGACGACGCCGTCGACCGTCACCGCCGCATCCTCGAGTCCCTGACCCTGCCCGTGAGCTACCCGCTGGGTCGCTGGAACACCCTCCTCGCGACGATGCAGCGCGACAAGAAGGCCCGTGCGGGCATGCTCCGATTCATCGTCCTCGACGGGATCGGCAAGCCGACGGTCATCCAGGGCCCCGATCAGAGCCTCCTCTTCGCGGCCTACCAGGAGATCGGGTCCTGACCCGGGCGGGGTTCCGCTCCGAGTCCGCGCTCGACGGGTCCGCTACACTCGTCGATGGCCTCATCCGGCCGACACCCACCGACTCCGAACGGACCCCGCGCGCATGGCGACTACAAACGACATCAAGAACGGTGCCGTCCTCAACCTCGACGGCCAGCTCTGGAACGTGATCGAGTTCCAGCACGTCAAGCCGGGCAAGGGTGGCGCGTTCGTCCGCACGAAGATGAAGAACGTCATGTCGGGCAAGGTCGTCGACAAGACGTTCAACGCCGGCACGAAGATCGACTTCGCCAACGTCGACCGTCGCGAGTTCACCTACCTCTACGCCGAGGCCGACGGCTACGTGTTCATGGACACCAGCGACTACGACCAGATCAACGTCCCTGCGACGGTGGTCGGCGACGCGAAGAACTTCATGCTCGAGAACCAGAACGTGCAGATGGCCCTCCACGACGGCACGCCGCTCTACATCGAGCTGCCCGCGTCGGTCATCCTCGAGGTCACGTACACCGAGCCGGGTCTGCAGGGCGACCGCTCCACGGGCGGCACCAAGTCGGCGACGGTCGAGACCGGCTACGAGATCCAGGTCCCGCTGTTCCTCGAGAACGGCACCAAGGTCAAGGTCGACACCCGCGACGGCAGCTACCTCGGCCGCGTCAGCTAGTCCGGGTCGTCCACAGCAGTGAGTGCCCGCACCAAGGCGCGCAAGCGCGCCCTCGACGTCCTGTACGTCGCCGACATCCGCGAGATCAGCATGACGGACGCCCTCGTCATGGAGACCACCCGGGCCATGGGCCAACCCGAGCGCAGCTCGAGCTGGGGTTACGCCCGCGAGATCGTCCAGGGGGTCATCGACCACCGCTCGGAGATCGACGAGCTCATCGAGACGTACTCGCAGGGCTGGTCCCTCAACCGGATGCCCACGCTCGACCGGGCCATCCTGCGCATCGGCATCTGGGAGCTCGGTCACAACGACGAGATCCCCGACCACGTCGCCATCAGCGAGGCCGTCGAGCTGGCTCAGTCGCTCAGCACCGACGACTCCGCCGTCTTCGTCAACGGTCTGCTCGGCCGCATCGCCGCCAGCAGCTAGGCTGGTCCGAACCGAGGGGCCGTAGGGCGACCGCACGGTCGCCGGGCCTCTCCGCAGCTCCACCATCCCGACATCCGACATCCTTTAAGTTCCGTCCAGAGAGGCGGGGAAGGGGGTCCGATTGAGCACCCGTACCGTGCTGAGTCAGGCTGACATCGCGCGCGCTCTGACGCGCATCTCCCACGAGATCCTCGAGTCGAACCGGGGCGCCTCCGGCCTCGTCGTGCTCGGCATCCCGACCCGTGGCGTCGTCCTCGCCGAGCGCATCGCCGAGTCTCTGGCGACGATCTCGGGCGAGCCGATCCCGGTCGGGTCGGTCGACGTGACCATGTACCGCGACGACCTCCGCAGCCAGCCGACCCGCGCCTCCCGGCCCACGTCGCTGCCCGTCGGCGGCATCGACGGCAAGACCGTCGTCCTGGTCGACGACGTCCTGTACTCAGGGCGGACGATCCGGGCGGCGCTCGACGCCCTGAGCTCGCTCGGCCGGCCGCGTGCGGTCCGCCTCGCCGTCCTCGTCGACCGGGGCCACCGCGAGCTGCCGATCCGGGCCGACTTCGTGGGCAAGAACCTGCCGACCTCGACCGCGGAGCGGATCTACGTCCGGCTCGCCGGCGTCGATGCGGACGAGCTGGTCGCCATCGAAGGAGGCGCGGCGACAGAGGGTGCCGTCGGCGCGGGTGCTCACGCATGAGGCACCTGCTCAGCACCTCCGACCTCGGACTCGACGATGCCCTGCGCATCCTCGACATCTCGGAGGACATGGCCGACGTCAGCACCCGCGAGGTCCGCAAGCTGCCCACGCTGCGCGGGACGACGGTCGTCAACCTCTTCTACGAAGACAGCACACGCACGCGCATCTCCTTCGAGGCCGCGGCGAAGCGACTCAGCGCCGACGTCATCAACTTCGCGGCGAAGGGCTCGAGCGTGTCGAAGGGCGAATCCCTGAAGGACACGGCGCAGACGCTCGCCGCGATGGGCGCCGACGGCATCGTGATCCGGCACCCGTCCTCCGGGGCTCCCCGGGTGCTCGCCGACAGCGGCTGGGTGGACGCGGGCATCGTCAACGCCGGCGACGGCACGCACGAGCACCCGACCCAGGCGCTGCTCGACGCGTTCACGATGCGACGCCGGGTCCACGGCGCCGCGAGTCGGGGTCGCGACCTCGACGGTCTGCGGGTCGTCATCGTCGGCGACATCCTGCATTCGCGGGTGGCCCGGTCGAACGCCTGGCTGCTGCGGACGCTCGGCGCCCAGGTCACGGTGGTCGCGCCTCCCACGCTCCTGCCCGTCGACGTCAGCCGATTCGGCGTCGACGTCCACTACGACCTCGACGAGGCCCTGTTCCAGGTGCGACCCGACGTGGTCATGATGCTGCGCATCCAGCAGGAGCGGATGAACGAGGCGTTCTTCCCGAACGCCCGCGAGTACGCCCGCGCCTGGGGGCTGAGCGCCGCACGGTTCCGTGCGCTGCCGCCGGAGACCGTCGTGATGCACCCCGGGCCGATGAACCGCGGTCTGGAGATCAGCGACGAGGCCGCCGACTCGCCGCGATCGACCGTCCGCGAGCAGGTCGCCAACGGCGTCGCCGTGCGCATGGCCGTGCTCTACCTCACACTCGCCGGCGACCGGGAGGACTCCCTGTGACCACCACCCAGATCATCCGCGCCGTCGAGACCGTCGACGGCGACCGCACCGACGTCCTCGTCCGAGACGGCGTGGTCGTCGAGCTCGGCACGCGTCTCAGCGCCGTCGGGGCCACCGTGGTCGACGCCGACGGGCTCCTCGTCCTGCCGGGTCTCGTCGACCTCCACACGCACCTCCGGGAGCCGGGCGGCGAGGGCAGCGAGACCGTTCTGACCGGCTCGCGTGCCGCCGCCGCGGGGGGCTTCACCGCGGTCAACGCGATGGCGAACTCGTCGCCGGTGGCCGACACCGCGGGGGTCGTCGAGCAGGTGCAGGCGCTCGGCGACCGGGCCGGGTACGTGACCGTCCGACCGATCGGCGCCGTGTCGCGGGGTCTCGAGGGGACGCACCTCTCCGAGATCGGCGCCATGGCCCGATCCCGCGCCGCCGTCCGGGTGTTCTCCGACGACGGCCACTGCGTGAGCGACCCCCTGCTGATGCGTCGCGCGCTCGAGTACGTCAAGGGCTTCGGGGGAGTCGTCGCGCAGCACGCCCAAGAACCACGACTGACCATCGGCGCCCAGATGAACGAGGGGGCGCTCTCGGCCGAGCTGGGTCTCGCCGGGTGGCCCGCTGTCGCGGAGGAGGCGATCATCGCGCGCGACGTGCTCCTCGCCGACCACGTCGGTGCCCGGCTGCACGTCTGCCACGTCTCGACGGCCGGCAGCGTCGAGGTGATCCGCTGGGCGAAGTCCCGGGGCATCGACGTCACGGCCGAGGTCACGCCGCACCACCTGCTGCTCACCGAAGACCTGGTGGCCGGGTACGACTCGCGGTACAAGGTCAACCCCCCGCTTCGCGGGAAGGACGACGTGCAGGCCCTCCGCTCGGCCCTCGCGGACGGCACCATCGACATCGTGGCCACGGATCACGCGCCGCACACCTCCGAGGCGAAGTGCTGCGAGTGGGACGCCGCGGCGAACGGCATGGTCGGCCTCGAGACGGCCCTGCCCGTCGTCCAGCACACGATGGTCGACACGGGGCTCATCGGCTGGGGCGACGTCGCGCGCATCATGTCGACGACCCCGGCCGTCATCGGTCGGGTCTCGGGGCAGGGGCGACCCCTCGCCGTCGGAGAGCCCGCCGAGCTGACCCTCTACGATCGGAGCGTGACGCGCACCTTCTCCGCCGAGCACCTCGCGGGCAAGAGCACCAACTCGCCGTTCATCGACCGCGTCCTGCCGGGCCGCGTCGAGGCCACCTTCCATCAGGGCTACGCCACCGTCGAAGGCGGCGCGGTGGTCGAGACCGAGACGATCGCGCGTGCCGCCGCGGCCGTGGCGGCGCACCGGGTGTCGGTCGAGGCCACAGCCGGGGCGGAGACCCGATGACCTACTGGTGGATCGGCCTCGGAGTCCTCGTCCTCCTCGCGGCTCTGCTCTGGCAGATGGCGCGATCGTGGCGTGCCCGCGGCCGACGTCAATCCGACATCGCCCTCCCCGAGATCGCTCCCGACGGCCTCGGCACGCCGAGCATCGAGACCGACGGCTTCTACGTGGCCACGAGTCGAGCGGGCGATCCGCTCGACCGCATCGTCATCGGCGGGCTCGGCTTCCGCGGACGCGCGGGCGTCTCGGTCCATGTCGAGGGCGTCCGCCTCGAGATCGCGGGCGAACCGGCGAAGCTGATCCGCGCCTCCTCGATCCGCGACGTCGGCCGGGCCACATGGACGATCGACCGCGTCGTCGAAGAGGGCGGGCTCGTCCTCATCGCCTGGACCCTCGGCGAGACCGACGTCGACACCTACCTGCGCATCGTCGACGACCCCACCGCGGTCGTCGACGGCATCCGCGGAATCATCCCCACGGCCCCCCGGGCCGGAACCAGCACTGGAGAGAACCTGTGAGTGAAAAAGCCGTCCTCATCCTCGAAGACGGGTCGCGGTACGTCGGGCTCGCTTACGGCGCCGTCGGCCGCACCCTCGGCGAGGTGGTCTTCTCGACCGGCATGACCGGCTACCAGGAGACCCTGACCGACCCCTCGTACGCCGGGCAGATCGTCGTCATGACGGCCCCGCACATCGGCAACACCGGGGTTAACGACGAAGACCCCGAGTCGCGTCGCATCTGGGTGGCCGGCTACGTGGTCCGCGACGCCAGCCGCGTCGTGTCGAACCACCGGGCACAGGGCAGCCTCGACGACCAGCTCGTCGCCGACGGCGTCGTGGGCATCCGCGGCATCGACACCCGTGCCGTCACGCGGCGCCTCCGCGACGTCGGCTCGATGAAGGGCGGCGTCTTCAGCGGTGCCGACGCCGAGCTCGACCCGGCCGAGCAGCTCGCCCTCGTCGCTGCGGGCAGCGACATGCGCGGTCTCAACCTCTCGAGCCAGGTGTCCACGCTCGAGCCCTACGTGGTCCAGCCCGAGGGCGAGCGCATCGGCTCGGTCGCCGTCCTCGACCTGGGCGTCAAGACCTCGACCCTGCGCTACCTGGCCCAGCGCGGCTTCGAGGTGCACGTGCTGCCGCAGTCGACGACGCTCGACGAGCTGCGCGCACTCGCCCCCGACGCGCTCTTCTACTCGAACGGCCCGGGCGACCCGGCCGCGAGCGACACGCAGGTCGAGCTGCTGCAGGGCGCTCTCCGCGACGGTCTGCCCTACTTCGGCATCTGCTTCGGCAACCAGCTGTTCGGCCGGGCGCTCGGCTTCGGCACGTACAAGCTGCCGTTCGGCCACCGGGGCATCAACCAGCCCGTCCTCGACAAGACGACCAACCGCGTCGAGATCACCAGCCAGAACCACGGCTTCGCGGTCGACGCGCCCATCGACGGCGTGCTCGACTCGCCCGCGGGCTTCGGCCGGGTCGAGGTCAGCCACTACAGCCTCAACGACCAGGTCGTCGAGGGTCTGCGGGCCCTCGACATCCCCGCGTTCTCGGTCCAGTACCACCCCGAGGCGGCCGCCGGTCCGCACGACAGCAACCACCTCTTCGACCGCTTCCGCGAGGCGGTCGTCGCCCGCTCGCACGGCAAGTCCGTCGACTTCGGCTCCGACATCGAAAGCAGCATCTGATGCCCAAGCGCCCCGACATCAACTCCGTCCTCGTGATCGGCTCCGGGCCGATCGTCATCGGCCAGGCGGCCGAGTTCGACTACTCGGGAACGCAGGCCTGCCGCGTCCTCCGCGAAGAGGGGGTGCGCGTCATCCTGGTCAACCCGAACCCGGCCACGATCATGACCGACCCCGACTTCGCCGACGCCACGTACATCGAGCCGATCACCTCCGAGGTGCTCGAGGCGATCATCGTGAAGGAGCGCCCCGACGCGATCCTCCCGACCCTCGGCGGGCAGACCGCCCTGAACGCGGCCATCAAGCTCGACGAGGAGGGCATCCTCGCCAAGCACGGCGTCGAGCTGATCGGCGCGAAGGTCGAGGCGATCCAGAAGGGAGAAGACCGCCAGCTCTTCAAGGACCTCGTGCTCGAGTCGGGCGCCGACGTGGCCAAGTCGTACATCGCGCGCACCGTCGACCAGGCGGTCGAGTACGCCGAAGACCTCGGCTACCCTCTCGTGATCCGCCCCTCGTACACGATGGGCGGCCTCGGCTCCGGCTTCGCCTACACGCGCGACGAGCTCGTCCGCATGGTCACCGACGGTCTGCACCAGAGCCCCACCACCGAGGTGCTGCTCGAAGAGAGCATCCTCGGCTGGAAGGAGTACGAGCTCGAGATGATGCGCGACACGGCCGACAACACGGTCGTCGTCTGCTCCATCGAGAACGTCGACCCGGTCGGAGTCCACACCGGCGACTCGATCACCGTCGCTCCGGCCCTCACCCTGACCGACCGCGAGTACCAGAACCTCCGCGACATCAGCATCGACATCATCCGTCGGGTGGGCGTCGACACCGGCGGCTGCAACATCCAGTTCGCCATCGACCCGTCGAACGGCCGCGTCATCGTCATCGAGATGAACCCCCGCGTCTCGCGCTCCAGCGCGCTGGCGTCGAAGGCCACCGGGTTCCCGATCGCCAAGATCGCCGCGAAGCTGGCCCTCGGGTACCGGCTCGACGAGATCCCGAACGACATCACCAAGGTGACCCCCGCCTCCTTCGAGCCCACGCTCGACTACGTCGTCGTCAAGGTGCCGCGGTTCGCGTTCGAGAAGTTCCCCGCGGCCGACACGACGCTCAGCACGACCATGAAGAGCGTCGGCGAGGCGATGGCCCTCGGCCGCAACTTCACGCAGGCGCTGCAGAAGGCGCTGCGCTCGCTCGAGAAGCGCGGATCGAGCTTCCACTGGCAGGGCGCCCCCGGAGACAAGGAGGCGCTGCTCGCGTTGGCCGCGACGCCGACCGACGGTCGCATCGTCACCGTGCAGCAGGCCCTCCGCGCCGGTGCGACGGCGGACGAGGTCTTCGAGTCCACGAAGATCGACCCCTGGTTCATCGACCAGATCGTGCTGATCAACGAGGTCGCCGAGACGGTGGCCGCGACCGAGTCCCTCGACGCCGAGACGATCGCCTTCGCGAAGGACCACGGCTTCAGCGACGCCCAGCTGGGGCAGCTGCGCGGTCTGCCCGAGCAGCAGGTCCGTGACGAGCGGCACGCCCTCGGCGTCCGGCCCGTGTTCAAGACCGTCGACACCTGCGCGGGGGAGTTCCCGGCCCTCACGCCGTACCACTACTCGAGCTACGACTTCGAGACCGAGGTGGTCGCGAGCGACCGCCGCAAGGTGATCATCCTCGGCTCGGGCCCGAACCGGATCGGGCAGGGCGTCGAGTTCGACTACTCGTGCGTGCACGCCAGCTTCGCGCTGAGCGACGCGGGCTTCGAGACGATCATGATCAACTGCAACCCCGAGACCGTGTCCACCGACTACGACACGAGCGACCGCCTGTACTTCGAACCGCTCACCCTGGAGGACGTCCTCGAGGTGGTCCACGCCGAGAGCGCCAGCGGCGAGCTCGTCGGCGTCGTCGTCCAGCTCGGCGGTCAGACCGCGCTCGGTCTCGCCAAGGGCCTCGAGGCCGCCGGCGTCCCGATCCTGGGGACGAGCCCCGACGCCATCGACTCCGCCGAGGAGCGCGGGCTCTTCCAGGGCATCCTCGACGCCGCCGGGCTGCACGCCCCGAAGAACGGCACGGCCACCGACTACGAGACCGCCGTCGCGGTCGCGGAGGAGATCGGCTACCCCGTCCTCGTCCGCCCGTCGTACGTCCTCGGCGGTCGCGGCATGGAGATCGTCTACGACAGCCCCTCGCTGGCCGACTACTTCGTCCGGGTCGAAGACCAGGCCATCATCGGCCCCGATGCGCCGCTGCTGGTCGATCGGTTCCTGGACGACGCGGTCGAGATCGACGTCGACGCCCTCTACGACGGCACCGAGCTCTACGTCGGCGGCATCATGGAGCACATCGAGGAGGCCGGCATCCACTCGGGCGACTCGAGCTGCACGCTCCCTCCCGTGACGCTCGGCAAGGGCGAGATCGACCGGGTCCGTGCCGCCACCCTCGAGATCGCGCGCGGCATCGGCGTCTCCGGTCTGCTGAACGTCCAGTTCGCCATCGCCGCCGGCGTGCTCTACGTCATCGAGGCGAACCCGCGTGCGAGCCGCACGGTGCCCTTCGTCTCGAAGGCGCTCGGGATCCCGCTGGCCAAGGCCGCGTCGCTGGTCATGGTCGGACGCAGCATCCGCGAGCTCGTCGACGTCGGGCTGCTGCCGGCGAGAGACGGCTCGGACGTCCCGCTCGACTCGCCCATCTCCGTCAAGGAGGCCGTGCTGCCCTTCAAGCGCTTCCGCACGAAGGACGGCCAGATCGTCGACAGCGTGCTGAGTCCCGAGATGCGTTCGACGGGCGAGGTCATGGGGATCGACCGCGACTTCCCGCGGGCCTTCGCCAAGAGCCAGACCGCGGCCTACGGCGGCCTGCCCACCTCGGGCACCGTCTTCGTGAGCGTCGCCGATCGCGACAAGCGGGCGATCGTCCTGCCGGTGCTGCGCCTCCAGCAGCTCGGTTTCACGATCCTCGCCACCGAGGGCACCGCGACCGTGCTGGTGCGCAACGGCATCGAGGCGGACACCGTCGCGAAGTTCAGCGCGGGCGGCCACTCGGTCGTCGATCTGATCAACGCCGACGAGGTCGACATCGTGATCAACACGCCGAGCGGTTCGAGCGCCCGTGCCGACGGCTACGAGATCCGTGCGGCGACCGTCGCCGCCGACAAGGCGCTCTTCACGACCATCGCCCAGCTCGGTGCCGCGGTCGCGTCGATCGAGGCCGTCCAGACCGAGCTCGAGGTCACGAGCCTGCAAGACTACGGACTCGCGCGGGCGGCCCGACTGTGACGGCCGGGGCCTCGGCTCCGGCCTTCGGCGAGCGGCTCGGCGAGGTCTTCGACCGTCTCGGCCCGCTCTGCGTCGGCATCGATCCGCACCCGTACCTGCTCGACGCCTGGCGTCTGCCGGGCGGGGCGGCCGGGGCGCGCGACTTCGGTCTGCGGGTGGTCGACGCGGCGCACCGAGGAGGCGCGGGCATCGTGAAACCGCAGGTCGCCTTCTACGAGCGGTGGGGTTCGGCCGGCTTCGCCGCCCTCGAAGAGGTCCTGCACGCCGCGCGTCAGGCGGGGCTGCTGGTCATCGGCGATGCCAAACGCGGCGACATCGGCAGCACCATGGACGCCTACGGGGACGCCTGGTTCGATCCGGAATCGAGCCTCCGGGTCGACGCGCTGACGGTGTCTCCGTACCTCGGTCTCGGCTCCATGACCGGTCTGATCGCACGAGCCCGTCGCGCGGGTACGGGCGTGTTCGTGCTCGGCGCCACCTCCAATCCGGAGGCGCGGGTCACGCAGACGGCGCGGCGCACCGACGACGACGGCACGGTCTCGACCGTCGCGGGCGGTATCGTCGACGACGTGCTGCACGACAACCAGATCGCCGGAGAACCCCGGTTCGGCTCCGTGGGGCTGGTGCTCGGCGCGACGGTCGACCTCGTAGCCGCCGGCGTCGACCCCGACCGCTTGACCACCACGCCCGTCCTCGCGCCCGGGTTCGGGCACCAGGGCGCGCTCTACCGCGACATCCCCGCCCTCTTCGGCGCTGCGGGCCGTTCGGTCGTCGTCTCGACCTCCCGGGCGCTGCTCGAGCACGGTCCGTCCGACCTCGCCGACGCGATCCGTCGCGACTCCGACGAGATCCGCCGATGCCTCGTCTGACGCCGCCGCCCGTCGACCGCGCGGCCGCGGCCCGCGCCGCCGTCGCCGCCCGTCGGGGCCGGGCCGCCGTGAAGTCCGCGATCGCCGAGAGACGACGTCAGGCGCTCGACGTCGCCGAGACGGCGTGGGCCGGTGAGGCCACGGCACCCGAGGCCACCCTCCGCGTCCGCGAGCTGCTCACGAGCATCCCGGGGATCGGCCCGACCCGGGCGGCGCGCATCATGACCGATCTGGGCATCGCCGAGTCCAAGCGGGTCGGGGGTCTCGGAGTCCGGCAGCGACGCACGCTCGGAGACTGGCTGGCACATCGCGAGGCGCGCGGGCGGCTCCGATCGCGTCTGGTCGTCCTGGCCGGTCCGACGGCCGTCGGCAAGGGCACGGTCTCAGCTCACATCCGCGACAACTACCCCGACGTCCACCTGTCGATCTCGGCGACGACGCGGGCTCCGAGACCGGGCGAGGTCGACGGCGTGCACTACTACTTCGTCGACGACGCCGAGTTCGACCGGATGATCCGCGAGCGGGAGCTCCTCGAGTACGCGACCGTCCACAACTCGTACCGGTACGGCACGCCGCGCCCTCCGATCGACGCGGCGCTCCGCGACGGCCGCAGCGTGCTGCTCGAGATCGATCTGCAGGGGGCGCGTCTCGTCCGTGCGGCGATGCCCGAGGCCGTGCTCGTGTTCCTGCTCCCCCCCACCTGGGACGAACTGGTCCGTCGACTCATCGGCCGCGGCACGGAGGACGCCGCCGAGCAGCAGCGACGACTCGAGACCGCGAAGGTCGAGCTGGCCGCCCAAGACGAGTTCGACGTCAAGGTCGTCAACCACGACGTGGCCGAAGCGGCCCGAGAGGTCGTAGAATTGATGACTGCGTCCGACGACGCGCGACAGCGCGACTGATCGACGCCACGACTTCCCCCTCAGCCTGCCCGGTCGGCACGCCGAGACAACGCACCACGAACGAGGAGTAACCATGGCCGACAAGAACAAGGGCATCATCGATCCGCCCATCGACGAGCTGCTCTCGAAGGTCGAGTCGAAGTACGCGCTCGTCATCTTCGCGTCGAAGCGCGCCCGTCAGATCAACGACTACTACGCCGACCTCCACGAGGGCAGCCTGTTCGACAACGTCGGCCCGCTCGTCGACAGCACCATCGACGACAAGCCGCTGTCGGTCGCCATGCACGAGATCAACGAAGACCGGCTCGAGGTCAAGCCGCTCGCCGTCACAGCCGACTAGGCATCCGCCGCCCACAGGCGGCACGTCACGGGACGACCAGCTGTCAGGGGTCGGTCCTAGACTCTGACGAGGCCCCCGGGAGACCATCCCGCGGGGCCTCGTCACGTCCCACGGCACGATGCATCCGTCGAGCCGACCATGAGCCACGAGGGGTCCCCTTGACCACGACCGACACCACCAGCACGAGCCGTACGACTCCGACGGGCCTCCGTCTCTTCACCTCCGAGTCCGTGACCGAGGGCCACCCCGACAAGATCTGCGACCAGATCTCCGACGGCATCCTCGACGCTCTGCTGGCCGTCGACCCCGCCAGCCGGGTCGCCGTCGAGACCATGGTCACGACGGGTCTCGTGCACGTCGCCGGAGAGGTCACCACCAAGGGCTACGTCGACATCCCGACGATCGTCCGCGATCTCATCGTCGGCATCGGCTACGACTCGTCGGCGGTCAGCTTCGACGGCCGCACCTGCGGCGTCGAGGTCTCGATCGGCTCGCAGTCGCCCGACATCGCGCAGGGCGTCGACTCGGCGCTCGAGGCGCGGGGCGGCGACGACGACGTCCTCAACCGCCAGGGTGCGGGCGATCAGGGCATCATGTTCGGCTACGCCACGAACGAGACGCCGCAGTACATGCCGCTGCCCGTCTGGCTCGCCCACCGTCTCGCCGAGCGACTCGCCTCGGTCCGCAAGACGGGCGAGCTCGACTACCTCCGACCCGACGGCAAGACCCAGGTCACGGTCGGCTACGACGGCGTCGTGCCCGTCACGGTCGACACCGTCGTGCTCTCGACGCAGCACTCGCCGAGCGTCTCGAGCGCTCAGCTCGAGAGCGACGTGATCGAGCACGTCATCCGTCCCGTGCTCGCCGACGCGGGGCTCGACTCGAGCGGCACGCGATTCATCATCAACCCCACCGGGCGCTTCGAGATCGGCGGGCCCCAGGGCGATGCCGGGCTCACCGGCCGCAAGATCATCGTCGACACCTACGGCGGCGCGAGCAGGCACGGCGGCGGGGCGTTCTCGGGCAAGGACCCGTCGAAGGTCGACCGGTCCGCCGCCTACGCCATGCGGTGGGTCGCGAAGAACGCCGTCGCAGCAGGTCTCGCCGACCGCCTCGAACTGCAGATCGCCTACGCCATCGGACGCGCGGCCCCGGTCGGTCTCTACGTCGAGACGTTCGGCACGGGTCACGTCTCCGACCAGGTGATCATCGACGCCATCGGCGAGGTCTTCGACCTCCGCCCGGCGGCCATCATCCGCGACCTCGACCTGCTGCGCCCGATCTACGCGGCGACGTCGACCTACGGCCACTTCGGCCGCGACCTGCCCGACTTCACGTGGGAGGCCCTCGACCGCGTCGACGCGCTGCGGGCCGCCGCCGGGCTCTGATCATCGGTGACCCCGCCACGCCGTCCGAGAACCCCGTGAGCGCGACGTCCGCCGAGACCCCCGGTCGGCCCGTCGCCCGTGTGCTCGTCGACTCGCCGCTGCCGCAACTGGATCGTCTCTTCGACTACCGCGTCCCCGCGCGTCTGGTCGGGCAGGTCGTCCCGGGCATCCGGGTCAAAGTACCGCTGCGATCCGCCGGCCGTATCGCCGACGGATTCGTGGTCGACGTCGTCGACGGATCCGACCATGCGGGCGAGCTCAGCGAAGTCGACGACATCGTGTCCGAGGTGCCCGTGCTGGCCCCCGAGGTCTGGCGGCTCGCCCGGGCGGTGGCCGACCGCGCCGGCGGCTCCGCGAGCGATGTCCTGCGCCTCGCCGTGCCTCCTCGGCAGGTGCGGGTCGAGAAGGCCTGGGCCGCCGCGCGCCTCGCGGCGGAGGGTGCCGACGAGCCGGTCACGGCGCCCGAGCCCGTCGTCGCCCAGGCCGTCACCGCGTACCGGGCCGACTCGCTCCACGATCTCGTCCCCGCGAGGGGCCGGGCCGCCGTCGACGCCGTCCCCCTGCTGGTCGAACTGGCCGACGACGGCGCGTGGGTCGGCCACTGGGCCGTCACCGCCGCTCAGCTGGCCACGGTGGCGCTGGCGGCGGGCGACAACGCGATCATCGCCGTCCCCGACTACCGAGACGAAGATCACGTCCTGCGGGCCCTCGCCGCGGTCGTCCCGTCCGAGGCGATCGTCCGTCTCGACTCCCGGCAGTCGAACGCCGACCGGTACCGGGCGCTCCTCCGTGCCCGCGGCGACGACCCCGTCGTCATCGTCGGCAACCGCTCGGTCCTCCTCGCGCCGTCGGCTCGTCTCGGCGTCATCGTCGTCTTCGACGACGGCGACCCTCTCTTCTCCGAGCCGCTCAGCCCCTACGTGCACGCCCGCGACACCGCGCTCGTCCGCCAGGCGCAGCAGGACACGGCCCTGGTCTTCCTGGGCCACGCCCGGAGCACCGACGTCCAGCGCCTGGTCGAGCTGGGCTTCCTCGCCGAGGTCCGCCCCGATCCGCGGTACCAGCCAAAGGTGATCCCGACGTCTCAGCAGTCCGCGCACGACGGCTTCGCCGCGCGGGCACGGATCCCCTCCACGGCCTGGACGGAGGCCCGAGCCGCCGTCGAGCACGGACCGGTCCTCGTCCAGGTGGCTCACCCGGGCTACTCTCCGCGGCTCGCCTGCACCGAATGCGGCGACACCGCGCGCTGCCTGCGCTGCAACGGTCCGGTCGTCCAGCGCGAGCAGGGCGCCCAACCCGCCTGCTCCTGGTGCGGAGCACTCGCGGTCGGCTGGCACTGCAAGACCTGCGAGGGCACGGCGATGAAGGCCGTCGGCGCCGGTGCGTCCCGCACGGCCGACGAACTCGGCAAGGCCTTCCCGGGGGTCCGCGTCATCGTGGCCGACGGCACGCGACCGATCACCCACGTCGACGACGCGCCCGCGCTGGTCGTCGCCACGCGCGGTGCCGAGCCCGTCGCCCCCGGCGGCTACCGGGCGGTCCTCCTCCTCGACGGGGAGCGCATGCTGGCGAGAGAGAGTCTCCGAGTCGCCGAAGACTGTCTCCGCTGGTGGGCCAATGCGACGGCTCTCGCGGCTCGACGCGCACCCGTCGTGCTGGTCGGGGTCGGGGGAGCCCTGGCCTCCGCGCTGGCCACCTGGGAGCTCGCCCGCTTCGCCTCCTCCGAGCTCGCCGACCGTCGGCAGCTGCGCTTCCCGCCGGCCGTCCGCGTCGCGACGGTGACGGGCACCGTCGACACCGTCGCCCGAGCCCTCGGCGAGCTCCCCGACGAGGTGCGGGCCGAGACGCTCGGCCCCGTCGACGTGCCCGAGGCCGGGGTACGCGCCATCGTCCGCTTCGACGTGCGGCGCGGCGGCGAGGTGGCGCAGATCCTCAGGTCGCAGGTGATCCGGGCGGCCACCGAGCGTCGCAAGGCCATCGGTCAGAAGCGCGGTCGTGCCGTCCCTACACTCAGAGTGCGGTTCGACGACGTCGAGCCGTTCACCGATTGAGTTCAGGAACCCCCGTGCGTCTCGTCTTCGCCGGCAGCCCCGCCGCCGCCCTCCCGTCCCTCCGCGCCCTCGCCGAGAGCGAGCACGAGATCGTGGCGGTGCTGACCCGCAGCGACACCCCTCAGGGCCGCAAGCGCGTGCTGACGCAGACACCGGTCGCCGTCGAGGCCGAGCGTCTCGGTCTGCCCGTGGTCAAGGCGCGTCGGATCACCGACGACGTGACCGAGCACCTCCGGGCACTCGACGCCGACCTCGGCGTCATCGTCGCCTTCGGGGCGCTGCTGCGCGAGCCCGTGCTCTCGCTGCCTCGACTCGGCTGGGTCAATCTCCACTTCTCGCTCCTCCCGCGGTGGCGCGGGGCGGCACCCGTCCAGCGCGCCCTCATGGCCGGCGACGAGGTCACGGGGGCCGTCGTGTTCCAGCTCGTCCCCGAGCTCGACGCCGGCGACGTCTACGGCGTCGTCGAGCAGCGTCTCGACGGCGCCGAGACCGCGGGCGGCCTGCTCGACGACCTCTCGGTCTCCGGTGCGGAGCTGCTCGAGCGCACGGTCGCCGACCTCGCCTCGGGCACGGCCGTGGGCGTCGCGCAGACCGGCACGGTGACGCTGGCCCCCAAACTGACCCTCGACGACGGGGCGCTCGATCTCGGGCGGCCCGCCGGCGAGGTCCTCGACCGGTGGCGGGGGGTCACGCCCGAGCCAGGGGCGCACGTCCCCTTCGAGGGCGCCCGCCTCAAGATCCTCGAGCTGCGCGCCGTCGAGTCGCCCGATCTCGCCGTCGACCCGGCACCCGGCGCCCTCTCGCTGTCCGGCCGCCGCCTCCTCGTCGGCACGGCCACCGCGCCCCTCGAGCTGATGAGGGTCCAGCCCGCCGGCAAGAAGGCCATGGCGGCGACCGACTGGTTCCGCGGGCTGTCCGGCGATGACGCCCCGCGCCTCCTCGTGACCGCGAGCGACTCGGCACCCGACCCGGGCGGACCCGGCCGCCCCTCCGACCCCCTCGACGAAGGAGACCGCTCATGAGCCGTGTCCAGCCCGCCCGTCGGGTCGCCCTCGACGTCCTCCGCGCCGTCTCCGACGACGACGCCTACTCGAACCTGCTTCTCCCGTCGCGCATCGCCCGTGCCCGTCTCGACGCCGCCGACGCGGGTCTCGCGACCGAGCTCACCTACGGCACGCTGCGCCTCCAGGGGTACTACGACCTCGTCATCGCGATCGCCGCCCGACGGCCCGTGTCGAAGATCGACCCGGCTCTCCTCGACGTCCTGCGGCTGGGCGTCCATCAGCTGCTCTCGACGAGGGTCGCCACGCACGCCGCGGTCGACGAGTCGGTCGAGCTCGCCCGCGAGGTCGGCAGTCGATCGGGCACCGGCTTCGTGAACGGGGTCCTCCGCACCGTCTCCCGCACCGACCCCGGGGTCTGGCGCGAACGCGTCCTCGAGGGCGCCCGGGGTGCCGACGAGGCGCTGGCCGCCGAGTGGTCGCACCCGGCGTGGGTCGTGCGGGCCTTCCGTCAGGCGCTCACCGCCGAGGGGCGGGGCGACGAGCTCGTCGAGCTGCTCGAGGCCGACAACAGGGCCCCGCGGGTGAGTCTCGTGGCGTTGCCGGGGCTGGCCGCGGTCTCCGAACTGGGAGGCGTGGGTGGCGTCCTCTCGCCCGTCGCGGCGACCAGCGGCGGCGGAGATCCGGCGAGCCACCCCGCCGTCCGAGACGGACGCGCCCGGGTTCAAGACGAGGGGTCGCAGATGGCGGCTCTGCTGCTGAGCCGCCACCGCCCGATCGCGGACGGCGAGCGGTGGCTCGACATGTGCGCCGGGCCGGGCGGCAAGGCGGCGCTGCTCGGTGCGGAGGCGGCCGGAGGCGGCGCGCGGCTCCTGGCCAACGAGCTCGTCCCGGCGCGGGCGGGACTCGTCCGTCAGGCGCTCGAGCCCGTCCCCGGCGGCGTGCAGGTGGTCGAGGGCGACGCGACGCGCTTCGGCGCGGAGCAGCCCGAGTCGTTCGACCGCATCCTTCTCGACGCGCCCTGCACGGGGCTCGGCGCCCTCCGCCGCCGTCCCGAGGCCCGCTGGCGCAAGCAGCCCCGCGACGTCGGCGAGCTCACCGCCCTGCAGGCCCGCCTTTTCGCCAGTGCGATCGACGCCCTGGCACCCGGGGGAGTCCTCGCCTACGTGACGTGCTCGCCTCATGTCGCCGAGACCCGGGCCATCGTCGAGACCGGCGTGCGGGGTCGCGACGACCTCGCCGTCGTCGACGCGACCGCCTCAGCGGAGACGATCGTGGGCGCACCCGTCGACCTCGGCTCGGCGCCGTACGTCCAGCTCTGGCCGCACCGGCACGGGACGGACGCGATGTTCGTCGCACTCGTCGAGAAGCGGCGTCGACCCTCGCCGTCCTGACGCGGCGCCGATCGTCGCCCTCGTGACGCGGCGCCGGACGGGTGGCCCCGCTAGGCTCGTCGGGTGTCCGTCCGCATCAGCCCCAGCATCCTCTCGGCCGACTTCGCCAACCTCGAGCGCGACCTCCATCGCATCGGCGACGCCGATCTCGTCCACGTCGACGTCATGGACGGCCACTTCGTGCCGAACCTGACGCTCGGGCTCCCGGTGGTCGAGCGCCTCCAGCAGGTCAGTCCGCTGCCTCTCGACGTGCATCTGATGGTCGACGACGCCGACCGCTGGGCTCCTCGGTACGCCGAGCTCGGTGCGTTCTCCGTGACGTTCTCGGCCGAGGCCGCCGCCGATCCCGTCGCCACGGCGCGCGCGATCCGCAGCACGGGGGCTCGCGCCTCCGTCGCCGTGAAGCCCGGCACCGACATCGCGCCGTACCTCGAGACGCTCGACGAGTTCGACATGATCCTCGTCATGACGGTCGAGCCCGGTTTCGGCGGCCAGTCGTTCATGACCGAGACCATGCCCAAGCTGGCCCGCGCTCGTGAGGCTGTCGACCGGTCCGGGCTCGACGTCTGGCTCGAGGTCGACGGCGGCATCGACGTCACGACGATCGTCACGGCGGTCGCGAACGGGGCCGATACGGTCGTCGCCGGCTCGGCCGTCTACGGCGGCGAGCCGTCGGAGCGCATCGCGGCTCTCCGTGCCGCTGCCGCGACGGTAGCCTTGACCTCGTGAAGACCTTCGACGAACTGTTCGCAGAGCTCAGCGACAAGGTCCGCGACCGCCCCCAGGGGTCGGGAACGGTGGCTGAGTTCGATGCGGGCGTGCACCAGATCGGCAAGAAGATCGTAGAAGAGGCCGCCGAGGTGTGGATGGCCGCCGAGTACGAGGGCGACACGGCGACCTCCGAAGAGATCTCGCAGCTGCTCTACCACCTGCAGGTGCTGATGCTCGCCAAGGGGCTGACCCCCGCCGACGTGTACCGACATCTCTGATCCGTCTCCGCAGCCCCGCGAGACCGTCGTCCACCGGCGGTCCGACGTCATCCGGCCCCGACGGGCCGACCAGAGAGAACAGAGTCACCACATGCTCCGCGTAGCAGTGCCCAACAAGGGCTCCCTCAGCGAGACCGCGACGGCCATGCTCGGCGAGGCCGGGTACACGGGTCGCCGCGACACCCGCACGCTCCACGTCGAGGACCCTCGCAACGGCGTCGAGTTCTTCTACCTCCGTCCGCGCGACATCGCGACCTACGTCGGCTCGGGTGCGCTCGACGTCGGCATCACGGGCCGCGACCTCCTCCTCGACTCGCACTCGCCCGCGCACGAGGTCGCCCCTCTCGACTTCGGCGGCTCGACCTTCCGCTTCGCCGGTCCTCCCGGGCGGTTCACCGACCTGCGTGAGCTGCAGGGCACCCGGGTCGCCACGAGCTACGCGGGTCTCGTCGGCTCGTTCCTCGCCTCGCACGGGGTGACCGCGAACCTCGTCGGTCTCGACGGTGCGGTCGAGAGCGCAGTCCGCCTCGGCGTCGCCGACGCCGTGGCCGACGTCGTGTCGACCGGCGGCACCCTCCGGGCGGCGGGCCTCGAGATCTTCGGCCCCGTCATCCTCGAGTCGACGGCCGTGCTCATCGCCTCCGACGAGAGCGTCGACGGGCTGGCCGTGCTGCACCGCCGCCTGCAGGGCGTGCTCGTGGCGAGGCAGTACGTGATGATGGACTACGACATCCCGGTCTCCAAGCTCGACGCCGCGACGGCGATCGCGCCGGGCATGGAGTCCCCGACGGTCGCGCCCCTCCACGACGCCGAGTGGGCGGCCGTGCGGGTGATGGTGAAGCGGACCGACACGAACCAGGTGATGGACGCCCTCTACGACCTCGGCGCCCGGGCCATCCTCGTCAGCCCGATCCACGCCGCGAGGCTCTGAGATGACCGCCGCCGACCCGACGCTGGCCGTCCGGGTCATCCCGTGCCTCGACGTGGCGGCCGGTCGCGTCGTCAAGGGCGTCAACTTCCTCGATCTCCGAGACGCGGGCGACCCCGTCGAGCTCGCGCGCACCTACTACGAGCAGGGTGCCGACGAGATCACCTTCCTCGACGTCACCGCGACGGTCGACGAGCGCGCGACCATGTACGACGTGGTCCGCGCCACGGCCGAGCAGGTCTTCATCCCGCTCACGGTCGGGGGCGGGGTCCGCTCGACCGACGACGTCTCGCGTCTGCAGGCCGCGGGTGCCGACAAGATCGGCATCAACAGCGCGGCGATCGCCCGACCGGCCCTCGTCGGCGAGATCGCCGACCGCTTCGGCGCCCAGGCCGTCGTGCTCTCGCTCGACGTGAAGCGCTCCCCGCGAACCCCGTCCGGCTTCGTGGTGACGACCCACGGCGGCCGCACCGAGACCGATCTCGACGCGCTGGTCTGGGCACGAGAGGCGGTCGAGCGCGGTGCCGGCGAGCTCCTCGTCAACTCGATCGACGCCGACGGCACCCGTGAGGGCTTCGACCTCGAGCTGGTCGCATCGATGCGCGCCGTCAGCCGTGTCCCCGTCGTCGCTTCAGGAGGCGCGGGTGCGGTCGAGCACTTCGCCCCCGCCATCCAGGCGGGCGCCGACGCGGTGCTCGCCGCCTCCGTCTTCCACACCGGTCAGCTGACCGTCGACGACGTCAAGCGCGAGCTGGCAGCGTCCGGCATCCTGGTCCGTCGATCGCAGGAGCACTCATGACCGCCCCCCTGACCCGCGAGTCCGCCGCACCGGTCGTCGCCCGCGCGCGCTTCGACGCCGACGGGCTGCTGCCCGCCATCATCCAGGAGGAGTCCTCCCGAGACGTCCTCATGATGGGCTGGATGGACGCCGAGGCGTTGATCCGCACGCTGACCGAGGGCCGGGTCACCTTCTGGTCGCGGTCCCGTCAGGAGTACTGGCGGAAGGGCGACACCTCGGGTCACGCGCAGTTCGTCCGCTCGGCGGCGCTCGACTGCGACGACGACGTCCTGCTCGTCACCGTCGAGCAGATCGGGGCCGCCTGTCACACCGGCGCGCACTCCTGCTTCGAGGTCGGCCCGTTGTCGCCGGTCACGGCCACGTCGATCGACGGAGATCCTCGTGTCTGACCGGGGCACCACCTCCCGGGCCGAGTTCGACGCGGCCCTGTCCGGCCACCGCGTCGTCCCGGTCGTCCGCGACCTCTTCGGCGACGGCGAGACGCCGGTGGGCGTCTACCGGAAGCTCGCGGCGGGGCGACCCGGCACGTTCCTGCTGGAGTCCGCCGAGCAGGGCGGCATCTGGTCGCGCTGGTCGTTCGTCGGCGTGTCCTCCTTCGGCGTGCTCACCACCCGCGGAGACGACGTCGAATGGATCGACTACGGCATGAGCCGCGAGCGTGCGCTGGGCGATACGACCGGGCGACCCCTCGAGGTGCTCTCCGCGCTCTTCGAGCGCTGGCAGACGCCGCGCCTCCGCGAGCTGCCGCCCCTGACCGGTGGGCTCGTCGGCTTCATCGGCTGGGAGGCCGTCCGCGAGCTCGAGTCGCTGCCCGACGCGCCGCCCGCCGAGTTCGAGGTCCCGTCCCAGGCCCTCAGCTTCGTGAGCGAGCTGGTGGCGCTCGATCACCGCACCGGCGCCGTCATGCTGATCGCCACGGTGCTGAACGACGAGACCGACACCTCCGACGCCCTGTGGGCCGACGCGCAGTCGCGCCTCGACGGTCTGCAGAGTCGTCTGGCCGAGCCCAGCGAGGCGTTCCTCTCCGACGTCGATCTCACGATCGCCCCCGACCCGGTCCGACGCACGAGCGACGCCGAGTACGGGGCGGCCATCGAGCGGTCGAAGCAGTACATCCGCGACGGCGACGTCTTCCAGGTGGTCGTGTCGCAGCGGTTCGACCACGAGCTCACGGCCGATCCGCTCGACGTCTATCGCGTCCTCCGCACTCTCAACCCGAGCCCTTACATGTACCTCGTGAGCCTCGACGACGTCGACGGTCGGCCCTACTCGATCGTCGGATCGTCGCCCGAGGCCCTGGTCAAGGTCGACGGACGGCGCGCCTACACGCACCCCATCGCCGGTTCGAAGCCGCGTGGCGGCAACCCCGAGGAGGATCAGCTGCTCGCCGACCAGCTGGCCTCCGACCAGAAGGAGCGAGCCGAGCACCTGATGCTCGTCGATCTCGCCCGCAACGACCTGCTCAAGGTCTGCACCCCGGGTTCCGTCGAGGTGACCGAGTTCATGCAGGTCGAGCGCTTCAGCCACATCATGCACCTCGTGTCGAGCGTCGAGGGGGATCTCGCGCCGGGGCGCAACGCCATCGACGCCTTCCGGGCCACGTTCCCCGCAGGCACCCTGTCGGGCGCGCCCAAGCCCCGCGCCCTCGAGATCATCGACGAGCTCGAACCGGCGCAGCGGGGGGTCTACGGCGGGGTCGTGGGCTACTTCGACTTCGCCGGTTCGGCCGACGTCGCGATCGCCATCCGCACCGTGCTCCTGCAGGGCGGCACGGCGCGGGTCCAGGCCGGCGCCGGTCTCGTCGCCGACAGCGATCCCGTCGCGGAGAACGAGGAGGCGCGCAACAAGGCCGCGGCCCCCTTGCGTGCCGTGGCCGTGGCCAACGCCATGACGAGGCTCGTCTGATGAGCGCCCGCCGCATCAAGCTCACCACCATCCTGCTCGGGATCCTTCTGGCTGCCGTGGTGCTCCTCGCCTGGACGCAGCCGTGGTTCGAGCTCGCGATCAGCCTGCCCCAGGGCGGCTCCGACCGCGTGACGGCCAGCGGAGACGTCGCCGGCGGCGCCCTGTCGGCGCTCTCGCTCGCGAGCCTCGCCCTGTTCGCCGCGCTGACCATCGCGGGTCGCGTCTTCCGCATCGTGCTCGGCGTGCTGCAGACCCTGCTCGGCGTCTGCGTCGCCCTCGGGGCCGGAACATCCCTGGCCGACCCGATCGGCGCCTCCGGAACCCCCATCACCACGGCGACCGGCGTCGAGGGGGCCGAGTCGCTCGTGTCGCTCGTCGACTCCGTCTCGGCCACGCCCTGGCCGTGGGTGGCGCTGGTGACCGGCATCGTCTCGGCGCTGCTCGGCGTCGCCGTCGTCGTCCTCTCGGGGATGTGGCCCCAGGCCACCCGGAAGTACTCGGCGACCCGGCTCGTGGCCGCCGATCCCGCGACCGACCCGGCCGCCGCCTGGGACACCCTCTCGAGCGGGGACGACCCCACCGAGAGTCCCGACGAGACGGCCCGCAGCCGGTAGACTCGTCGCGTCCCATCTTGATCCAAGGAGCACCGTGAGCATTCAGACGAAGCCCGACGACCGCCACGAGGCCGCCGAAGACCTCGGTCACGGCAACTCGCCCGCCGCGTGGACGGCTGTGATCATCATGCTGGTCGCTTTCTCCATCGGCACCGTCGCCTTCTTCCTCGCCATCCCGTGGATCGTCTGGGCCTCCGCCGGGCTCGTGATCGTCGGGCTCGTCGTCGGGCTCGTGCTCAAGCGCGTCGGGTACGGCGTCGGCGGTCACCGCTATGTCCCGAAGGCGCACAACTAAGTGCTGGAAGACCTCTACGCCGGCTCCCTGGCCGATGCCGAGGCCCGGCGTGAGCTGGTGCCGTTCGCGTCGGTCGAGGCGGCCGCCCTCGAACGTCCTGCGGCACTCGACGCCCTGGCCGCGCTCCGACCCGACGAACGCGTCAAGATCATCGCCGAGGTGAAGCGGGCCAGCCCGTCCCGCGGCGATCTGTCCGACATCGCCGATCCCGCCTCCCTCGCCGTCTCGTACGCGACGGGTGGGGCCAGCGCGATCAGCGTCCTCACCGAGGGTCGCCGATTCAAGGGCACCCTCGCCGATCTCGAGGCCGTCCGACAGGTCGTCGACGTCCCCGTGCTCCGCAAGGACTTCATCGCCGACCCGTACCAGGTCTTCGAGGCGCGTGCCGCAGGCGCCGATCTGGTCCTCCTCATCGTCGCCGGCCTCTCGCAGCCCAGACTCGTCGAGCTGCACGAGCTCGTGCGGTCGCTCGGTATGACCGCGCTGATCGAGACCCACTCGGCCGACGAGGTCCGACGCGGTCTCGACGCCGGCGCCGAGCTGCTCGGCGTGAACGCCCGCGACCTCTCGACGTTCGAACTCGACCGCGATCTGTTCGGTCGACTCGCCGACGGCATCCCGTCCGGTGTCGTCCGCGTCGCCGAATCCGCCGTCGCGTCACCCGACGACGTCGCCCACTACCGTCGCGCCGGCGCCGATGTCGTGCTCGTGGGCGAGGCCCTCGTCACGCACGGCGACCCGGTCGACGCACTCACCCGCTTCCTGGAGGTCTGATGGCACTGCGCGACGAGACGGGGCCCTACTTCGGCTCCTTCGGGGGGCGCTTCGTCCCCGAATCCCTGGTGGCCGCACTCGACGAACTCGACTCGGCCTACAAGGCCGCGGCGGTCGATCCCGAGTTCCAGGCGGAGCTCCGTGCCCTGCACGCGACGTACACGGGTCGACCCTCGATCATCACCGAGGTCCCGCGCTTCGCCGAGCACGCCGGCGGGGCGCGCGTCATCCTGAAGCGCGAAGACCTGAACCACACGGGTTCGCACAAGATCAACAACGTGCTCGGACAGGCGCTGCTCGCCCGCAAGCTGGGCAAGACCCGGCTGATCGCCGAGACGGGCGCCGGGCAGCACGGTGTGGCGACCGCCACCGCGGCCGCCCTGTTCGGCATGTCCTGCGTCGTGTACATGGGCCAGGTCGACACCGAACGTCAGGCCCTCAACGTGGCCCGCATGCGCCTCCTCGGGGCCGAGGTCGTCTCGGTCACGACCGGGTCGCGCACGCTGAAGGACGCCATCAACGACGCGATGCGCGACTGGGTCGCCAGCGTCGACACCACGCACTACGTCCTCGGCACGGTCGCCGGTCCGCACCCCTTCCCGGCGATGGTGCGCGACTTCCACAAGATCATCGGCGAAGAGGCTCGCGAGCAGGTCCTGGCGCTCACCGGGTCGCTCCCGGACGCCGTCACGGCGTGCGTCGGCGGCGGGTCGAACGCCATGGGCATCTTCCACGCGTTCCTCGACGACCCCTCGGTCGAGCTCTGGGGCTACGAGGCCGGGGGAGACGGCGTGGAGACCGGTCGTCACGCTGCGTCGATCACCCTGGGTCGGATCGGCAACCTGCAGGGCACCAAGTCGTACCTCATGCAAGACGAAGACGGGCAGACGCTCGAGAGCCACTCGATCTCGGCCGGCCTCGACTACCCGAGCGTCGGGCCCGAGCACGCCTGGCTCGCCGAGAGCGGACGGGCCCACTACGAGCCCGTGACCGACGCCGAGGCGATGGCCGCGTTCAAGCTCCTCACTCAGACCGAGGGCATCCTGCCCGCGATCGAGACGGCGCACGCCCTCGCCGGCACGATCAAGCTCGGTCAGCGTCACCCCGACTGGACGATCCTGGTCTCGATGAGCGGCCGAGGCGACAAAGACGTGGCGACCGCCAGCCGCTACTTCGGCGTCCTCGACGAGCAGGCGCAGCAGCTGTGAGCGGCGCCGACGCCCCCACGGGCAGCAAGGTGGCGGCGGCCATCCGAGCTCGTCGCGAAGCCGGGTCCGGCGCCGTGATCGGATACCTCCCCGTGGGGTTCCCCGATCTGGCGACGAGCATCGAGGCCGCCGTGACGCTCGCCGAGAACGGCATCGACGTCATCGAGCTGGGCATGCCGTACTCCGATCCCGTCATGGACGGACCGGTCATCCAGGCTGCCACGCAGAAGGCACTCGCCGAGGGCTTCCGAGTCCGCGACGTCTTCACGGCCGTCCGCGAGATCACCTCCCGTGTCGACACCCCGGTCGTCGTCATGACGTACTGGAACCCGGTCGAGCAGTACGGCGTCCAGCGCTTCGCCGACGACCTCGCCGCTGCGGGCGGTGCCGGTCTCATCACCCCCGACCTCATCCCCGACGAGGGCTCCGTGTGGATCGCCGCCGCCGAGGCCGCCGACCTCGATCGGGTCTTCCTCGCCGCGCCGTCCTCCAGCGAGGCTCGACTCCGCCAGTCGGTGGAGGCCAGCCGCGGATTCGTCTACACGGTGTCGACGATGGGCATCACCGGCACCCGCACCGACGTCGATTCCGCGGCGCACACCCTCGTCGACCGCCTTCGTGAGGCAGGTGTCGAGTACGCGTGCGTCGGTCTGGGCATCTCGACCGCCACCCAGGTGCGTGAGGTCCTCGCCTACGCCGACGGGGCGATCATCGGCTCGGCCTTCGTGCGCGCCCTCGCCGAGGGCGGGCTCGACGCCCTCGCCGAGGTCGCAGCCGATCTGTCGTCGGGCGCCACCGTCTCACGCTGACTCCTGCTCGCGCTAGAGTCTTCCCGCGTCGGCCCGCCGACACCCCGTGTTCCCCGTGAAAGGCGTTTCCGCCCGTGTTCGTTCCCCTGAGCATCCCGAGTCCGTCCGCCGAATGGCAGTACTTCGACGTGACGGCCTGGATCAACGAGACCTTCGGCGCCTCGGTGCCGGGTTCGCTGCGCATCCACGCCTACGCCCTCTGCATCCTGGCCGGCATCGTCATCGCCGGCATCATCACGAACCAGCGTCTGAAGCGCCGCGGGGCCGAGAGCGGCGTCGTGATCGACGTCATGCTGTTCGCCGTTCCGCTCGGCATCATCGGCGGTCGCTTCTTCCACGTCATCACGCACCCGGGCGACTACTTCTCGTCGCCCGACCAGTACGTCCACGTGTTCTTCATCTGGGAGGGCGGTCTCGCGATCTACGGCGCCCTCCTGTTCGGCGCCCTCGGCGTCTGGCTGGGCTGCCGGTACTCGGGTCTGCGCTTCTGGACCTTCGCCGACGCCCTGGCCCCCGGGCTTCTCGTGGCTCAGGCCTGCGGTCGACTGGGCAACTGGTTCAACAACGAGCTCTTCGGCATGCCGACCGACCTGCCCTGGGGTCTCGAGATCCAGTCGAGCAACCCGGCGTACCCCACCGGGCTCCCCGAGGGCACGCTGTTCCACCCGACGTTCCTCTACGAGATCGTGTGGATGCTCGCGGGTGTCGCGATCCTGCTGCTGATCGAGCGCAAGACCACTCTCGAATGGGGCAAGGCGCTGTCGTTCTACCTCGTCTGGTACGGCATCGGCCGGGCCTGGTTCGAGTCGATCCGCACCGACCCCAGCCTGCTCTTCTTCGGCATCCGCACCAACGTCTGGATGAGCTTCGCCGCCATCCTCCTGGGCATCGTCATCTACGTCGTCGCCACGCGACGGCACCCCGGTCGGGTGCCCAGCGCCTACGCCCCAGGGCGGTCCCCGATCGATCGCGACACTGAGCTAGACTCGCGACGCACGGAAGCGGACGACGACGACCCCGAACTCGTCGCCGTCGGAGCATCGGACGACACCGCCGATACGACACCGCGGTCCTAGGGCACACAGCCCCGGTACCACCGCACCAGGCCAGGGATCCCACGACTCGACCGAGTCACGGCCTCCCTCCAGCCGGAGCCGCTCCCGCATCGAGAACCACCTCACGACCGCCACAAGCTGTCAGGGCAACTCCGCTGAGCCGAAGCACCACCGGACAACCGATCCACCGTCCGGTCGGCGACCGACGTCAGCCGCACCTCCGCGGCGACGTCCAGTGACACGGGCCGACGACGTCCCGACTCCTACAGGATCTCTTCGTGAGGACGGATTCCATGGCCCCCACGCCAGCCCATCAGCAGTTCAGCACGGTCCCCTCCGCGGTCGGTCTCTACGACCCGCGCAATGAGAAGGACGCCTGCGGTCTCGCCATGGTCGCGACCCTCCGGGGCACCGCCGGGCACGACATCATCGACGCGGCCCTCGGCGCCCTGCGCAATCTCGAGCACCGCGGTGCCATCGGATCGGACGCCGGCACCGGCGACGGAGCCGGCATCCTCTGCCAGATCCCCGACGCGTTCTTCCGCGACGAGGTCGACTTCGAGCTGCCCGAGGCGGGGGAGTACGCGGTCGGCATCGCCTACCTGCCCCTCGACGAGCAGGAGCGCGCCGAGCTGAAGACCGGCATCGAGCGCATCGCCGATCTGGAGCACCTCGACGTGCTCGGGTGGCGCGACGTGCCCGTGCGCCCGGACGAACTCGGGACCTTGGCGCGCAACGCCATGCCCGCCTTCGAGCAGCTCTTCCTGGCGAGCCGTCAGAGAGGCGCCGACGGTCGGCGCCTGTCGGGCGTCGAGCTCGACCGCCGCGCCTTCCGTCTGCGGAAGCGCGCCGAGCGCAAGCTCTCCGCCTACTTCACCTCCCTCGGCAGTCGCACCATGGTCTACAAGGGCATGGTGACGACACTCCAGCTGGAGCCGTTCTACCCCGACCTCAGCGACGAGCGCTTCGCCTCGAAGCTTGCCATCGTCCACTCGCGGTACTCGACGAACACGTTCCCGTCGTGGCCTCTCGCCCAGCCGTTCCGCATGATCGCGCACAACGGCGAGATCAACACGGTCCGCGGCAACCGCAACTGGATGCGCGCGAGGCAGTCGCAGCTCGAGTCCGAGCTGATCGGCGACCTCAAGCCGCTGCTGCCGATCGTCAGCCCGGGTGCCAGCGACTCCGCCTCGTTCGACGAAGTGGTCGAGCTGCTCAGCCTGACCGGCCGGTCGCTCCCTCACGCGATCATGATGATGGTCCCCGAGGCGTGGGAGAACCAGGTCGACATCGACCCCGAGCTGCGCGACTTCTACGAGTACCACTCGATGCTCATGGAGGCGTGGGACGGCCCCGCCGCCATCACCTTCACCGACGGCTCCGTCGTCGGGGCGACGCTCGACCGCAACGGTCTCCGTCCGGGCCGCTACCTGGTCACCGACGACGGGCTCGTCGTGCTCGCCAGCGAGATCGGCGTCCTCGACATCGACCCCGCCAAGGTCGTCCGCAAGGGGCGCCTGCGCCCCGGCAAGATGTTCCTGGTCGACACCGAGGCCGGGCGACTCATCGAGGACGACGAGATCAAGCGCGACCTCGCGGCGGAGGCTCCGTACGGCGACTGGCTGGCCGAGGGGCGCATCCACCTGTCCGACCTCCCCGACCGCGAGCACATCGTCCACACCCCCGCGTCGGTGACGCGGCGCCAGCGGACCTTCGGATACACCGAAGAAGAGGTGCGCATCCTCCTCGCCCCGATGGCGAAGACCGGCGCCGAGCCCCTCGGGGCCATGGGCAGCGACACGCCCATCGCCGTCCTGTCCGAGCGCCCGCGCCTCCTGTTCGACTACTTCACGCAGCAGTTCGCCCAGGTGACGAACCCGCCGCTCGACTCGATCCGCGAGCAGGTCGTGACCTCGCTGAAGCTCGGCCTCGGCCCCGAGCGCAACCTTCTCGCGGCCACACCCGAGCATGCGCGCCAGGTCATCCTGGACTTCCCGGTCATCGACAACGACGAGCTGGCGAAGATCCAGCACATCGACCCGAGCCCCGGCTCGCGCGCCACGTCGACCATCCGGGGTCTCTACCGCTCCGACAAGGGACCTCGTGCGCTCGAGAAGCGCATCGCGGCGATGTGCAACGAGGTCGACGACGCGATCGAGGCCGGGGCGCGCTTCATCGTCCTCTCCGACCGCGACTCGAACCAGGACTTCGCGCCGGTGCCCTCGCTTCTGATGATCGCCGCCGTGCATCATCACCTGATCCGCACCGAGAACCGGATGAAGGTCGGGCTGATCGTCGAGGCCGGCGACGTGCGCGAGGTCCACCACGTCGCCACCCTGATCGGCTACGGCGCGTCGGCGGTGAACCCGTACCTCGCGATGGAGACCAGCGAGAACCTCGTCCGGTCGGGAATGATCACGGGTCTGTCGCCCGAAGACGCCGTGCACAACCTCATCAAGGCGCTCGGCAAGGGCGTGCTGAAGATCATGTCGAAGATGGGCATCTCGACCGTCTCGAGCTACGCGGCGGCGCAGGCCTTCGAGGCCGTGGGCCTCAGCCGCGAGTTCGTCGACACCTACTTCACGGGCACCTCGACGATGCTGGGCGGCATCGGCATCGACGTCATCGCGGCCGAGAACAAGGAGCGTCACCTCAGCGCCTACCCGGCCGACGGCTCCGTCGTCGCCCACGAGCGTCTGGCGACGGGCGGCGAGTACCAGTGGCGTCGCGAGGGGCCCAAGCACCTCTTCAACCCCGACACGGTCTTCCGTCTGCAGCACGCGACGCGCACCCGCCGCTACGACATCTTCCGCGAGTACACGAAGCTCGTCGACGACCAGGCCGAAGACCTCATGACCCTCCGCGGCATGTTCGCCTTCAAGCACGGCGTCCGTCCGTCGATCCCGCTCGACGAGGTCGAGCCGATCGAGGCCATCGTCAAGCGCTTCTCGACGGGTGCGATGAGCTACGGGTCGATCTCGAAGGAGGCGCACGAGACTCTCGCGATCGCCATGAACCGTCTGGGCGGCAAGTCCAACACGGGTGAGGGCGGAGAAGACGTCGAGCGTCTGCTCGACCCCGAGCGGCGCAGCGCCGTGAAGCAGGTCGCATCCGGACGCTTCGGCGTCACGAGCATGTACCTGACCCATGCGACCGACATCCAGCTGAAGATGGCGCAGGGCGCCAAGCCCGGCGAGGGCGGCCAGCTGCCGCCGACCAAGGTCTACCCCTGGGTCGCCCGGACTCGTCACGCGACCCCCGGCGTCGGTCTCATCTCACCGCCGCCGCACCACGACATCTACTCGATCGAAGACCTCAAGCAGTTGATCTTTGACGTCAAGCGGGCGAATCCGACCGCTCGGGTCCACGTGAAGCTCGTCAGCCAGTCGGGCATCGGCGCGGTCGCCGCGGGGGTCACCAAGGCCCTCGCCGACGTCGTCCTCGTCTCGGGGCACGACGGCGGCACGGGTGCGAGCCCGCTGAACTCGCTGAAGCACGCGGGCACCCCCTGGGAGATCGGCCTCGCCGAGACGCAGCAGACGCTCATGCTGAACGGCATGCGCGACCGCGTCGTCGTCCAGGTGGACGGCCAGATGAAGACGGGTCGCGACGTGATGATCGCGGCGCTGCTCGGCGGCGAGGAGTTCGGCTTCGCGACGGCCCCGCTGATCGTCGAGGGCTGCATCATGATGCGCGTCTGCCATCTCGACACCTGCCCGGTGGGCGTCGCGACGCAGAACCCCGAGCTCCGCGCCCGGTTCTCGGGCAAGCCCGAGTTCGTCGTCAACTTCTTCGAGTTCCTGGCCCAGGAGGTGCGCGAGTACCTGGCCGAGCTGGGATTCCGCTCCCTCGACGAGGCGATCGGCCGCACCGACGTGCTCGACGTCGACCGGGCCATCGACCACTGGAAGGCCTCCGGTCTCGACCTCGCGCCGGTGCTCGTCGGTCCGGCGTTCGCCGACGACGAGCCTCGACGCAACCACCGCCCGCAGGAGCACGAGCTCGAGAAGCACTTCGACGTCGGACTCATCGAGCAGAGCATGTCCGTGCTCGAGAACGGCGGGCGGGTCGAACTCCGACTCCCCATCCGCAACACCGAACGCGCGGTCGGCACGATGCTCGGTCACGAGGTCACCGTGCGGTACGGCGAGAACGGACTCCCCGAGGGCAGCATCGACGTCACCCTCACGGGCTCGGCGGGTCAGTCGCTGGGGGCGTTCCTCCCCGCGGGCATCACCCTCCGACTCGAGGGTGACAGCAACGACTACGTCGGGAAGGGTCTCTCCGGCGGCGACATCGTCGTCCGTCCCGACCGCTCGAGCACGTTCACGGCCGAGGCCAACGTGATCGCGGGCAACGTCATCGGCTACGGAGCCACCCGGGGGAGCATGTTCATCCGGGGCATCGTGGGCGAGCGCTTCCTGGTCCGCAACTCGGGTGCCAGCGCCGTCGTCGAGGGCGTCGGCGACCACGCGCTCGAGTACATGACGGGTGGTCTCGCGGTCATCCTCGGCGACACCGGCCGGAACCTCGGTGCGGGCATGTCCGGAGGCACGGCCTACGTGCACCGTCTGCGGACGGAGCGGGTCAACTCCGACGCGCTCGCCTCCGGCGAGCTGCAGCTCCACCCGCTCGGCAGCGCCGACGCCGAGATCCTGACCGATCTGCTCTCTCGGCACCTCGCCGAGACCGGGTCGCCCGTGGCCGAGAGACTCCTCGCCGACCTCGAGACGACCGTCTCGGAGTTCGTCAAGGTCCTCCCGCGGGACTACGCCGCCGTCCTCGCCACCCGGCAGACGGCCGTCGACGAGGGTCTCGACCCCGATGGCGACGAAGCTTGGAAGCGAATCCTGGAGGTGACCGGTGGCTGATCCCAAGGGATTCCTGAAGACGCAGAAGCGTGAGCTCCCGAAGCGGCGTCCCGTGTCGGTGCGGCTCATGGACTGGAAAGAGGTCTACGAGCAGCAGGAGTCGGGCGAGCTCCGCCGGCAGGCCGGCCGCTGCATGGACTGCGGCGTGCCCTTCTGCCATCAGGGCTGCCCGCTCGGCAACCTGATCCCCGAGTGGAACGACCTCATGTGGCGCGGCGAGGGCCGACAGGCCATCGAGCGCCTGCACGCGACCAACAACTTCCCCGAGTTCACCGGTCGCCTCTGCCCCGCCCCCTGCGAATCGTCGTGCGTGCTGGGCATCAACCAGCCGCCCGTGACCATCAAGCAGGTCGAGGTCTCGATCATCGACCAGGCGTTCCAGAACGGCTGGGTCACCCCCCACCCGCCCGAGCGTCTGACCGGCAAGACCGTCGCCGTCGTGGGGTCCGGCCCTGCCGGGCTCGCGGCTGCGCAGCAGCTGACCCGCGCCGGTCACACCGTCGCCGTCTACGAGCGCGACGACCGCATCGGCGGCCTGCTGCGCTACGGCATCCCGGACTTCAAGATGGAGAAGAAGCAGATCGAGCTCCGTCTCGCGCAGATGCAGGCCGAGGGCACCCGCTTCCGAGCGGGCGTCGAGATCGGTCGCGACATCGCCTGGGACGACCTCCGGGCGCGGTACGACGCCGTCGTGGTGGCCACCGGGGCCACGGTGCCCCGCGATCTGCCGATCCCGGGCCGTGATCTGTCGGGCATCCACTTCGCGATGGAGTACCTCGTCCAGCAGAACCGGGTCGGTGCAGGCGACACCGTCGTCGACCAGATCTCCGCTGAGGGCAAGCACGTCGTGGTCCTCGGCGGCGGCGACACCGGCGCGGACTGCATCGGCACGGCGCACCGTCAGGGCGCTCTCTCGGTCACGAACCTCGCCATCGGTCAACAGCCTCCGGAGGAGCGGCCCGAGACCCAGCCGTGGCCCATGTTCCCGACGGTGTTCGAGGTCTCGAGCGCCCACGAGGAGGGTGGCGAGCGGATGTTCCTCGCGTCGACGGTGGAGTTCCTCCGCAACGACGTCGGCGAGGTGCGGGCGATCCGCGTGGCCGAGACCGAGTACCTCGACGGCCGCCGGGTGCCCAAGGCCGGCACCGAGCGGGAGATCCCCGCCGACCTCGTCCTCCTGGCGCTCGGCTTCACGGGTCCCGAGCGGAACGAACTCGAAGAGCAGCTGCGACTGCCCTTCGACGGGCGCGGCGCTCTGGTCCGCGACAAGACCTACGAGACGAGCGAGGCCGGCGTGTTCGTCACCGGCGACGCGGGTCGGGGTCAGTCGCTGATCGTGTGGGCGATCGCCGAGGGGCGGGCGGCCGCATCGTCGGTGGACGCCTATCTCGAGGGTCAGACGACTCTGCCGTTCCCGGTCGCACCCACCGATCGCTCCATTTCGGTCTGATCGTCCGCCCGGGCGGGAATAAGCTAATACGGCGGGCCTGAGTCGTCCGACACCATCCCCAGACGTTAGGAACACATGAGACGCGCAAAGATCGTCGCCACCCTCGGGCCGGCGACATCGAGCTACGACGACATCCGAGCGATCATCGACGCGGGTGTCGACGTGGCCCGGATGAACCTCAGCCACGGCAGCTACGACGTCCACGAGAGCGTGTACAAGAACGTCCGTCAGGCGGCGGACGACGCCGGGCGTCCCGTCGCGGTCCTCGTCGATCTCCAGGGGCCGAAGATCCGGCTCGGCAAGTTCTCCGACGGCCCGCACGATCTCGCCGTGGGCGACGTCTTCAAGATCACGACCGAGGACATCCTCGGCACGAGAGACATCTGCGGGACGACGTTCAAGGGCCTGCCCGCCGACGTCAGCGCCGGCGATCCTCTGCTCATCGACGACGGTCGCGTCAAGCTCCGCGTGCTCGAGTCCGACGGCACGACCGTCACGACCGAGGTCGTCGTCGCCGGCACCGTCTCGAACAACAAGGGGATCAACCTCCCCGGCGTCGCGGTGAACGTGCCCGCGCTGTCCGAGAAGGACGAAGCCGATCTGCGGTGGGGGCTGACCCTGGGTGCCGACCTCATCGCCCTGTCGTTCGTGCGGGATGCGGACGACGTCGACCGCGTGCACGAGATCATGGCGGAGGAGGGCCGGAAGGTCCCGGTCATCGCGAAGATCGAGAAGCCCCAGGCTGTCGACAACCTCGAGGCCATCATCGACGCGTTCGACGGCATCATGGTCGCCCGCGGCGACCTCGGGGTCGAGCTGCCCCTCGAGGCCGTGCCGATCGTGCAGAAGCACGCGGTCGAGCTGTCCCGTCGCATGGCGAAGCCCGTCATCGTCGCCACGCAGATGCTCGAGTCGATGATCTCGAGCCCCATCCCCACGCGAGCCGAGACGTCCGACGTCGCCAACGCCGTCCTCGATGGTACGGACGCCGTGATGCTGAGCGGCGAGACCAGCGTGGGGGAGTACCCCGTCATCACGGTCCAGACCATGGCCCGCATCGTGCAGTCCACCGAAGAGCACGGACTCGAGCGCATCCCGCCCCTCGGTACCAAGCCGCGCACGCAGGGTGGCGCGATCACCCTCGCCGCCGCCGACGTCGCCGACTTCGTCCAGGCGAAGTTCCTCTGCGTGTTCACGGAGTCCGGTGACTCCGTCCGTCGGATGTCGCGCCTCCGCCACTCCATCCCGATCCTCGCCTTCACCCCGAACGAGGCGACCCGTCGCCGGATGGCCCTCAGCTGGGGCGTCCAGTCGCACCTGGTCGAGAACGTCACCCACACCGACGCCATGTTCGCGCAGGTCGACGACATCCTGCTCGGCAAGAAGCTGGCCGACGTCGGCGACAAGGTGATCGTCATCGCCGGCACCCCTCCGGGAATCGCCGGGTCGACGAACGACCTCCGCGTGCACCGGGTCGGCGACGCGCACGGCGAGGCGGCTCCGGCCTACGCCGAGCTCGCCTAGCCGGACACACCAGCACCGCACCGGCGCCGCCGGGTCCTCGACGGACTCGGCGGCGTCGTGTGCTCGGGGCGTACCCTGTGGCCATGTCGGTCGGCCCCTCTCACCCAGCGTGCTTCGTCTTCGACGGACGCCTGTACGTCGTCCCGAGCGGATCCGATCTCAGCGTGTCCGAATCGGCGCGAGCCCTGCGTTCCCGATCCGCCATCGAGCTCTCCGGTCCGACGCCCCCGGGAGGCGCGGCTCACTGGATCGTGACAGGAGCCGTCGGCGGCGGGGTCGCCTTCGCCGTGATCGCCGCCGCGGGCGGCTGGCATGTCACCGCGCTCCTCTCGCTCCTGCTGTGCTTCACGATGGGCGCGCTCGTCGGGGCCCTCCTCGCAGCGGGGACGCATTCGCTCGTCGGGGCGGCGACCGGCGAAGGGCAGGCGGCTCCCCGGGCTTCGCACGCCATCGAGGTCCCGGAGGACGTCGCGTCGTCGGCTCCTGACGACTCGACCGGTGACGAGCTCGTTCTCTGGTCGACGCTCGTGTCGCGGTACCGGCGAGCGGACGCGACGGCCTCGGGAGCAGAGCATCTCGAAGCGGCTCGGGACTACGAGACGGTCGCGCGCCTCCTCGGTCTCCCACCAGGCCGCGAATGAGGCGAGACGTCGGCGACACAGAAGAAAGCCCCGACCCACCGGAGTGGATCGGGGCTTTCTCGTCGATATCGGGCGGACCCGAGATCACCGGCGCCTCGAGGACGCCGCCGAGTCAGATGACGCGGATGTTCTCGGCCTGGAGGCCCTTGTTGCCCTGAGCGGTGTCGAATTCGACCTTCTGGTTCTCCTCCAGGTTGCGGTAGCCGTCGCCGGCGATCGCGGAGAAGTGCGCGAAGACGTCAGTGGATCCGTCGTCGGGGGTGATGAAGCCGAAGCCCTTTTCGGAGTTGAACCACTTAACGGTACCTGTAGCCATTTTTCTTGTTCCTTATATTTTCAGAGTTGTCATTCCCGATTTCGAGAACGCTCGTCGCGGTGCCTTTTTGTCCGCTCCCTCTGAGAACGACGCCACCTGACCCGACTTCCGGAGAAGTCCGACCTGGAACGTCGCGAGATACAAATGCGTAACACAACAACCAGTGATGCAACTGTAGTGCACAAGACCGGCCCGCACGCCACTTCATCGACGGAGATGTCGGAAAAAGTCGCTGGCCGCGTTCGTGCCGGATGTGGGACTCGAACCCACACGCCCTCTCGGACAGAGCATTTTGAGTGCTCCGCGTCTGCCATTCCGCCAATCCGGCTCACGACGACCGAGGCAAGAATACCGTAGGCTCTGCTTCGTGAGTGACCAGGAAGCAACCCCAGCAGCACCCCGTCGTGTCGTCGTGGCCGAAGATGAGTCCCTCATCCGGCTCGACATCGTCGAGATCCTCCGCGACAACGGCTACGAGGTCGTCGGCGAGGCCGGAGACGGCGAGACCGCCGTCGCCCTCGCCACCGAGCTCCGGCCCGATCTCGTCATCATGGATGTCAAGATGCCGAAGCTCGACGGCATCAGCGCGGCCGAGACGCTGAGCAAGAACCACATCGCGCCCGTCGTCCTCCTGACGGCCTTCAGCCAGAAGGAGCTCGTCGAACGGGCGAGCGAGGCCGGAGCCCTGGCCTACGTCGTCAAGCCGTTCACACCGAACGACCTCCTGCCGGCGATCGAGATCGCCTTGTCGCGCTACACGCAGATCATCACGCTCGAGGCCGAGGTCGCCGACCTCGTCGAGCGCTTCGAGACCCGCAAGCTCGTCGACCGGGCCAAGGGCCTGCTCAACGAGAAGATGGGGCTGACCGAGCCCGAGGCCTTCCGCTGGATCCAGAAGGCGTCGATGGATCGCCGACTGACGATGCACGACGTCGCGCAGGCGATCATCGAGCAGCTCAGCGCCAAGAAGTAGACCCGAGTCGCGCGACGAGGCCGTCACCCCACGGGGTGGCGGCCTCGATCCGTCTGTCGCGTCGTCCGCTGCGGTTCGCGATCAGGAGCGCGCGTCCGTGAGGAAGTTCGTGATGCGGACGGTGGAGAGGAGCCGCCCTGCCTCGTCCGTCATCACGATCTGATGCGTCGCCAGCGTCCGGCCCAGATGGATCGCGGTGCAGGTGCCGATGACCCAGCCGGTCGAGATCGAGCCACTGTGACTCGCGTTGAGCTCGATCCCCATGGCCAGCCGCCCCGGGCCAGCGTGGACCGTCGACGCGATGGAGCCGAGGGTCTCCGCGAGGACGACGTGCGCCCCGCCGTGCAGGATGCCGACCGGCTGCGTGTTGCCGGCGACGGGCATCCGCGCCACGGCGCGCTCGGCGCTCATCTCGAGGATCTCGATCCCCATCTTCTCGGCGAGGTCGCCGACTCCACGACGACCGAAGAGCTCGGACGCCGCGTCACTGAGCTCGGGGCGCACGGCACCGGATCCGCCGACCTGATGGGCGGCGCCCTCGGAGGAGGCGGCGGGGGAGTGGGAGGTCATTGCGCTCCGTGGGGCCGTGGTCCGGTGGATCTCCCCGACGGCCGTGTCGGAGGTGCCCGCTAGGCTGACGGGGTGTCGGACGAAGCAAAGCCTACCCTCCTGGTCATCGACGGTCATTCGCTGGCCTTCCGCGCGTTCTACGCCCTACCGGTCGACAGTTTCGTCAACCGCGAGGGCCAGCACACCAACGCGATCCACGGCTTCATCTCGATGCTTCTGAGTCTTCTCAAAGCCGAGAAGCCCACGCACCTGGCCGTCGCGTTCGACATCTCGCGGTTCTCCTTCCGCACCCGCGAGTACCCCGAGTACAAGGGCACGCGCTCCGAGACCCCGCCCGAGTTCGTCGGTCAGATCCCCCTCTTGGAGGAGGCCCTTCACGCGATGGGCATCACGACCATCACCAAAGAGGACTTCGAGGCGGACGACATCCTCGCGACCCTCGCGACGCGCGGTCGAGACGAGGGCTTCCGTGTGCTCGTCGTCTCCGGCGACAGAGACGCCATCCAGATGGTGAACGACGACGTCACCCTCCTCTACCCCTCGGCTCGGGGCGTCAGCGAACTGACCCGCTACGACCGCGACAAGGTGTTCGAGCGCTACGGCATCGAGCCGCATCAGTATCCCGAGGTGGCCGCCCTGGTCGGCGAGACCAGCGACAATCTGATCGGCATCGACAAGGTCGGCGAGAAGACCGCGGTCAAGTGGATCAACCTCTACGGGGGGCTCGACCAGATCATCGAGCGCGCCGACGAGATCAAGGGCGTCGTCGGTCAGAAGCTGCGAGAGCAGAAAGAGAACGCGATCCGCAATCGTCGCCTGAACCGTCTGGTCACCGATGTCGAGCTGCCCGTGGGGCCGGCCGACCTCGAGCGCCGGGGCATCGACGAGGCTGCGGTCCGAGAGCTGTTCGACAAGCTGCAGTTCCGGACGCTGCTCGAGCGCGTCCTCCTCCTGTCCGAGTCCTCGTCGACCGGCGAGGCGTCCGAGCCCGCCGTGACGGCGGCACCGGTCGGCATGCCCGTCGTCCGGACCCTCGTCGACGAAGAGCTCGCCTTCTGGCTCAAGAAGCACGCCTCCGACCCGCAGAGCCCCGTGGGGCTCGTGGTCGAGTACGGCAACGATGGCGTCGTCGGGCTCGGCCTCTCGACGCAGGTCGAATCGGCGTACATCCCGTGGGCCGCCGGGCGCGGCGACTACGTGGCCCTCGAGGCCTGGCTCGACGGAGAGACCCCCAAGGTCGTCCACGACGCCAAGCGCGCCTACAAGGCACTGTCGCGAGTGGGTCTGCATCTCACGGGCGTCGTCGGCGATCCCCGTGTCGCCGCCTGGCTCCTCCGACCGGCCCGCACGTCGTTCGCCCTCTCGGACCTCGTCTACGAGCAGCTCGGCGAGTCGCTCCCCGTCGGCGACCCCAACCAGCTCGTCGCCAGCGAAGACGATTTCAGCGTGGCATCCGAGGCGTGGTTCGTGCTGCGCCTCTCGGACTCCCTGGTCGACGCACTCGATGAAGGGTCGCGGCGCGTCCTGACGGAGATCGAGCTCCCGCTCGTCCCGGTGCTCGGCGACATGGAGCTCACCGGGGTGGCCGCTGATCGCCCGACGCTCCAGGCCCTGTCCGTGCGGTTGGGCGAGTCCGCAGCCGGACTCGCCACCGAGGCGTTCGCGGAGATCGGCCGCGAGGTCAACCTCGGCTCCCCGAAGCAGCTGCAGGAGGTGCTGTTCGAGCAGCTCGAGATGCCGAAGACCCGCGCGACGAAGACGGGCTTCTCCACCGACGCGGCCTCTCTCGCCGACCTGCAGGAGAAGCATCCCCACCCGTTCCTCGATCTCCTCCTCAAGCACCGCGATGCCACCAAGCTGCGGCAGATCATCGAGACGCTCGAGAAGTCGATCGCCGACGACGGACGCATCCACACGACGTACGACCAGACCGGCACGACCACCGGGCGGATCTCATCGGTCGACCCGAACCTCCAGAACATCCCGGTCAAGGCCGCCGTCGGTCGCGAGATCCGAGCCGCGTTCATCCACGGTCCGGAGTACGAGACCCTGCTGACGGCCGACTACTCGCAGATCGAGATGCGGATCATGGCGCATCTCTCGGGTGACGAGGGCCTGATCCAGGCGTTCAACGAGGGTGAGGACCTCCACCGCTTCGTGGGTGCCCGCATCTTCGGGGTCGAACCGGCCGACGTCTCACCCGCCATGCGGACGAAGGTCAAGGCCATGTCGTACGGTCTCGCCTACGGCTTGAGCGCATTCGGCCTGTCGAAGCAGCTCCGGATCGAGAGCTCCGAGGCCAAGCAGCTGATGACGGACTACTTCGCGCGTTTCGGGGCCGTCCGCGAGTACCTGCGGAACGTCGTCGAGCAGGCCCGCGAAGACGGCTACACCGAGACCATCTTCGGTCGCCGTCGACCCTTCGCCGACCTCAAGTCACCCAACCGGGTGCTGCGCGAGAACGCCGAACGTGCAGCGCTGAACGCCCCGATCCAGGGCTCGGCCGCCGACATCATGAAGATCGCCATGCTCGGAGTGCAGTCCGAGATCGGGTCTCGTGAACTCGCGTCGCGTGTCCTCCTGCAGGTGCACGACGAGATGATCGTCGAGGTCGCACCCGGCGAGGTCGACGCCATCCGCGACATCGTCCGTCGCCAGATGAGCGGTGCCGCCGATCTCAGAGTGCCTCTCGACGTCAGCGTGGGTCTCGGCGAGAGCTGGGACGCCGCGGCGCACTGACACCCGCCTGATGCGATCGTCGGTCCGCCGACCCGTCTCGTTGGTCCAGAGCGGCTCGTTCTGCCCGGAGTGGGCACACCCGGGCGCGACCGTGGCAGCCTGCATGCGCCGCAAGCCACGGCGACGACTCGAAGCGGGCGCAAACAAAGCAGAAACGTGATCCCGACTTGACGAACAGACACAAACGGGCTTATATGAAATCTGCTCGGTGAACGTCGGGCAGCAAACGGCTCTTAATTCACTGAACAGCTGATGACTTCCTTCCGGTGAGTCATCCCCGCACGACGACGAGGTCTCGCATGTACGCACCTGAGCGTCATCAGCAGATCCTCGACACGGCATTGAGCAGAGGTCGGGTCGAGGTGGCGGGGCTGGCCCGAGACCTCTCGGTCGCGCCCGAGACCGTGCGTCGGGATCTCACCGAGCTCGAACGGCGTGGCGTCCTCCGACGTGTCCACGGTGGCGCCATCGCCGTCGAGCGCCTCGGCATGGAGCCCCCCGTCGTCGATCGCGAGGGCACCGCGGCGGCAGAGAAGGACCGCATCGCTCGAGCTGCGCTCGACGAGCTGCCCGAAGAAGGGTCGATCATCATCGATGCGGGCACGACGGCCATCCGCTTCGCCGAGCTGCTGCCTGTGGACCGCGTGCTGACGGTCGTCACCCATTCGCTCGCCGTGGCGACCATCCTCATCAGCAGGCCCAACGTCACATTGCACCTCCTCGGTGGACTGATCCGCACCAGGACGTACTCCTCGGTCGGGGACTGGACGCGCAGCCAGCTCGCCGACGTCTTCGCCGACGTGGCCTTCGTCGGGACGAACGGCGTCTCCGTCGAGCGAGGGCTCAGCACGCCCGATCTCGCCGAGGCGCGGGTCAAGCGCGCCCTCCTCGCGTCGTCCAGGCGGACCGTCGTCCTCGCCGACCACACGAAGTTCGGCCGCGAGGACTTCGCGAAGGTCTCCCCGCTCTCCGACGTCGACACGATCGTCACCGACTCCGGGGTCGACGGCGAGCTCGCCGACGACGTCGAGCGTGCCGGCCCCAGGGTCGTGATCGTCTGATGACGACCTCCCCCCACAGCCCCACCCGAAGCACCGTCCCCCTCCCGCACCCCCACGCTCGTCACTGAGTACGAAGGAGTACCGCCCTCATGTCCGAATTCACCCCCACGGTCACCGGGACCGGTGTGCGCGCTCGCGTACAGCGGTTCGGAGGCTTCCTCTCCGGCATGATCATGCCGAACATCGGCGCGTTCATCGCCTGGGGTCTCATCACGGCTCTGTTCATCGAGACCGGGTGGACGCCCGTCCCGCAGCTCGGCGGTTTCGGAACGGACTCCGCCGGCGAGCCCTACGGCGGCATCGTCGGTCCGATCATCACGTACCTGCTGCCGATCCTGATCGCCTACACCGGTGGTCGCATGATCCACGGTCAGCGCGGAGCGGTCATCGCCGCCGTCGCCGTCCTCGGTGTCATCTCGGCGACGGACGTCCCGCAGTTCCTCGGCGCCATGATCGTCGGCCCGCTGGCCGCCTGGGTGCTGAAGCAGTTCGACAAGCTCGTCGAGGGTCGGATCAAGTCCGGGTTCGAGATGCTGGTCAACAACTTCTCGCTCGGCATCATCGGTGCGGCCATGGCCATCGCGGCCTTCTTCGGCCTCGCCCCGATCACGACGTGGCTCACCGACCGGTTCGGCGAGGCCGTCGAGTTCCTGGTCAACCTCGGTCTCCTGCCGCTGGCCTCGATCATCATCGAGCCTGCAAAGGTGCTGTTCCTCAACAACGCCATCAACCAGGGCTTCCTGACCCCGCTCGGCGCCATCCAGTCCGCAGACGCCGGCAAGTCCATCCTGTTCATGCTCGAGTCGAACCCCGGCCCCGGGCTCGGCATCCTCCTCGCGTTCCTCTTCTTCGGCCCGCGTGCCATCCGCCCGTCGGCCCCCGCCGCGATCATCGTGCACTTCTTCGGCGGCATCCACGAGATCTACTTCCCCTACATCCTCATGAAGCCCATCCTGCTCATCGCCGCCGTCGCCGGTGGCGCCACGGGGATCGCCTGGTTCTCGGCCTTCGGGCTCGGGCTCGTCGGGCCGGCTTCGCCGGGCAGCATCATCGCCTACTTCGGCGTCGCCGCGCGGGGGGACTTCCCGCTCATCCTGGTCGGCATCCTGCTGTCCGCTCTCGTGTCGTTCGTCGTCTCATCGCTCCTGATGGGCTTCGGTCGCAAGGAGAACCGCGAGGCTGCGGCCGAGGACGCCGAGGCCCAGCAGCAGGCGCTGGCCGACGCGCAGGCGGCGACCGCCGCCAACAAGGCCACCAGCAAGGGAACCGCTGCTCCCACAGCGTCCTAGTGATTGAATCGGGGGGTGGCTCCGGCCGCCCCCCGATCCACCTCGAAACAAGGAGAACACCATGGCAACCCTCGACGGATCGTCCATCAAGAAGCTCATCGTCGCCTGCGACGCGGGCATGGGCAGCAGCGTCATGCTCGCCTCCACGCTCAAGAAGCAGCTCAAGAAGAGCGGGGTCACCGTCGAGCACTCGCCGGTGTCCGAGATCCCGGCCGACGCCGACGTCGTCGTCACCCAGAACAACCTCGCCGAGCGTGCGCGCGGGGTCGTCCCCGACATCCCCGTCGTGCCCTTCCAGCTGTTCATGGGCGACCCCAACGTGGCCAAGGTCGTCAAGGCCATCCAGGACGGCTCGACGGTCGAGGTCTGACGATGACCGACCAGGCTCCTGAACTGACGGCGCTGCTCGCCGAATCCTCCGTCCGGCTCGACGAGTCCGCCGCCACGCGCGACGAGGCCATCCGGGCGACCGGTCGAGCCCTCGTCGAGGCCGGCGCCATCGACGAGGCGTACATCGACGCGATGTTCGAGCGTGAGAACTCCGTCTCGACGTACGTCGGCGAAGGTGTCGCCATCCCTCACGGCACCCTGGCGGGCAAGGACTCGGTGAAGAACGACGCCCTCGTCGTCCTCCGGTTCCCGCAGCCGATCGACTGGGACGGCAACGAGGTCTCGGTCACCGTGGGCATCGCCGCGAAGGGGAATGGGCACATCGCCATCCTCAGTCAGCTGGCGAGCATCCTGATGGACCCCGACAAGGCCGCAGCCCTCCGGGGTGCGACCACGACTTCGGAGGTCTACGACCTGCTGCAGTCCGACGAAGACGACGACTGACCTCCATGCCCCCTCCGTCCGGCCTCCCGGCCGATCGGATCCGCACCGCCGTCCGACGACGACGGCACCAGACCGCACCGGTCTCGACCAAGGAGTAGAAATGCCCGAACGCACCGTCACCATCGCCTCGAGCGTCGGTCTGCACGCCCGTCCCGCCTCGCTGTTCAGCCAGGCGGCCGGCAAGACCGGTGCAAAGGTGACGCTCACGACCTCGGCCGGCAAGAGCGTCAACGCCGCGAGCATCCTCGGCGTGCTGTCGCTCGGCATCAACCACGGCGACGAGGTCGTCATCGCCACCGACGGGGACAACGCCGAGGCCGCCCTCGACGAGCTCGCCGCCCTGCTCGAGACGGACCTCGACAAGGACTGAGCGCCTCCTGCGGTCCTCGAGGGCACCGGGTCGACGACACGTCGACCCGGTGCCCTTCTCTGTCAGCCACCGAGAATGACCAGCCCGCCGTGTCGGAGGTCGCGTCTAGGCTCGGGGCATGTCAGACGACTCGACCAGCACCTCCAGCCGCGTCCCCACAGCCATCGACGCGATCGCCGAACGCTGGGTCGACACGCTCGTCGATCTCGATCCCTCGGTCGCGACGTGGATCGGGCGTGAAGGGCGCACAGGCGAGTACGGCGACTACTCGCCCGAGGGGCACGACCGGCGCATCGGCGAAGCGCGGGCCGTCATCGCCGCTCTCGACGCGGCCCCCGTCGTCGACGACGTCGACCGCGTGACGCAGACGGATCTGCGCGGCGAGCTGGCGCTCGACGTCGAGTTCCACGAGGCGCGGCTGCATCTCCGCGACCTGAACGTCATCGCTTCGCCCGCGCAGGGGATCCGCGAGGTGTTCGATCTGATGCCGACGGGCTCGCTGTCGGACTGGTCCGACATCGCCTCCCGTCTGGCGGCCGTCCCGTCCGCTCTCGAGGGCTACGAGGCGTCCCTCCGCGCCGGTGCCGCCGAGGGCGTCGTCCCGGCTCGCCGGCAGATCGAGAAGGTCGCCGTCCAGTGCGCACGGATCGGACGACGAGACGGATTCTTCGCCGATCTCGTCGGCGGGGCCCGTCCTGAAGACGGCACCGCGCCTCCTGCCTCCCTCGATCGCGATCTCGCACGGGGAGCCGAGGCGGCCGCGTCGGCCTACCTCCGGTTCGAGAGATTCCTGGTCGACGAGATGCTCCCGTCCGGGGGCGCCCACGACGGAGTGGGGCGCGAGGCGTACGCGCTGCACTCCCGTCGATTCCTCGGGGCGGCGATCGACCTCGACGAGACCTACGAGTGGGGCCTCGACGAGCTCGCGCGGATGACCGCCGAGCAGGAGGCGGTGGCCGGCCGGATCGAAGAGGGCGCGAGCGTGCAACGCGCGGTCGAGGTGCTCGACGCAGACCCCTCACGGCGTCTCGACGGGACGGAAGCCCTGCAGCACTGGATGCAGGAGCTGAGCGACCGGGCCGTCGACGAGCTCGGTCGGACCCACTTCGACATCCCCGACGAGCTGCGTCGCCTCGAATGCCGCATCGCCCCGACCCGTGACGGCGGCATCTACTACACGGGTCCGAGCGACGACTTCTCGCGGCCCGGCCGGATGTGGTGGTCGGTGCCCGAGGGGGTCACTCGCTTCGACACCTGGCGCGAGACGACGACCGTCTACCACGAAGGCGTCCCGGGTCACCACCTGCAGCTCGGCCAGGCCGTCCACAACCGCACGAATCTGAACACCTGGAGGCGGCAGCTGGCGGGTACCTCGGGTCACGCCGAGGGCTGGGCCCTGTACGCGGAGCGCCTGATGGACGAACTCGGCTACCTCGACGATCCAGGTGACCGGCTCGGCATGCTCGACGGCCAGCGGATGCGCGCGGCCCGTGTCGTCCTCGACATCGGAGTGCATCTCGGGAAGCCCTTCCCGGGCGACGGCGGACGACGCTGGGATGCCGAGAACGCCCTGGACTTCATGCGCCGGAACGTGAACATGGACGACGAGTTCGTCGTCTTCGAGGTCGACCGTTACCTCGGCTGGCCGGGTCAGGCCCCCTCGTACAAGGTGGGCCAGCGCATCTGGGAGGACCTTCGCGCGGAACGCACCCGACGAGACGGCGCGGCCTTCGACGTGCGCCGCTTCCATCGTGACGCGCTCCGACTCGGCGGGGTCGGCCTCGACACGCTGAGGCGCGAGCTCCTCCGCTGACGGGGCCCGATCGACGAGTGCCGACACGGAGTCGGAGTCCGTTGCCGCGGCCGGGACACGAGGCTATGATGTCCATGCGCTATCCGCGTCACTCTGCCCGCACGCTGCGGTCGATCACCCCGAGAACACGTTCACGGACGACCACGGCCCGATTCATGCTTTCACTGGAGCACTAACTACATGACAACCGTAACGACCAAGGCACCCAAGCAGGTCGCCATCAACGACATCGGATCCGCTGATGACTTCCTGGCCGCGGTCGAAAAGACTCTGAAGTTCTTCAACGACGGCGACCTCATCGAAGGCACCGTCGTGAAGATCGACCGCGACGAGGTCCTCCTCGACGTCGGCTACAAGACCGAGGGCGTCATCCCCTCGCGCGAACTCTCGATCAAGCACGACGTCGACCCCACCGAGGTCGTCGAGGTCGGCGACACGGTCGAGGCCCTGGTCCTCCAGAAGGAGGACAAGGAAGGCCGTCTGATCCTGTCCAAGAAGCGCGCTCAGTACGAGCGTGCCTGGGGCGACGTGGAGAAGATCAAGGACGCCGACGGCGTCGTCACCGGTACCGTCATCGAGGTCGTCAAGGGCGGCCTCATCGTCGACATCGGACTCCGTGGCTTCCTCCCGGCCTCGCTCATCGAGCTCCGCCGTGTGCGCGACCTCACGCCGTACCTCGGCCAGGAGATCGAGGCCAAGATCCTCGAGCTCGACAAGAACCGCAACAACGTGGTCCTGTCGCGTCGCGCGCTCCTCGAGCAGACTCAGTCCGAGAGCCGCACCACCTTCCTCAACAACCTCCACAAGGGCCAGGTCCGCAAGGGCATCGTGTCGTCGATCGTCAACTTCGGTGCGTTCGTCGACCTCGGCGGAGTCGACGGTCTCGTCCACGTCTCCGAACTGAGCTGGAAGCACATCGAGCACGCCAGCGAGGTCGTGGAGGTCGGCCAGGAGGTCACCGTCGAGATCCTCGAGGTCGACCTCGACCGTGAGCGCGTCTCGCTCTCGCTCAAGGCGACGCAGGAAGACCCGTGGCAGGTGTTCGCTCGGACGCACGCCATCGGTCAGGTCGCGCCCGGCAAGGTCACGAAGCTCGTCCCGTTCGGTGCGTTCGTGCGCGTCGCAGACGGCATCGAGGGCCTCGTGCACATCTCGGAGCTGTCGGCCAAGCACGTCGAGCTCGCCGAGCAGGTCGTCGCCGTCGGCGACGAGGTGTTCGTCAAGGTCATCGACATCGACCTCGACCGCCGTCGCATCTCGCTGAGCCTCAAGCAGGCCAACGAGGGCGTCGACCCCGAGGGCACCGAGTTCGACCCGGCGCTGTACGGCATGCTCACCGAGTACGACGACCAGGGCAACTACAAGTACCCCGAGGGCTTCGACCCGGAGACCAACGAGTGGCGCGAGGGCTTCGACTCGCAGCGCGAGAAGTGGGAGCAGGACTACGCTGCAGCCCAGTCGCGCTGGGAGGCCCACAAGAAGCAGGTCGCCGCTTCGCTGGCCGAAGAGACGACGTTCGACGTGCCCACCGGCTCCTCGTTCTCGAACGAGACCCCCTCGGGCGCCGGCACCCTCGCCGACGACGAGTCGCTCGCCGCACTGCGCGAGAAGCTCTCCAGCAGCAACTGATCACGGCGCCTCGGCGCTCACGATCGCACTGACAGGCGGTTCCCCCTCGGGGGAGCCGCCTGTCGGCGTCTGCGGCCCGATGCGGGGGAGTCTGCGCTCAGCGGCCTGACCCGGCCCGGCCCGGCCGAGTATCATCGCGGCATGTTCATCTGCGGCCTCACGGGCGGGATCGCCGCCGGCAAGAGCACCGTCTCACTGCGTCTGGCCGAGAGGGGTGCGGCCGTCATCGATGCGGATCAGCTCTCCCGCGAGGTCGTCGACGTCGGGACTCCGGGATTCGAGGCGGTCGTCGAGCGCTTCGGCACCGGTGTCGTCTCACCTTCCGGCGGGCTCGACCGCAAGGCACTGGGTGCCCTCGTCTTCGGTGACTCGGCCGCTCGGCTCGACCTCGAGTCGATCATCCATCCCGCGGTCAGAGCCCTCTCGGCGCAGCGCATGGCCGAGGCCGTCCGCGACGACCCCAGACGAGTCGTGGTCTACGACGTGCCCCTCCTGGTCGAGTCTCGCGGTGCAGGCGAGTTCGACGTCATCGTCGTCGTCCACGCTCCTCGCGAGCAGCGCCTCCGTCGTCTGATCGAGTTGCGGGGCATGTCGCGCACCGAGGCCGAACGGCGACTCGACGCCCAGGCGTCGGACGAGGAGCGTCTCGAGGCGGCGGACATCGTCGTCGACGCCACCGGCAGCCTGGAGGACACGAAGAGGCGCGCGGACGATCTCCACGAGCGGCTGCGTTCGCTGTCAGCACGGAAGGCGGACGCCCCCGAGGCGCCCAGTGTCGGTGGTCCCTCGTAAACTCGGAAGCATGGAACCAACCCGTAGCGTCCGCCCGTTCGAAGTCGTCAGCGAGTACGAACCGAGCGGCGACCAGCCGGCCGCCATCGCCGAGCTCGCGGGTCGGATCAACGCGGGCGAGACCGATGTCGTCCTCCTGGGTGCGACCGGAACAGGCAAGTCGGCGACGACCGCCTGGCTCGTCGAACAGGTGCAGCGCCCGACGCTCGTGCTGGCGCACAACAAGACCCTCGCCGCGCAGCTCGCGAACGAGTTCCGTGAGATGTTCCCGCACAACGCCGTCGAGTACTTCGTCTCGTACTACGACTACTACCAGCCCGAGGCGTACGTGCCCCAAACCGACACGTTCATCGAGAAGGACAGCTCGATCAACGCCGAGGTCGAGCGGCTGAGGCACTCGACCACGAACTCGCTGCTGAGTCGCCGCGACGTCATCGTCGTCTCGACGGTGTCGTGCATCTACGGGCTCGGCACGCCCGAGGGCTACCTCGAGGCCATGATCGCGCTGCAGGTGGGTCAGCGCATCGACCGCGAGACCCTGATCAGACGGTTCGTCTCGATGCAGTACCAGCGCAACGACATCGACTTCTCCCGCGGCAACTTCCGCGTGCGTGGCGACACCATCGAGATCATCCCCATGTACGAGGAGCTCGCCATCCGCATCGAGATGTTCGGCGACGAGGTCGAGGCTCTGTACGCCCTGCACCCCCTCACCGGCGACGTCGTCAAGACCCTCGACGCCGTGTCCGTGTTCCCCGGGTCCCACTACGTGGCCGGCACGGACGTCATGCATCGCGCCATCGGCACCATCAAAGACGAGTTGGCCGATCGACTCGGAGAGCTCGACAAGCAGGGCAAGCTGCTCGAGTCCCAGCGCCTCCGCATGCGCACGACCTTCGACCTCGAGATGATGGAGCAGATCGGGTTCTGCAACGGCATCGAGAACTACTCCTCCCACATCGACGGCCGTTCGCCGGGCGAAGCGCCTCACTGCCTCCTCGACTACTTCCCCGACGACCTGCTGGTCGTGATCGACGAGTCGCACGTGACGGTGCCGCAGATCGGCGCCATGTACGAGGGCGACGCCTCCCGCAAGCGCACCCTGGTCGATCACGGTTTCCGACTGCCCAGTGCGCTCGACAACCGACCCCTCAAATTCGAGGAGTTCCTGAACCGCGTCGGGCAGAAGGTGTACCTGTCGGCGACCCCGGGCAAGTACGAGCTCGGCATCACGGACAGCGTGGTCGAGCAGATCATCCGACCGACCGGACTCATCGACCCCGAGATCGTCGTCAAGCCGTCCGAGGGGCAGATCGACGACCTCCTCGAGGAGATCCGCCTCCGTACGGATCGCGACGAGCGGGTTCTGGTCACGACGCTGACGAAGAAGATGGCGGAGGAGCTCACCGACTTCCTCACCGAGGCCGGTGTCCGTGTCCGTTACCTCCACTCCGATGTCGACACCCTCCGACGTGTGGAGCTGTTGACCGAGCTGCGTCAAGGCGTCTACGACGTCCTGGTCGGCATCAACCTGCTCCGCGAGGGCCTCGACCTCCCCGAGGTGTCGCTCGTCGCCATCCTCGACGCCGACAAGGAGGGCTTCCTCCGGTCGTCGACGTCTCTGATCCAGACCATCGGTCGTGCGGCCCGCAACGTGTCCGGTCAGGTGCACATGTACGCCGACAAGATGACGGACTCCATGAAGCAGGCGCTGGAGGAGACCGACCGGCGTCGGGACAAGCAGATCGCGTACAACCTCGAACGGGGCATCGATCCGCAGCCGCTGCGGAAGAAGATCGCCGACATCACCGAGGCGCTCGCTCGTGAGGGGGCCGACACGGCCGAACTCCTCGCCGGCCGCGACGGCAAGAAACGCGCACCCACGCCGAATCTCAAACGGCAGGGTCTGGCGGCCGGTGCCGCCAACGGCCTCGAGTCGATCATCGCCGACCTCAACGAGCAGATGCTGCAGGCGGCGGCCGAGCTCAAGTTCGAGTTGGCCGGGCGCCTCCGCGACGAGGTCGCCGACCTCAAGAAGGATCTGCGACAGATGGAGGCGGCAGGGCATGTCCGCTGACCCGAAGAGGGTCGTCGTCACCGGGGCGACGGCGGGCCTCGGTTTCTTCGCGGCGGAGCGGTTGGCGGCGCAGGGCCACAAGGTGGTGCTGGCCGCTCGCGACGGCGAGCGGGCCAGCCGGGCAGTCGATGCCATCCGAGACCGCGTCGCGAGCGCCGACCTCGAGACGGTCGAGCTCGATCTCGCCGACCTGACCTCTGTACGGACGGGCGCCTCGGCGATCACCGCCGGAGGGGCGGTCGACGTGCTGCTCGCGAACGCCGGCGTGGTCGGCTCGCGCCGGCGACAGACGACCGCGAACGGCTTCGAGCTCCAGTTCGGGACGAACCATCTCGGCCATTTCGCCCTCGTCTCGCACCTCCTGCCCGGTCTTCAGGCGGCGCCGGCCGGTCGCATCATCCACCTCGGCAGCATCAGCCACCGGTGGGTCCGGCTCGACCTCGACGATCCGATGATGCTCTCCAGCTACTCGAGCTACGTCGCCTACGCCCGGTCCAAGCTCGCCGTCATGACGTTCGGGTTCGATCTCGACCGACGCCTCAGAGCGTCCGGCTCGTCGGTGTCGAGTGTCGTCGCGCATCCGGGCTTCTCGTGGGAGTCGCTGAGCGACCCTCGGCCTCCCGTCGTCGAGCCCCGGCGCCCGCCGGCCGTCCTGACCTCGATGATGCACACCTTCTCGCAGGGCAAGGAGATCGGTGCCGAACCGCTCGTCCACGCCGCCGTGGCAGAAGGCGTCGACGGCGGGGAATACTGGGGCCCGGCCGGCTGGTTCCAGCTCACCGGCGAACCAGCCCTCGTCAGAGCGTCCCGTCATGCGCACGACGCCGACGCCGCCCAGCGACTCTGGTCGGAGTCGGCCCGACTCACTTCAACCCAACCCACCCTCGATTGAGCGAGCGACCCCGGTCTCTTCCCCGGCGGTCTTCGTAGAATGGCAAGAGTGTCAATCTCTCCCGTAGACGGTGTCCCGAAACTCAGTGTTCGAGGCGCCCGAGTCCACAATCTCCACAACGTCGACCTCGAAATCCCTCGCGACTCCCTCGTGGTCTTCACGGGACTCTCCGGCTCCGGCAAGTCCTCGCTGGCCTTCGACACGATCTTCGCCGAAGGTCAGCGCCGCTACGTCGAGTCGCTCTCGGCGTATGCGCGTCAGTTCCTCGGTCAGGTCGATCGACCCGACGTCGACTTCATCGAAGGGCTCAGCCCTGCCGTGTCGATCGACCAGAAGTCGACCAACCGGAACCCCCGATCCACCGTCGGCACCATCACCGAGATCTACGACTACATGCGCCTGCTCTGGGCCCGCATCGGAATCGCGCACTGCGCGGTGTGCGGGGAGAAGATCAGCAGGCAGACCGTGCAGCAGATCGCCGATCAGCTGATGACGCTCGAGGAGGGCACGCGGTACCAGGTGCTCAGCCCGGTCGTGTCTCAGAAGAAGGGCGAGTTCGTCGATCTCTTCGCCGAGCTGGCGTCCTCCGGCTACTCGCGGGCCATCGTCGACGGGGAGCCCATCCAGCTGAGCGCGCCCCCCAAGCTCAAGAAGCAGATCAAGCACGACATCTCCGTCGTGGTCGACCGTCTCGTCGCGTCCCCGTCCGGCCTCACCCGCCTGACCGACTCGCTCGAGACCGCGCTCCGTCTGACCGACGGTCTCGTGACCGTCGACTTCGTCGACACGGACGCGGGCGCGGCCGGCAAGTACCGGACCTTCTCCGAGAAGCTCTCCTGCCCCAACGGCCACCCCGTCCAGCTGACCGAGATCGAACCGCGGACCTTCTCCTTCAACGCCCCGTTCGGTGCGTGCCCCGAGTGCTCCGGGCTCGGTACCCGCATGTCCGTCGACACCGACCTGGTCCTGGGCGACCCCGAGCTCAGTCTCGTCGAGGGCGTCATCCTCCCCTGGACGAACTCGGGCAAGGGCCTCTACAACTACTTCCAGAAGCTCCTCGAGGGTCTTGCCGTCGACCTCGACTTCAGCCTCAAGACCCCGTGGGGCCAGCTTCCCGAGCGCATCCAGCAGGCCGTTCTGCACGGCAACGACTTCGAGGTCACCGTCAAGTGGAAGAACCGCTTCGGTCGCGAGATGAAGTACTCGACCGGGTTCGAGGGGGTCATGCCCTACATCGAGCGGAAGTACGCGGAGGCCGAGAGCGACAGCCAGCGTCAGCGCTACTCGGAGTACCTGCGCGAGATCCCCTGCTCCGTCTGCCGGGGCAAGCGGCTCAAGCCCGAGGTCCTGGCCGTGACGGTGGCCGACCGCAACATCGCCGACGTGGCTGAGCTCAGTCTCGCCGACGCCTTCCGGTTCATGAACGGTCTGACTCTCACCGCCCGCGAGGCACGGATCGCGGCGCAGGTCCTGCGCGAGATCCGAGTCCGACTCGAGTTCCTCCTCGAGGTGGGTCTGACCTACCTCTCGCTGGGTCGCTCGGCGGGCTCGTTGTCCGGTGGCGAGGCGCAGCGCATCCGACTCGCCACGCAGATCGGCTCCGGCCTGACCGGTGTCCTCTACGTGCTCGACGAACCGAGCATCGGCCTGCACCAGCGAGACAACCGCCGTCTCATCGACACGCTCGTGAAGCTCAAGAACCTCGGCAACACCCTCATCGTGGTCGAGCACGACGAGGACACCATCAAGACCGCGGACTGGATCGTCGACATCGGTCCGGGTGCGGGGGTGAACGGGGGCACCGTCGTCCACTCCGGCAACTACGAGGATCTGGTCGCCAACACCGAGTCGTACACGGGCGACTACCTGTCGGGTCGCCGATCGATCGAGACGCCGAAGAAGCGACGCCCCATCGACAAGAAGCGGATGCTGAGCGTCGTCGGCGCTAAAGCCAACAACCTCCGAGACGTGACGGTCGACTTCCCGCTCGGCGCGTTCGTCGCCGTCACGGGCGTCAGCGGCTCGGGCAAGTCCTCGCTGGTCAACGACATCCTCTACAAGGTGCTCGCGAACAAGCTCAACGGGGCGCGTCAGATCCCGGGCAAGCACCTCCGGGTGACGGGGTTGGACAACCTCGACAAGGTCGTCCACGTCGACCAGGCCCCCATCGGTCGGACGCCCCGATCGAACCCCGCCACGTACACGGGCGTGTTCGACAAGATCCGCAACCTCTTCGCCGAGACCACCGATGCGAAGGCGCGCGGCTACCTGCCCGGCCGATTCAGCTTCAACGTCAAGGGCGGTCGCTGCGAGAACTGCGCCGGCGACGGGACCATCAAGATCGAGATGAACTTCCTGCCCGACGTGTACGTCGCCTGCGAGGTCTGCGGCGGCGCGCGGTACAACCGCGAGACCCTCGCCGTGCTCTACAAGGGCAAGAACATCTCCGAGGTGCTCGACATGCCGATCAGCGAGGCGGCCGAGTTCTTCGAGGCCATCTCGTCGATCTCGCGATTCATGAAGACCCTGGTCGACGTCGGTCTCGGGTACGTCCGACTGGGTCAGAGCGCCACCACCCTCTCCGGCGGTGAGGCCCAGCGGGTCAAGCTGGCCACCGAGCTGCAGAAGCGCTCCAACGGGCGCAGCATCTACGTGCTCGACGAGCCGACGACGGGTCTGCACTTCGAAGACGTTCGGAAGCTCCTCATCGTCCTCAACGGTCTGGTCGACAAGGGCAACACGGTCATCACCATCGAGCACAACCTCGACGTCATCAAGTCGGCGGACTGGCTGATCGACATGGGCCCCGAAGGCGGCGCCGGCGGCGGTTCCGTGATCGCGGCCGGCACACCGGAGTTCCTCGCGAAGGTGCCCGACAGCCACACGGGGGTCTTCCTGGCCGAGATCCTCGAATCCGGACACACCTCGACAGCCGGACGCACCTCCTCGAAGGCTCCTGCGCGACGCCGTCGGGAGGCGATGGAGGCGCGATGAGCAACACGGTCTCCTGGCGACCCAAGGCGGGTGAGATCCCGACGGACCCCGGTGTCTACCGGTGGCTCGACGAACGGGGTCGGGTCCTCTACGTCGGCAAGGCGAAGAACCTCCGGGCTCGACTGAGCAACTACTTCGCTCCTCTTCCGACGCTGCACGAGCGGACGAGGCGCATGGTGCTCAGTGCGAGCTCGGTGACGTGGACGGTCGTCGGCAGCGACATCGAGGCGCTGCAGCTCGAGTACACCTGGATCAAAGAGTTCGATCCGCCGTTCAACGTCAAGTTCCGTGACGACAAGACCTACCCGTTCATGGCTGTGACCCTCGGCGACGAGGCGCCCCGGGTTATGGTCACCCGGAACCCCAAGATCCGGGGGGCGAAGTACTTCGGTCCGTATCCGAAGATCTGGGCCGTCCACGACACCATCGACCTCATGATCAAGGTGTTCCCCATCCGCACCTGCTCGGACAGCAGCTACAAGAAGGCCATGCAGACCGGCAAGCCCTGCTTCCCCGGTCAGATCGGCCGGTGCGGCGGGCCGTGCTCGGGCAAGGTGACGATCGAGGAGCACAGACGGATCGTCGACGAGTTCGTGCGATTCATGAAGAGCTACGACAAGAAGGTCATCGCGGGTCTCCAGAAGGAGATGAAGACGGCTGCGATCGAGCAGCGTTACGAGGAGGCCGCCCGCTACCGCGATCAGGTGCAGGCCCTCGAGGCCGTGCTCGACAAGTCGGCCGTGGTGCTCCGGGACTCCGTGGATCTCGACCTCTTCGCACTGGCGGAAGACGAACTAGCCGCCGCGGTCCAGCTCTTCACGGTGCGTGGCGGACGCATCCGCGGATCCCGGGGATGGGTGGTCGACAAGGAGATCGACGTCAGCACCGGCGAGCTCGTGGAGCAGATCCTGCAAGACACCTACTCCGCCGGGGCGGAGCTGCCGCGGGAGATCGTGGTGACCGCCACACCGGACGACAACGACGCGCTCGAGAGCGTGCTGGGTGGCCTGCGGGGGAGGGGCAAGGTGCAGATCCACACCGCTCAACGGGGCGACAAGGCCGCGTTGATGCAGACGGCCACACTGAACGCGCAGCAGGCCCTGATGCTCTACAAGACCCGTCGCAGTGCCGACTTCGCGACGCGCTCGACTGCTCTCGCGGACATCCAGGAGGCTCTCGGCATGTCCGATGCGCCCCTGCGGATGGAGTGCTACGACGTCTCGCACCTCTCGGGGACGAACATCGTGGCGTCCATGGTCGTCTTCGAAGACGGACTGCCCCGAAAAGACCAGTACCGCCGTTTCAGCATCCCGCAGTCGACCGACGACACCGAGTCGATCTATCAGACCCTGAGCCGGCGCCTCGCACGCCTGGACGACGAGCTGGCCCCCGTCGAGGAGGTCGGCGAGCAGCGGAAGCGCTTCGCGTATCGCCCCAACCTCCTGATCGTCGACGGAGGGCAGCCCCAGGTCGCGGCCGCGCGGCGTGCCCTGGACGACGCGGGCGTCACGGACATCGCTCTCTGCGGCATCGCGAAGCGGCTGGAGGAGATCTGGCTCCCGGACGACGATTTCCCGGTCATCCTGCCGCGCAACTCCGACGCGCTGTTCCTCATCCAGCGCATCCGCGACGAGGCGCACCGGTTCGCCATCACCTTCCAGCGGCAGCGCCGGCGCCGCGACATCGCGTCGCAACTCGCGGAGATCCCGGGGCTCGGCCCCTCGCGGGTGGCGCGCCTGCTCAAGCACTTCGGGTCGGTGAAGCGTCTGAAGGAGGCGGGGCTCGACGAGATCGCATCGATCAAGGGGATCGGTCCGACCCTGGCCGCGGCCGTGGCCGACCGGCTCGGCGGCGAGCCGGAGGCGGCGGGCGGCGACGACGTCGACCAGCCCGACGACCGAGAGGGGGAGGGGGTCGACGTTCCGGGTGACACCTCGGTACCCGCCTAGAATCGTCCCACCGCCTGACAGCCTCGACCGAAGGTCACCACACATGAGCGACGCAAGCGAACAGCAAGAGGTCCTGATCGTCACGGGGATGTCAGGCGCCGGGCGATCAACCGTCGGGAACGCCCTCGAAGACCTGGGCTGGTACGTCGTCGACAATCTGCCCGCGCAGATGCTCCGTCCTCTCCTCGACCTCGCCGAGCGGGCGGGTGACTCGCTGCCGAAGATCGCGGCGGTCATCGACGTCCGAGGCGGACGGCTGTTCTCCGAGGCTCAGGAGGCGGTGCGCACGCTCCGGATGAGCATGCCCAGCAAGGTGCGGGTGCTGTTCCTGGACGCCACCGACGCCGTCCTCGTCCGTCGCTTCGAACAGGTGCGTCGGCCTCATCCGCTGCAGGGTGACGGCACGCTCCTCGACGGCATCCTCGCGGAGCGGGCCCGGATGGAGGAGCTCCGCGAGACGAGCGATGTGGTCATCGACACGTCCGAGCTGAACATCCACCAGCTCGCCACGGCCATCACCGAGACCTTCGCGGAGTCGGAGGATCCCGGCGTCCAGGTGACCGTCCTCAGCTTCGGCTTCAAGTACGGACTTCCCACGGACGCCGACATGGTGGGCGATGCCCGGTTCCTGCCGAACCCGTTCTGGGTCCCCGAGCTGAGGGCTCAGAGCGGCCTCGACGAGCCCGTGACGTCGTACGTGATGGCGCAGCAGGGGGCTCGCCGTTTCATCGAGGCGTTCGGCGCCGCCATCGAGCCCGTGCTCGAGGGCTATCAGCGTGAGAACAAGAGACACGCTACGATCGCCATTGGCTGCACGGGCGGCAAGCATCGATCGGTCACCCTCGTCGGTGAACTGGCAGCGCATCTGCGCGAGCTCCGTGGTGTGGCCGTCAGCGTGAAGCATCGCGACCTCGGCAGGGAATGACCGTGCCGATCGGCCGACATTCGCGTGCGCCGATCGAACCGAGAGAAGGAACCCAGGTTTGGCTCAGACTGCCGACGTCAAAGAAGAACTCGCTCAGGTCGAGGTGAGCCGGACGACCGTCCGGGCCGCCGAGGTCGCGACGATCCTGCGCTTCGCAGGCGGGCTCCACGTGATCTCGGGGCGGATCGCCGTCGAGGCCGAGCTCGACAGTCCGGTCATCGCCCGCCGTGTCCGCAAAGACCTGGCCGAGCTCTACGGTGCCCGCAGCGACGTGTCGGTGATCGCGGCCTCGGGTGTCCGTCGGACCAACCACTACCTCGTGCGCGTCCACGAGGCGGGCGAGACGCTGGCGCGGCAGACGGGTCTGATGGATCAACGTCGCCGACCCATCCGCGGGCTCCCCAACAGGTTGACGACCGGTTCGCGCGACGACCTCGCAGCCATCTGGCGCGGCGCGTTCCTCGCGCAGGGGACGCTCACCGACCCGGGTCGTTCAGCGTCGCTCGAGGTCATCTGCCCCGGCAACGAGGCGGCCATGGCGCTCGTCGGCGCCGCGGGTCGGCTCGGCATCCCGGCGAAGGCCCGGGAGGTGCGAGGGGTTCACCGGGTCCTCATCCGAGACGGCGAGGCCATCAGCTCGATGCTGAAGACCATGGGCGCCCTCCGATCCGTCGACGAGTGGGAGGAGATGCGACAGCGTCGCGAGGTCCGTGCCACGGCGAACCGTCTGGTCAACTTCGACGATGCGAATCTCCGTCGATCCGCAGAGGCGGCGGTCGCGGCCTGCGCGCGGGTCGAGCGGGCGATGGAGCTGCTCGGCGACGACATCCCCGATCACCTGAAGTACGCCGGCGATCTCCGGCTCGCGCACCGGGACGCCAGCCTCGACGAACTCGGTCAGCATGCCGACCCGCCGATGACGAAGGACGCCGTCGCCGGGCGGATCCGTCGTCTGCTCGCCATGGCCGACAAGAAGGCCACCGACCTCGGTCTCCCGGGCACCGACTCGGGTCTCCCCGCCGACCTCGACCTCCGCTGACACCCGCCGCCCCGATGCTCACCGGGGTGGCCCCGGGCATCGTCGGGGCTGGGGTAACACGGGGCCTCGCCTGGTAGTGTCGCGTACGGCTGCGCATCCTCTGCCCCTCCGGTGTCGGGTGCGTTCTCGGGTCTGGTCGCCCACCCCCTCCACGCGTCCCCACGACGCCTGAGCAACAGGAGTTTCATTGACCGTCAAGATCGGCATCAACGGCTTCGGTCGTATCGGCCGCAATTACTTCCGCGCCGCGCTGGCCAAGGGCACCGACATCGAGATCGTCGCCGTCAACGACCTCACGGACAACGCCGCGCTGGCGCACCTCCTCAAGTTCGACTCGATCACGGGTCGCCTCGACGCGACCGTCGAACTCGACGGCGACTCGATCGTCGTCGACGGCAAGCCCATCAAGGTCCTCGCCGAGCGCGACCCTGCCAACCTGCCCTGGGGCGAGTTGGGCGTCGACATCGTCATCGAGTCGACCGGCTTCTTCACCAAGGCGGAAGACGCCCGCAAGCACATCACGGCCGGTGCCAAGAAGGTCCTGATCTCGGCACCCGCGACCGGCGACGACGCCACGATCGTCCTGGGCGTCAACGAGGGCATCTACGACCCCGCCAAGCACGACATCATCTCGAACGCCTCGTGCACCACGAACAGCCTCGCCCCCCTCATGAAGGTGTTCCTCGACAACTTCGGCGTCGAGCGCGGCCTGATGACGACGGTGCACGCCTACACGGCCGACCAGAACCTCCAGGACGGCCCGCACAAGGACCCGCGCCGTGCCCGCGCCGCGGCCGTCAACATCGTGCCGACCTCGACGGGTGCAGCCAAGGCCATCGGTCTCGTCATCCCCGAGCTGGCCGGCAAGCTCGACGGCTACGCCCTGCGCGTCCCGGTCCCGACCGGCTCGATCACCGATGTGACGCTCGAGACGTCGACCCCGGTCACCGTCGAGCAGATCAACGCGGCCTACAAGGCCGCCGCCGAGGGTGAGCTCAAGGGCATCCTGGCCTACTCCGAAGACCCGCTGGTGTCGTCCGACATCACGACGGACCCGCACTCCTCGATCTACGACTCGGGCCTCACGAAGGTCATCGGCAACATGGTCAAGATCACCTCCTGGTACGACAACGAGTGGGGTTACTCCAACCGTCTCGTCGACCTGACCAAGTACGTGGCCGACCGCCTGTAACACCGGCGTCATCCATCGATCCGAACCACCGAAGGCGGCTGGGCCCCGTGCCCGGCCGCCTTCGTCGAATGAAGAGAAGGTCATGACCCTGCGAACCCTCGAGTCCTTGGGCTCCCTCTCCGGCCGGCGGGTAATCGTCCGCTGCGACCTCAACGTCCCCTTGAAAGACGGACGCATCACGGACGACGGTCGTGTCCGCGCCTCCGTGTCCACTCTCGACACGCTCATCAACCAGGGTGCTCGCGTCGTCGTCATCAGCCACCTCGGCCGGCCGGATGGCCAGATCGCTCCCGAGTACAGCCTCCGTCCCGTCGCCCAGCGACTCAGCGAACTGCTCGGGAAGAGCGTCGGTTTCGTGTCGGAGACCGTGGGCGACGAAGCCAGCGCCGCGGTCGCCGCCCTCCAGGACGGACAGATCACCGTGCTGGAGAATCTCCGGTTCACGGCGGCCGAGACCTCCAAGGTCGCCGAAGAGCGCGAAGCCTTCGCGCGCAGTCTCGCCGAGCTCGGCGACGTGTTCGTCTCCGACGGCTTCGGTGTCGTCCACCGTGAGCAGGCGAGCGTCTACGAGCTGCCCAAGCTGCTGCCGAGCGCCGCCGGCTCGCTCATCGCCGCGGAGCTCGCCGTGCTCGAGAAGCTGACGGTCGAGCCCGAGCGCCCCTACACGGTCGTGCTCGGCGGGTCGAAGGTCTCGGACAAGCTCGGCGTCATCGAGCATCTCCTGCCCCGTGTCGACAACCTCCTCGTGGGCGGCGGCATGCTGTTCACGTTCCTCGCCGCGCAGGGTCACCCGGTCGGCAAGAGCCTGCTCGAGTCCGATCAGATCGAACGCGTCCAGGGGTATCTCGACGACGCCGAGAGGCGGGGCGTCCGCATCGTCCTGCCCGTCGACGTCGAGGTGGCCTCGGCGTTCTCGGCCGACGCGGACCACGAGACCGTCCAGATCGACGGCATCGAGTCGTCGGCGTTCGGCTCCGACGCCATCGGCCTGGACATCGGCCCGGAGACCGCGGCTCGCTTCGCCGAGATCGTCCTCGGATCGAAGACCGTGTTCTGGAACGGCCCCATGGGCGTCTTCGAGTTCGACGCCTTCGCCCACGGCACCAAGACCGTGGCCGAGGCTCTGACGAACGTCGACGGCCTCGCGGTCGTCGGCGGCGGCGACAGCGCCGCAGCCGTCCGAGCACTCGGATTCTCGGACGACCAGTTCGGCCACATCTCCACCGGTGGTGGAGCCAGCCTCGAGTTCCTCGAGGGCAAACGTCTTCCCGGACTGGAGGTCCTCGGATGGTGACCACACGCACGCCCCTCATCGCAGGCAACTGGAAGATGAACCTCGACCACCTGCAGTCCATCGCCTTCGTGCAGAAGCTCGCCTGGAGCCTGAAGGACGCGAAGCACGACTACTCGACCGTCGAGGCCGTCGTCTTCCCGCCGTTCACCGACCTCCGATCGGTCCAGACGCTCCTCGACGCAGACAAGCTGCACCTCGGCCTCGGGGCGCAAGATCTGTCAGCGCATGACTCCGGCGCACACACCGGTGAGATCTCCGGTGCCTTCCTGTCCAAGCTCGACATCCGCTACGTCATCGTGGGGCATTCGGAGCGGCGCACGATGCACGGGGAGACCGACGCGGTCGTCGCCGCCAAGGTCCTCGCCGCCCACCGGAACGGGCTCGTCCCGGTCCTGTGCGTGGGGGAGACCGCAGCCGATCTCGAAGAGCACGGTCCGAGCGCGGTCCCGGTGGCGCAACTCCGGGCGGCCGTCGCCGACCTCCCGGCCGACGCCGAGATAGTCGTCGCCTACGAGCCGGTCTGGGCGATCGGATCCGGCAAGGCCGCCACGGCCGAGCAGGCCGAACAGGTCTGCGCAGCCCTGCGTGAGGCCCTCGCCGACGTCCTCGGCTCCGACTCGGCTGCGGCGACGCGGATCCTCTACGGCGGGTCGGTGAAGTCCTCCAACATCGCGTCGTTCATGCGGGAGCCCAACGTCGACGGCGCCCTCGTCGGCGGTGCCAGCCTCGACGTCGATGAGTTCGCCAGCATCGTCAGGTTCCCCTCGCACGTCGGCGTCTGAGGGTCCGGCGTCCTCGCAGACGGTGTCACCGCCGGGTGGTTCCGCGAGGGAGGACGCCGGAGACCAAGCCGCCGGTTATACTCGTTAGCGGTCTCACCGCATCGAAAGGTCCCACGTGGAAATTCTTCAGGTCGTCCTGCAGGTGTTGCTCGGCATCACGAGCCTCCTGCTGACCTTGCTCATCCTGCTCCACCGAGGTCGGGGTGGCGGTCTCTCCGACATGTTCGGGGGCGGTGTCACGAGCAACCTCGGCGCGTCCGGCGTCGCCGAGCGGAACCTGAACCGCATCACGGTCTTCCTCGGCTTGGTGTGGATCACCTGCATCGTCGTGCTCGGCCTCATCACCAAGTTCTCGGCGGTGGCCTGATGGCATCGGGCGGTAGCGCCATCCGGGGTTCGCGTGTCGGTGCAGGTCCGATGGGCGAGCAGGATCGCGGCTACCACGCCGAGCGGATCACCATCTCCTACTGGGACGCCCTGGGCAACGAGGTCGTGCGGCACTTCGCCGCGAACGTCCCTGAAGACGAGATCCCCGAGACCGTCGACTCGCCGTCGAGCGGTCTCCCGGCCGGTCGTGACAAGGCGAACCCGCCGAGCGTCGCCAAGCTCGAGCCGTACAAGACGCATCTGGCCTACGTCAAAGAACGTCGGTCCGAAGAAGAGGCCGCGCAGTTGCTGGAAGAGGCTCTGCAGCAGCTGCGAGTCCGCCGCGGCAAGGCCTGACCCGGTCGTCCTGTCCGGCACCACCGGGGTCATGCACCGGTGACGACGACGAAGCCCCGCAGCGATGCTGCGGGGCTTCGTCGTGCACGGACTCAGTAGGTGGAGGCGATGAGCTTCTCGGGAACCTCGGCGGCAGCGGCGTCGTCGACGAAGAAGACGGTTCGCTTGCGACCCTTGACCCCGGCGACGGGCACCTGGTCGGCACCCGCCCCGGCGAGAGCGAGACCCAGCGACGACGCCTTCTCGGCACCCGCGAGGATCATCCAGACGCGCTGCGAGTTGTTGATCGCCGGCAGGCTCAGAGTCAGGCGGACCGGCGGCGGCTTGGGGGAGTCGTCGATGGTCAGCACCGTCGAATCAGTCGCGCGGATCTGCTCCTTGTCGGGGAACAACGACGCGATGTGCCCGTCGGGACCGACCCCCAGGAGGGTGATGTCGAAGCGGGGCGAGGTGTCGTCGCCCTGGGCGTGCTCGAGGAGCTCGGCCCGATACGAGGCGGCCGCATCCTCGACGTCCTCGAAGTCTCCGACGGCACCGAAGCGGTGCACGTTCGCCGGATCGACGCCGATGTGGTCGAGCAGATCGATTCCGGCCTGGTGGTCGTTGCGGTCGGCGTGGCCGGCCTCCACCCAACGCTCGTCGGCCCACCAGAACGAGACCTTCGACCAGTCGACGCTGTCGCGTGCCGGCGACGCGTTGATGGCCGCCAGCACGAGTGTGCTGACCGAGCCACCGCTCACGACGACCGAGGCGTAGTTCTGCTCCTCGATCACGTCGATGATCTTGGTGATGAACCGGGCGGCGACGGACGCCCCCAGCGATTCCTTGGTGGAGTGCACGAGCACCCGGCGTTCGTTTGTCACGGTTATCGTCTGCCCTAGCTGTCCTGGACGGGTTCGCTCAGTTGGCGAACCCCATGTTCGACGACATCACCGAAGAGGTCGTCGGGGTCGAGTCTACGGAGTTCCTCGGCGAGGCAGTCGCGGAGCGAACGGCGTGGCAACGCGAGGTCGTGCGTCGGCTGACCCGGCTGCCGCAGCGTCGCGACGTTGTCCTGCTCGCGCTCGAGCTCGATGGCTCCGGAGGCGCGCAGCAGTCGCACTCCCTGGATGCCGCTCGAGCCGGTGGCGCGTGTCGTCAGCTCGTTGTCCACCGTCACCTGGAGCTGCAACCGCAGCCACGCCGCGAGCAGGAGGGTGGAGGGCGAGTCCGGCGCGCCGCTGACCTCGACCGCGGTGACGGGCTCGTACGGAGGCTGATCGAGAACAGCCGCGAGCTGAGTCCGCCAGAGCGTCAGCCGGGTCCAGGCGAAGTCGGTGTCACCCGGGGCGTAGGTCTCGGCGAGGTCGACGATCGTCTGTCGCGGGTTGTCCTGGCTGGCAGCGTCGGTGATGCGGCGTTGGGCGATGCGTCCGAGTGGGGACTCCGACACGACGGCCGGCGCCTTGCCCGGCCACCAGGCGACGACCGGGGCGTCGGGGAGGAGCAGCCCGGTGACGAGACCCTCCTCGTCGCTGGCGGTGTCGCCGTAGGCACGGAGCACGATGACCTCGCTGGCTCCCGCGTCTCCGCCGACACGGATCTGCGCGTCCAGGCGGGCGTCCGCGTCGGACCCCTCGCCGCGTGACGTGGAGATCACGATGACCCGCATGGGGTGCTCGCGCGAGGCCTCGTTCGCCGCCTCGATGGCCTCCTCCTCCTCGCCGAGAGAGGTGGAGATGATCAGGGTGAGCACCCGACCGAGAGCGACCGCGCCTCCTTCCTCTCGGATGGAGACGAGCGACTTCTGCACTCGGGAGATGGTGCTGTCGGGCAGATCGACGATCATGGTCGCCTCCAGGTGCGGCCGTCGCGGGCCATGAGTTCGTCGGCGGACTTCGGACCCCAGGTGCCTGGGCGGTACTGCTCGGGCTGGCCTCGGCCGGCCCAGAACTCCTCGATGGGGTCGAGGATCTTCCAGGACAGCTCGACCTCCTCGTGTCGGGGGAAGAGCGGCGGATCACCGAGGAGGACGTCGAGGATGAGCCTCTCGTATGCCTCGGGGCTCGCTTCGGTGAACGCGTGTCCGTAGCCGAAGTCCATCGTGACGTCACGCACCTGGGTGCCGATGCCGGGAACCTTCGAACCGAAGCGGAGGGTCACGCCCTCGTCGGGCTGGACCCGGACGACCAGGGCGTTCTGCCCCAGTGATGTCTGAGAGCCGAAGATGTTCTCCGGGACCTGCTTGAAGACGATCGCGATCTCGGTGACCCGGCGTCCGAGGCGCTTGCCTGCCCGGAGATAGAACGGGACTCCGGCCCACCGGCGCGTCGCGATCTCGAGCTTGATCGCGGCGAAGGTCTCGGTGACGCTCTCGGGGTTCATGCCCTCCTCATCGAGGAACCCGAGGACCTTCTCACCGCCCTGCCAGCCGCCGGAGTACTGACCGCGTGCCGTGCCCGTCGCGAGGTCCTCCGGCAGACGGACTGCCGAGAGGACCTTCTCCTTCTCGGCGCGGAGGTCCTTCGCGGTGAATGACACCGGTTCTTCCATGGCGGTGAGGGCGAGGAGCTGGAGGAGGTGGTTCTGGATGACGTCCCGAGCGGCGCCGATCCCGTCGTAGTAGCCGGCGCGACCCCCGACGCCGATGTCCTCGGCCATGGTGATCTGGACGTGGTCGACGTAGTTGGAATTCCAGAGGGGTTCGTACATCTGGTTCGCGAACCGGAGCGTGAGGAGGTTCTGGACGGTCTCCTTGCCGAGGTAGTGGTCGATCCGGAAGACGGAGTCGGGTTCGAAGACGGTCTCGACCACCGCGTTCAGTTCACGTGCGGTCTTCAGGTCGCTGCCGAAGGGCTTCTCGATGACGACACGACGCCAGGCGCCGTCTCGTTCTTCGGCGAGTCCGGAGTTGCGGAGCTGCTCGGTGACGATCGGGAACGCCTTCGGCGGGATCGACAGGTAGAACGCGTGGTTGCCCATCGTCCCCCGCTCGCGGTCGAGCTCCTCGATGGTGTCTTTCAGACGGGTGAACGCGTCGGCGTCGTCGAAGACGCCCTGGACGAAGCGGAAGCCCTCTTTGAGCTGGCGCCAGACGTCCTCGTCGAAGGGCGTGCGGGCGTGCTCCTTCACCGCCTCGTAGACCACCTGCTCGAAGTCCTGCCCCTCCCATTCGCGTCGGGCGAAGCCCACGAGGGCGAAGCCGGGTGGCAGCAGACCGCGGTTCGCGAGGTCGTACACCGCCGGCATGAGCTTCTTGCGCGACAGGTCACCGGTCACGCCGAAGATGATCAGGCCGCTGGGCCCGGCGATGCGATTGAGACGACGGTCGGAGGGGAGTCGCAGGGGATTCGATTCGGGAGTGATCTCGACCGGTGACATGCGTGGTGGTTTCTTTCGGGTCGTGATTGTCCGGCGGGGTCTCGCACACCCCGACCGGGAGGCGGGTCGGCGTCGCGGACGACGCCGACCCGCTCGGTCAACGGAGCGAGGCGAGCAGCGCGGGGAGCGCCGCGGCCACGTCGGTGACGGTCAGGGTGAGCACCGGACGGCCGTGCTCGGCGAGCACCTTCGCGTCGCCGGCGGCCTGCGCCTGGACCAGCTGTCCGAAGGTGAACGGGCTCTCCGGGATCTCGAGGTCGCGCTCGGCGACCTGCGTGATCTGGAGGAACACGCCGTTGGCGGGACCGCCCTTGTGGTACTGACCCGTCGAGTGCAGGAACCGAGGTCCCCAGCCGAACGTCACGGGGCGCTTCGTGCGCGCCGCGAGAGCGTCGCGCAGCGTCTCGAGCTCCGGGTTCGCGACCCGATCGATGTACGCCTGGATCGACACGTAGCCGTCGTCGTCGAGATGCGACAGCAGCGCCGTCACAGCGCTGTCGAGCGACTCCCCGACCTCGAGGCCGCCGACCTGACGCACCTCGACGCCCTCGGCCGTGAAGGCCGGGGGAGTCGGAGCGGGTCGGTCGTCCAGGAGAGCCCGCGTCGCGATCTTCGCGGACTCGACGTCGGGCTGGTCGAACGGGTTGATGTCGAGCAGTCGACCGGCGACGGCGACCGCGTACTCCCAGACCATGATCTGACCGCCGAGCGAGCCGGAGATCTCCACCTCGCCGGGGGCGACCTCACGGGTCTCCGCTGCGTTGGCGACGAGGCGCACCACCTGCACGTCGTGCAGGTCGAGCGAGATCTCCGGTCCGTCGGTGCCGAGGACGACGGGCAGGAGCCCACGCCCCTGCTTGCCGGTGGACTCGGCGATCAGCTGCTCCGCCCAGTCGGGGAACCCGATGATGTGCGTGCCGTCGGCGACGATGGCGATCTTGTCGCGCAGCGGCTGAGTGCCGGCGATGACGGCGCCGAGCACGAGCCCCGGGTTGTCGACGGAGTCCTGCGCGAGCTCGACGGTGACGGCGTCGGCCTCACTGAGCAGCTCGCGGATGTCGGCACCGGCCAGACCGGACGGCACGAGACCGAAGGCGGACAGCGCCGAGTAACGACCGCCGATGTTGGGGTCGGCGTTGAAGACGCGGTAACCGGCTTCCCGGGCGGAGGCGTCCAGGGGCGAACCCGGATCGGTCACGACCACGATGCGGTCCACGGGATCGATGCCGGCGTCACGGAAGGCCTTCTCGAAGGTCTTGCGCTGGCTGGCGGTCTCGACGGTCGAGCCCGACTTCGACGACACGACGAGCACGGTGCGCTCGAGGCGGTCGGCGAGGGCCGTCAGGACCTGACCGGGCTCCGTGGCGTCGAGCACCGTCAGCTCGACGCCGTAGGTGCGTGTGATGACCTCGGGAGCCAGCGACGAACCGCCCATGCCCGCGAGCACGACGTGGTCGACGCCCTTGCCCGCGAGCTCCTCGCGGAGCTCGGCGATCTGGTCGATCAGCGGGGTCGAGACGACGACCGCCTCCGTCCAGCCGAGTCGCTTGGCCGACTCGTCCTCCGCGTCAGGACCCCAGAGAGTGGGGTTCTGAGCGGTGATGCCGGAGGCGATCAGGTCGTCGACCAGCTGCGGGACGACCTTCTCGATGGCTTCCGCGGCGGCGCCGCTCGCTGCGATCGTGATGGTCACTTGGCGGCCTCGGCGGGCTTCGACGCCTCGAGCGCGGCGGTGACGGTGTCGAGCAGTTCGTTCCAGGAGACGATGAACTTCTCCACGCCCTCCTTCTCGAGCAGCTCGGTGACCTCGTCGTACGAGACGCCCTGGGCGGCGATGGCGTCCATGACCTCGTTGGCGGAGGCGTAGGAGGAGCTGATCGAGTCGCCGCGGATGTCACCGTGGTCGAAGGTCGCCTCGAGCGTCTTCTCGGGCATCGTGTTGACGACGTCGGCCGCGACGAGCTCGACGACGTACGTCGTGTCGAGCACGTTCGGGTCCTTCACACCGGTGGAGGCCCAGAGCGGACGCTGCTTGTTGGCACCGGCGGCCAGCAGGCCCTTGGCGCGCTCGGTGTCGAAGGCCTGCGTGTAGACCTCGTAGGCGAGCTGGGCGTTCGCGACGCCGGCCTTGCCCTTGAGGGCCTTCGCCTCGTCGGTTCCGACGGCGTCCAGGCGCTTGTCGATCTCGGTGTCGACGCGCGACACGAAGAACGAGGCGACCGAGTGGATCGTCGTGATGTCGATGCCGGCGGCCTTGGCCTGCTCGAGACCGGTCAGGTAGGCGTTGATGACGGCGCGGTAGCGCTCGAGGCTGAAGATCAACGTGACGTTGACGCTGATGCCCTGGGCGATCACCGCGGTGATGGCCTCGAGGCCCTCGACCGTCGCGGGGATCTTGATGAGCGCGTTGGGACGACCGACCTTCGCGGCCAGCTTGATCGCCTGGTCGATGGTGCCCTGGGCGTCGTGGGCCAGACCGGGCTCGACCTCGATCGACACACGGCCGTCGAATCCCTTCGAGCTGTCGTAGATCTCGCGGAAGATGTCGCTGGCACGCGTCACGTCGTCCGTCGTGATCTCGAAGACGGCGTCGGTGACGCTCACGCCGCTCTTCGCGAGGAGCGCGACCTGGTCGTCGTACGCCTCGCCCTTGGCCAGAGCCGAGGCGAAGATCGTGGGGTTCGTGGTGACCCCCACGACGTTGCGCTCGGCGATGAGCTTCTGGAGCCCGCCCGCGTTGATGCGCTCACGCGACAGGTCGTCGAGCCAGATGCTGACGCCGGCGGCGGACAGCTGTGCGGTGTTTGATTCGGTCATTTCTCTTCTTCTCTCTTCTTCGCGGGCGCTCAGAGAGCGGCCAGCGAGTCCTTGACGGCTGCGACGGCGGCTTCGGTCGTGATGCCGAACTCGCGGTAGAGCGTCTTGTAGTCGGCGGAGGCACCGAAGTGCTCGATCGAGATGCTGCGGCCGGCGTCGCCGACGATCGCACGCCACGGCATCGCGATGCCGGCCTCGATGGACACGCGCGCCTTGACGGCGGCGGGCAGGACGGATTCCTTGTACTCGGCGCTCTGCTCGGCGAACCACTCGAGGCTGGGAGCCGAGACGACCCGGGCGTTGATGCCCTCGCTCTTGAGCACCTCGCGGGCCTCGACGGCGATCTGCACTTCGGAGCCGGTGGCGATCAGGATGACGTCCGCCGTGCCTCCCGGAGCCTCGGCGAGGACGTAGGCGCCCTTCGCGACGTTCTTCGCCGAGGCGAAGGTGTCGCCGCTGGCGTCGCCCTCTCCGCGTTCGAAGACGGGGAGGTTCTGGCGGCTGAGCGCCAGACCGGCGGGGCCGCTGTGTCGCTCGAGGATGGTCTTCCAGGCCCAGGCGGTCTCGTTGGCGTCGGCCGGACGGACGACGTCGAAGTCGGGGATGGCGCGCAGCGCGGCCAGCTGCTCGACCGGCTGGTGGGTGGGGCCGTCCTCGCCGAGGGCGACGGAGTCGTGCGTCCACACGTAGGTGACGGGCGACTTCATGAGAGCCGCGAGACGCACTGCAGGACGCATGTAGTCGCTGAAGATCAGGAAGGTCCCGCCGAACACGCGCGTGTTGCCGTGCAGTGCGATGCCGTTCATGATCGAGCCCATGGCGTGCTCGCGGATGCCGAAGTGGAGGACGCGCCCGTAGGGGTTGCCCTGCCATTCGTGCGTCGACCACTCGGTCGGGACGAACGAGCCACCGCCCGCGATCGTGGTCAGGTTCGACTCGGCCAGGTCGGCGGAGCCACCCCAGAACTCGGGGACGACCTCGGCGATGGCGTTGATGACCTTGCCCGAGGCGGCACGGGTGGAAACCTCTTTGTCGGTCGGGAAGACGGGCAGAGCCGCGTCGAGGCCCTCGGGCAGCTCGCCCTTGAGGACGCGGTCGAGCAGCGTCTTCTTGTCGGGGTTGGCGGTGGCCCACTCGTCGAACGACGTGGTCCACTCGGCGTGCTGCGCCTGACCGCGCTCGACGGCCTTGCGGGTGTGCTCGAGCACCTCGGGGTCGACGTCGAAGGTCTTCTCCGGGTCGAAGCCGAGGACCTCCTTGAGGCCGGCGAGCTCTTCGGCGCCGAGTGCGGAGCCGTGGATCTTGCCGCTGTTCTGCTTCTTGGGCGAGGGCCAGCCGATGATCGTCTTGAGGATGATCAGCGACGGCTTGCCGGTCTCGGCCTTGGCGGCCTCGATGGCGTCGTTCAGGGCGCGGACGTCTTCGACGTACTCGCCCGTCTTCTTCCAGTCGACGACCTGGACGTGCCAGTCGTAGGACTCGTAGCGCTTGTGGACGTCTTCGGTGAAGGCGATGTTCGTGTCGTCTTCGATCGAGATCTGGTTGGAGTCGTAGATGACGACGAGGTTGCCGAGCTGCTGGTGGCCGGCGAGCGAGGAGGCCTCGCTGGTGACGCCCTCCTGCAGGTCGCCGTCGCCGGCGATCACGTAGACGTGGTGATCGAACGGCGAGGTGCCGACGGCCGCCTCGGGGTCGAAGAGCCCACGCTCGAAGCGGGCGGCGTAGGCCATGCCCACGGCGGAGGCCAGACCCTGACCCAGAGGTCCGGTCGTGATCTCGACGCCGTCGGTGTGTCCGTACTCGGGGTGACCCGGCGTCTTCGAACCCCAGGTGCGGAGGGCCTTGAGGTCGTCGAGCTCGAGGCCGTAGCCACCGAGATAGAACTGGACGTACTGCGTCAGCGAGCTGTGACCGACCGAGAGGATGAAGCGGTCGCGACCGATCCACTCGCTGTCGCTCGGGTCACGGCGCATGACCTTCTGGAAGAGGAGGTAGGCGGCGGGCGCCAGGCTCATCGCCGTGCCGGGGTGGCCGTTTCCGACCTTCTCGACCGAGTCGGCCGCGAGAACGCGGACGGTGTCGACTGCCTTGTTGTCAATGGATTCCCATTGCAGATCTGCCACTGGAAGTTGACCCTTCTTGATGCGGATTGCGCGGGGTCGATTCGCTCCCGCGCTGACATGCGCCTGCCGAGACGTCGTCGGCTTCGGTCGAACGCACACCGCAGGGTGGGATCAAGACGGGGAAATGGGTTCCGATGTCGGAGATTCCAGCGCCGAACGGGCGTGCGACTGGCAAGCACCTGTCAGTATAGGGACGAACATGCCGGTCCTGCCCGCATGTGACTCCCAGAGAACCGTCACCGCCGACGATCATCGCCTAGACTTTTCGAGCAATCCGCTCATCTCGTTAGAGGACTCATGACCGCAGCCGTAGACACCCGCCCCGACACCGAACCCCGGGGCATCCGTCGCAAGGCTCGGGCCTACGTCGCCCTCACGAAACCCCGCGTGATGGAGCTCCTGCTCGTCACCACGGCGCCGACCATGTTCCTGGCGCAGGGCGGGGTGCCGAATCTGTGGCTCGTCGCCGCCACGCTGATCGGTGGCGCCTTGAGCGCGGGCTCGGCCTCTGCCTTCAACTGCTACATCGATCGCGACATCGATCGGATCATGAAGCGGACGCAGGGTCGCCCGCTCGTGACCGGCGAGGTGTCCGATCGCGAGGCGCTCGTGTTCTCGTACGTGGTGGGTGTCGCGTCGATCGCGTGGCTCGCGCTGACGGTCAATCTGCTGTCCGCCGCTCTGTCGCTCGGCGCCATCCTCTTCTACGTCGTCGTATACACGCTCTGGCTGAAGCGTCGCACGCCTCAGAACATCGTCTGGGGCGGCATCGCCGGGTGCATGCCCGTACTGATCGGCTGGGCGGCGGTGACGAACTCGCTCACCTGGGCGCCGGTCATCCTCTTCATGGTGATCTTCCTCTGGACGCCGCCCCACTACTGGCCGCTGTCGATGAAGTACCGCGACGACTACGCGGCCGCCGAGGTGCCCATGCTCTCCGTGGTGCGCGGTCGATCGATCGTCGGGCTGCAGGTCATCCTCTACGCCTGGGCCACGGTCGTCTGCTCGCTGCTGCTCATCCCCGTCGCCGGCATGGGCGTCCTCTACACGGTCGTGGCCGTCGCCAGCGGACTCTGGTTCATCTGGGAGTCCCACCGGCTGTACAGCCGCGCGATCCAGCAGGTGGCCGAGGTCCGACCCATGCGGGTCTTCCACAGCTCGATCACGTACCTCACGCTGCTCTTCCTGGCGGTCGGCATCGACCCGCTCCTGGCCTTCTGAGCCGGTCCGAGAGCAGATCAGATCCGCGCGACGTCCCGTTCCATCGGAGCGTCGATCTCGTCGGGCGCCTGGTCGTTCTTGAGAGACAGGACGACCGCGGTCATGGCGGCCACGAGCAGCGCCGACAGCACCATGTGGCTTCCGACCAGCACGGGCGGAAGACCGGTGCGGGCCTGGGTGATGCCGACGGCGATCTGGACGAGTTCGACGCCCAGCAGGAGGACGGGGAACCGCCGGGGGAGACCGGCCCTGATGGTCCACACGACGATCGCGATGGTCAGGGCGAGCGTGGCGTAGGCCGGCCAGCTGTGGACGTGATCCATGACGGCCGGGTCGAGTCCGTTGCGAGGTGTGGCGGCGTCGCCGGCATGCGGACCGGATCCCGTGGTGAGGATGCCGACGATCACCGTGACGCCGACGACGGCCGCCGCGACGTGCACGAGTCGGGCGTAGCCGCTCGACGTCGCCGCGTACGCCCCGCGTGGTCCCTTGAAGACGCGCCAGAGGAGCACGGTCGTCAGCGCGACGAGGAAGATCGACACGACGAAGTGCGCACCCACGATGTAGGGGTTGAGACCCGTCAGCACCGTGACGCCGCCCAGAGCCGCCTGGAACGGGATGCCGAGACCCTGGATGAGCGTCAGGACGAAGAGGTCGCGTCGGACGGCGCGCATCCGGATGACGGCCAGGAACGCGAGTATCACGACGATCGTGAGCACGAAGGTGAGCAGACGGTTGCCGAACTCGATGACGCCGTGGATCCCCATCTCGGGGGTGCTGACGAACGACTCGGGCGTGCACCGCGGCCACGTGGGGCAGCCGAGACCCGACCCGGTGAGCCTGACCGCGCCTCCTGTGCCGATCAGGAGGACCTGGCAGGCGAACGACGCCCAGGCGATGATGCGGACCCGTCGGTCGACCGTCGTCGGCAGCCACGACCTGACGCGCGACAGCATTCCGACCGGACCCACCTGTGTGTTGCTCACGAACTGCTGCCTTTCGTCGCTTTCGGCGCTTCGACCTGTAGAATCAACGGGTTCAGGAACACAACCCGGTATGGCGTCGACGTCGACGCACATGGTCTGCTCGGACCGATGTGAGTACGGCGGCTTGGCCGCCCTACGAAGAACGAGTCTAGGCAACGCGCACCTGTCATCCGACCGTGAATAAGGTCGTAGAGGTGCGGGTGACGGCCGCCGGTGTGGTCGCCTCGCGTCGCGAGTGGCTGAGCCACAACAAGAGCGGATCCCGACGGGGCCCGCTCGCAGGAAGGGCGTGGGAATGGTCATCCGTCTCCCCGTGTTCGCTCCGGCAGAAGGAAGAGGTTAGAGATGTCAGACGTGTTGATCGATCGACCAGAGCTCGCAGGCCTGGGCCAGTACGAGTTCGGCTGGGCCGACTCCGACGCGGCGGGCGCCTCGGCGCGGCGCGGCGTGTCACCCGAGGTCGTCTCGGACATCTCGGCGCTCAAGAACGAGCCCGAGTGGATGCTCAAGAACCGCCTCAAGGGGCTCGCCCTCTTCGAGAAGAAGCCGATGCCGACCTGGGGAGCAGACCTCTCCGGCATCGACTTCGACAACATCAAGTACTTCGTCCGCTCCACCGAGAAGCAGGCGACCACCTGGGACGACCTCCCGGACGACATCAAGAACACCTACGAGAAGCTCGGGATCCCCGAAGCGGAACGCAACCGTCTCGTGGCCGGTGTCGCCGCGCAGTACGAGTCCGAGGTGGTCTACCACCAGATCCGCGAGGACCTCGAGCAGCAGGGTGTCATCTTCATGGACACCGACACGGCCCTGCGCGAGCACCCCGAGCTCTTCCAGGAGTACTTCGGGACCGTGATCCCGGCCGGCGACAACAAGTTCGCGGCGCTCAACACCTCCGTCTGGTCGGGTGGATCCTTCGTCTACGTCCCCAAGGGCGTCCACGTCGAGATCCCCCTGCAGGCCTACTTCCGTATCAACACGGAGAACATGGGTCAGTTCGAGCGCACGCTGATCATCGCCGACGAGGACAGCTACGTGCACTACATCGAGGGCTGCACGGCTCCCATCTACAAGTCCGACTCGCTGCACTCGGCGGTCGTCGAGATCGTCGTCAAGAAGAACGCCCGCGTCCGCTACACGACGATCCAGAACTGGTCGAACAACGTGTACAACCTGGTCACCAAGCGCGCCATCGCTCACGAGGGAGCGACGATGGAGTGGATCGACGGCAACATCGGGTCCAAGGTCACGATGAAGTACCCGTCCATCTACCTGGTGGGCGAGCACGCCAAGGGCGAGACCCTCTCCGTCGCCTTCGCGGGCCCCGGCCAGCACCAGGACGCCGGCGCGAAGATGGTCCACATGGCGCCGTACACGACGTCCTCCATCGTGTCGAAGTCCATCGCCCGTGGAGGCGGCCGCGCAGGCTACCGCGGCGAGATCCGCGTTGACCCGTCCGCGCACCACTCGGCGAACACCGTCCGCTGCGACGCTCTGCTGGTCGACACGATCTCCCGATCCGACACGTACCCTGCCATCGACATCCGCGTCGACGACGTCCAGCTCGGTCACGAGGCGACCGTGTCGCGGGTCAGCGAAGAGCAGCTCTTCTACCTGATGTCGCGCGGCATGGCCGAAGACGAGGCCATGGCGATGATCGTGCGCGGCTTCATCGAGCCCATCGCCCGAGAGCTGCCCATGGAGTACGCGCTCGAACTCAACAAGCTCATCGAGATGAGCATGGAAGGATCCGTCGGCTAGATGTCTGCCGCAGCACCCACCACCACAGACAGCAGCACCTCCGAACGCGTCCAGCACGGCGCCGGAGCCCACACCGACGGCGGATGGGGTCTCGTACCGGTCCAGACCCGGTCAGGTCGCTTCTCGTCGACCGATCCCGCGGCCTTCCCCGACGTGACCGGTCGCGAGGTCGACTGGAAGCTCAGTCCGGTCGCGCGCCTCCGTCCCCTCATCGACGGTCCTCTCGACGGTTCCCCTTACGCCTATCTCGCCCGCGAGACGGGCGGGGCGACGGTCGACTGGGTCGACGCGTCCCATGCACGGGTCGGCACCGCCGGAACTCCCGAAGACAAGGCCTCGGCGAACGCCTGGGCGAGCGTCGAGAAGGTCCTCCTCGTCGAACTGGCCGGCGAGGAGCCCTCCACGGTGACCATCGGTCGCTCGGGGCTCGACCGCGAACCGCGCGCCGGTCACACCGTCATCCACGCCGCCGCCCACACGACCTCTCTCGTCGTTCTGCGGAACACGGGCTCGGCGCGACTCGTCGAGAACGTCGAGATCGTGGTCGACGACGGCGCCCACCTCACCGTGGTGACGCTCCAGGAGTGGGACGACGACGCGGAGCACCTCGCCAGTCACTTCGCCACGATCGGGCGCGACGCGCAGTTGAAGCACTTCGTCGTCAGCCTCGGCGGGTCCATCGTGCGGGTCAACCCGTCGGCGCATCTCGCCGGCCAGGGCGCCGACACCGAGCTCTACGGTGTCTACTTCGCCGACGCGGGCCAGCACCTCGAGCAGCAGGTGTACGTGAACCACGACGCGCCGAACTCGCGGAGCCGGGTAAACTACAAGGGCGCGCTCCAGGGCGAGGGCGCTCGGACGGTCTGGATCGGCGACGTCCTGATCGGGCGCACCGCACCGGGCACCGACAGCTACGAGCAGAACCGCAACCTGGTGCTCAGCGAGGGCACGCGGGCCGACTCGATCCCCAACCTCGAGATCGAGACCGGTGACATCCAGGGCGCGGGTCACGCCAGCGCCACGGGTCGCTTCGACGACGAGCACCTGTTCTACCTGCAGTCGCGCGGCATCTCCGAAGACGAGGCACGTCGCCTCGTGGTCCTCGGGTTCCTCAGCGAGGTCGTCCAGAAGATCGGCGAGCCCGAGCTCCAGGATCGTCTGATCGCGGCTCTCGAGGTCGAGCTCACCTCGGCTCCCGGAACCGGGGCGGTCACCCGATGAGCGTCAAGATCTGCGGAGTCGACGACGTCACGCCGTCACAAGCGCTCCGCGTCGTCGTCGACGGGGTCGCCATCGCCGTCGTGAAGGACAGCGCCGGCACGATCCACGCGATCGGCGACACCTGCACCCACGGAGACATCTCCTTGGCAGAGGGCTTCGTCGAGGACGACACCCTCGAGTGCTGGGCCCACGGCTCCAAGTTCGAGCTCACGACCGGCAAGCCGCTCACCCTCCCCGCCTACGAACCCGTCCCGGTCTTCGCCGTCTCCGTCGTCGACGGCGACGTCTACGTCGACACCAGTGCCACGCCCTCGCCGGCGGGCGTCGCACAGTAAGGAAAACGCATCATGTCCACACTCGAGATCCGAGACCTCAAGGTCAGCATCGACACCGATCAGGGCGTCAAGCCCATCCTCAAGGGCGTCGACCTGACGATCAACGAGGGAGAGATCCACGCCGTCATGGGGCCCAACGGCTCCGGCAAGTCCACACTCGCCTACACGATCGCCGGTCACCCGCGCTACAACGTCGACGGCGGCTCCATCCTCCTCGACGGCCGTGAGGTCCTCGACATGACCGTCGACGAGCGCGCCAAGGCCGGTCTGTTCCTCGCGATGCAGTACCCCGTCGAGATCCCCGGCGTCACGGTCGCGAACTTCCTCCGCACGGCCAAGACCGCCCTGGACGGCGAAGCGCCTGCAATCCGGAGCTGGGTCAAGGACCTGCGGACGCACATGTCGGACCTCAAGATGGACCCGTCGTTCGCCGAGCGCAACGTCAACGAGGGGTTCTCCGGCGGCGAGAAGAAGCGTCACGAGATCATGCAGCTCGAGCTTCTCAAGCCCAAGTTCGCGGTACTCGACGAGACGGACTCCGGTCTCGACGTCGACGCTCTGAAGATCGTCTCCGAGGGTGTCAACCGGGCCAAGGCCAACACGGGTCTCGGGCTGCTGATGATCACGCACTACACGCGCATCCTCCGCTACATCAAGCCCGACTTCGTGCACGTCTTCGTCGACGGTCACGTCGCCGAGCAGGGCGGGCCCGAGCTCGCCGACCGTCTCGAGGACGAGGGCTACGACCGTTACGTCACCGCAGCCGCCGCCGAGGCCGCTGCGGCGGTGAACTGACCATGGCCGTCGCACTGGCACCCGAGAAGTTCGACGAGGTCGCCGAGGCGCTGAAAGAGGTCGTGGACCCCGAGCTGGGTGTCAACATCGTCGACCTCGGTCTGATCTACGACCTCGCCATGGACGAAGAGCACGAGAACGCGCTCATCATCAGCATGACGCTGACATCCGCCGGATGCCCCCTCACCGACGTCATCGAGGGCGACACGGCGAACGCCCTCGACGGCGTCGTGGACGCGTTCCGCATCAACTGGGTGTGGATGCCGCCGTGGGGCCCCGACCGGATCACCGACGACGGTCGCGACATGATGCGCTCGATCGGCTTCTCGATCTGATCCACGACGACGACGAAGAACCCCTGACCACTGTGGTGGTCAGGGGTTCTTCGTCGTCCGGGGAGAACCCGACGTGCCTCCGAGGAGGCGCGGGTCGCGCCCCGCAGGACGCCTCCTAGCGGTCGCGTCGTCCGAGCACCCGCCACGCCACCGGCAGCGCTGCGGCGGCGATGAGCCACTTGGCCACGCCGCCGACGATGAACGGGTAGAGGCCCGCGGCCAGCACGCTCTGCAGGTCGGCGGGGAATCCGAGCTGACCGAGAACGACGGCCAGGTAGGGGAGTCCGACGACGAAGGGGACGAGGCTCGCGGCGAAGAACGCGGCCGCCGAACGGAACCACTTCTTGTCCCAGTCGCGCTCGGACAGCCAGCCGATGAGGCCGGCGGCGAGCACGAAGCCGATGATGAAGCCGAAGCTCGGCTTCAGGACGCTGAGCGGACCGCCGGAGAACTCGGCGAAGATCGGCAGCCCCGCCACACCCAGCACGAGGTAGGTGAGCAGCGAGAGCGCGCCGCGGCGGGCGCCGAGGCTCGCACCGACGAGCATGACCCCGAGCGTCTGACCGGTGACGGGCACGGGCCAGACGGGGACCTGGACCTGAGCGAGCACCGAGACGACGGCGACGCCACCGAGCACGAGAGCCGCATCGGTCGCTCGGCTGGAGGTCACGAACCGGTCGGCGAGCACCGGTCGTGAGGTCGATGCGGTGGCGTTCGTCATGCAGTCTCCTAGAATGGGTAGGTTGATCGGCCTGAGGGCGGGTCGACGCCCATGCGCACGGCCCCTCACGACACGATGTGATCATTTTAGGGGCGACCCAACGGCGGGCGGCGTTGTGGACATCTCCCCAATCGATTGGACTTCTGCTGTGCTTTCCGTGCACGACCTCGAGATTCGCGTCGGCGCGCGCCTGCTGATGGAAGATGTGACGTTCCGCGTCGACAAGGGCGACAAGATCGGCCTGGTCGGTCGCAACGGCGCCGGCAAGACGACCATGACCAAGACGCTGGCCGGCGAGACCCTCCCGACGGGGGGCTCCATCGAGAAGACCGGCGAGATCGGCTACCTCCCTCAAGACCCTCGCAGCGGCAACCCGGAGGACCTCGCCCGCACGCGCATCCTCGACGCCCGCGGCCTCGGCCAGATCCTCCTGGGCATCCAGGAGGCCTCGATGGAGATGGGCAGCGACGACCCGGCGGTCGCGGCCCGCGCCATGAAGCGCTACGGCGATCTCGACGATCGCTTCAACGCGCTCGGCGGATACGCGGCCGAGGCGGAGGCCGCATCGATCGCCAGCAACCTCAGCCTGCCCGACCGCATCCTCGAGCAGCCGCTGTCGACCCTCTCGGGCGGTCAGCGTCGACGCATCGAGCTGGCGCGCATCCTCTTCTCCGCGGCCGACACGATGATCCTCGACGAGCCGACGAACCACCTCGACGCCGACTCCGTCGTCTGGCTCCGCGAGTACCTCAAGACGTACCAGGGCGGCGTGATCGTGATCAGTCACGACATCGAGCTCGTGGAAGAGGTCGTCAACCGCGTGTTCTACCTCGACGCCAACCGCCAGGCGATCGACATCTACAACATGGGTTGGCGCAACTACCAGCGCCAGCGCGCCGCCGACGAGGAGCGCCGCAAGAAGGAGCGCTCGAACGCCGAGAAGCAGGCGAGCGCGCTGCAGAAGCAGGCGGCTCGATTCGGCGCGAAGGCGTCGAAGGCCGCCGCGGCCCACCAGATGGTCGCCCGTGCCGAGAAGCTGCTCGCGGGCCTCGACGAGGTCCGCGCGGTCGACCGTGTGGCGAAGCTGCGGTTCCCGACACCGGTCGCCTGCGGCAAGACCCCGCTGATGGCCTCGAACCTCTCGAAGAGCTACGGCTCGCTCGAGATCTTCACCGCCGTCGATCTCGCGATCGACCGGGGCTCGAAGGTGGTCATCCTCGGGTTGAACGGTGCGGGCAAGACCACGCTGCTGCGCATCCTCGCGGGTGTCGACGAACCCGACACCGGGCAGCTGGAGCCGGGTCACGGTCTCCGTGTCGGCTATTACGCCCAGGAGCACGAGACGATCGACGTCAAGCGCAGCGTCCTCGAGAACATGGTCTCGTCCTCGCCGAACATCACCGAGATGGAGGCGCGGCGCGTGCTCGGTTCGTTCCTCTTCACGGGAGACGACTCGGCGAAACCGGCCGGGGTGCTCTCGGGCGGAGAGAAGACCCGACTCGCCCTCGCGATGATCGTCGTCTCCGGCGCCAACGTCCTGCTGCTCGACGAGCCCACGAACAACCTCGACCCCGCCAGCCGACTCGAGATCCTCGACGCCCTGGCCAACTACGAGGGCGCCGTGGTGCTGGTCAGTCACGACGAGGGCGCCGTCGAGGCGCTGAATCCCGAACGCGTGCTCATCATGCCCGAGGGCACCGAAGACCACTGGACGCCCGACTACAGCGAGCTCATCAACCTGGCCTGATCCGCAGCGTCGCGACGGGGGAGGGCGAGCGTCAGCGACCGACGGCGTCGAGGATCTCGTCTTCGACGTCGTCGTCGTGGCGCGGCCGGGCCGCGCGACGTCGGCGTCGTTCGTCGGCTCGCTCGTCGTCGCCGTCCTCCAGCGCCTCCTCGGCGTCGGCCCGGTTGTTCCGCTGCTCCTGGCGGATCACGTAGAAGAGGAACAGGAACGCCCCTGCGGCGAACATGATCCACTGCACGAAGTACGACAGGTTGAGACCGGTGTCGATCTCGGGTTCGGCGTACTTGACGGGAGCCGTCGCCGGCGTCGGGCTCTCAGCCATGAGCTGGCCGTACGCGGCCGAGTAGATGGCCCCGTCGACCTGCTTCTGCACCTCGCTGAGCTGGATGGTGGCGATCTGGTTCGTGCCTGCGACCGCGGTGCGATCGCCGACGGCCGGCTCGCCGGGCTTGAGCCGCGCCGTCACGGTCACCTCGCCCGACGGCGGCGCGGGGATCTCGTCGGGGGCGTCCTGGTCGTTGCCGGTGGGCACCCAGCCGCGGTCGACGACGAAGACGTCGCCGCCGTCGATGCGGAACGGCACGAGGACGGCGAACCCCGGCTGGCCGTTGTACGGCCGGTTGCGGACGAGCAGGGTCTCGTCGACCAGGTAGCGACCCGTCATCTCGACGGGCTGCCACTCGTCGGCCGCATCGTACGAGTCGAGCGACGGCAGAGCCTCCGCCACGGACACGGGCGCCGCGTCGTAGCGCTGCTCGAGCTGATGGACGACCGCCATCTTCTCCTCGTGCCGGTTCCACTGCCAGTTGGCGAGCATGGCGCAGATCAGGGCGAAGGCCACGACCACACCGAGGTATCCGAGCCACTTCTTCGAGAGGACCGCGCGCCAACCGGTCACGTCGCGGCTCCGACCGAGTCGACGGTCACACCCGCTGCCGTGACGACGACGGGGAAGTCGCGCGCCAGGAGGAAGTCGCTGAGATAGTCGACGTGCTCGTCGCAGGCCGACCAGACCTTGACGCGTTCGAGACCGTGGATCTTGGGGTTCCGCCAGTTGACCGACCGGGTCGCCACCGCGGTGCAGCCGGCACGCGAGCACTGGACGCGATCGGGCCCGACATCACCGAGACCGAGCATCAGGCCGTGCCTCCGCGGCCCCGCCGCTCGGATCCGTCGTCGCTGCTCGGCTCGTGCCAGCTGGGTGTCGCGGTGGGAGGTGCCCACGGCTGCTCGGGCTGACGGTACGTCTCGATTGCGCCGGGCCGCTCGACGTTCTGACCGGGGTCGTGGCCCACGTTCACGAGCACCACGGCGAAGTAGGGGATGAGCACGGCTCCCGCGACGGGGAGCAGCGTCCACCAGCTGAGGGGGATCACGAAGCACAGCGCGATGCAGACGATGCGGATGCCCATGGCCACCAGGTAGCGGATCATGCGGGCATGGCGATCGTCGGCCGGCGACGGCGGTAGCGAGGTGATCGGTTGCGATGTCTTCAATTCACTCACGGACTCTGTGTGCGTCTCGGGCGGGCGCCTCGAGCGATCTTAAGCCCTGTAGCCGACAGTAGGCTGGTGGGCGGTCCGGGCATCATCGGCCTGCGGACCACCCCCTTCAGCTCGCCCCGAGGAGACTCCCATGACCACGCCCCGTACCGTCCTCGTCACGGGAGGCAACCGCGGCATCGGCTACACGATCGCCGAGGAGTTCGTCGCCGCCGGGCACCGCGTGGCCGTCACCGCCCGCAGCGGGTCCGGCCCCGAGGGCTCCCTCACCGTCGTCGCCGACGTGACCGACCCCGAATCGGTCGACGCGGCGTTCACGACCGTCGAGGCCGCGCTCGGCCCGGTCGAGGTCGTCGTCGCGAACGCGGGAATCACGAGGGACGTCCTGTTGATGCGCATGACGGAAGAGGACTTCTCGTCGGTCGTCGACACGAACCTCGGCGGGGCCTTCCGCGTCGTCAAGCGCGCGTCGAAGAACATGCTCAAGGCGCGCTTCGGCCGCATCGTGCTCGTCTCGAGCGTCGTCGGTCTCTACGGCGGCGCCGGTCAGGCGAACTACGCCGCGTCGAAGAGCGCGCTCGTCGGCTTCGCGCGCTCGCTCACCCGCGAGGTCGGCGCCCGGGGCATCACGGCCAACGTCGTCGCCCCCGGCTTCGTCGAGACCGACATGACGGCCGTCCTGGCGCCCGAGAAGCAGGCCGAGTACAAGAAGTCGATCCCCGCCGGGCGTTACGGGACGGCGACCGAGGTCGCCCGCACGATCACCTGGCTGGCCGGCGACGACGCCGCGTACATCTCCGGTGCGGTCATCCCGGTCGACGGCGGTCTCGGCATGGGTCACTGACCGGAGCGGAGACCGAGGAGGCGCGGCTCGGATACCGGCACCGCGCCTCCTCGGCTGGTCAGCGGCCCGACAGGCCCATGACCGCGAGCACCTGCGAGAGCTCCGGGTCGGCCACCACGAGGTCGGCCTGCGCCCGCACCCGGGGCTTGGCGTTGAACGCGATCGAGAGCCCCGCGGCGCGCATCATCTCGAGGTCGTTGGCCCCGTCGCCGACGGCGATCGTCTGACCGAGGGGGATGCCGAACTCGGTCGCCCAGGCCGTCAGGCACTCCGCCTTGACCGCGGCGTCGACGATCGGCCCGGTCGTCTCGCCGGTGAGCCGCCCGGAGGCGACGTCGAGTCGGTTCGCGCGCCACCGGTCGAGACCGAGCGACTCGGCCAGCGGGTCGAGGGTCTCGTGGAACCCGCCGGACACCACGGCCACACGACTGCCGTGCCGGTGCAACCCGGCCACGAGCTCCGCCGCGCCCGGAGTCGGACGCACACGGGCGACGACGTCGTCGACGACCGAGACCGGCAGCCCCTCGAGCGTCTTGACGCGGGCGGCGAGGCTCTCGGCGAAGTCGAGCTCGCCCGCCATCGCGCTCTCGGTGATGCGGGCGACCTCGTCTCGCGAGCCGGCCGCCTCGGCGAGGAGGTCGATGACCTCGTCGCGGATCAGCGTGGAGTCGACGTCGAGGACGGTCAGGAAGCGCGGCACCCGCTCAGCCTAGGGGTGCCGCCAGCGTGCTCGTCGCCTACTGGTCGACCCGCACGCCCTTGCCGACGACGGTGATGCCGGACGGGGTCACCGTGAAGCCGCGGGCCCGGTCGGCCTCGTGGTCGACGCCGACCGACGCGCCCTCTGCGATGACGACGTCCTTGTCGAGGATCGCGCGGTTCACCGTCGCGTTCGGCCCGATGTGGGCCCTCTCGAACACGACCGAGTCGATGACCTTCGAGCCGGAGTCGAGCGTGCTCCACGGCCCGAGCACGCTGCGTTCGACGTGCGCGCCGGAGAGGAGCGAGCCGAGCGAGACGATGGAGTCGATGGTCGTGCCGAGGTTGCCGTGCCCGTCGCGCACGAACTTCGCCGGAGGCGAGTTCAGCTGCTGACTGAAGATGGGCCAGTCGGTGTTGTAGAGGTTGAAGATCGGCAACGCCGAGATCAGGTCGCGGTGCGCGTCGTAGAACGAGTCGATCGTACCGACGTCGCGCCAGTAGTAGCGGTCGCGCTCCGTCGAGCCGGGGACCTCGTTGCGGTTCAGGTCGTAGACGGCCGCGTCGCCCCGCGAGACGAAGTCGGGGACGATGTCGCCGCCCATGTCGTGGTCGGAGTCGGCGTTCTCGCCGTCGCGCAGCACCGCGTCGATCAGGACGTCGGCGTCGAACACGTAGTTGCCCATCGACGCGAGGATCTCGTCGGGGGAGTCGGGCAGACCGACCGCGTCCTTCGGCTTCTCGAGGAAGCGCCCGATGCGCGTCGGGTCGTCGGAGTCGACCTCGATGACGCCGAACTGGTCGGCGAGGGAGATGGGCTGGCGGATCGCCGCCACCGTGACGCCGGCACCCGAGGCGATGTGCGCCTCGATCATCTGGGAGAAGTCCATGCGGTAGACGTGATCCGCCCCGACGACGACGACGATGTCGGGCTTCTCGTCGCGGAGGAGGTTCAGGCTCTGCAGGATGGCGTCGGCGCTGCCGGCGAACCACCGCTTGCCGAGACGCTGCTGGGCGGGGACGGAGGCGACGTACGCCCCGAGGAGCCCCTCGATGGACCAGGTCTGCGAGACATGCCGGTCGAGGCTGTGCGATTTGTACTGCGTCAGCACGACGATCTGACGGAGACCCGAGTTGATCAGATTCGACAGGGCGAAGTCCACCAGACGGTAGTTGCCGCCGAACGGCACGGCGGGCTTCGCCCGGTCGGCCGTCAGGGGCATGAGTCGCTTGCCTTCGCCGCCGGCGAGGACGATGCCGAAGATCTTCTTTGATGCCATGAGGTCAGAATGGCACGTTTCGTCGCGGCACGACTACGGTGACTCTCGTGCGAGTCGATGTCATCACCAAGGAATATCCGCCGAACGTCTACGGAGGCGCCGGCGTCCACGTCGTCGAGCTCGTCAAGGCCCTGCGCGAGTCGATAGACGTGCGTGTGCGCGCCCTCGGCGACGTCGACGACGAGCCGGGCACGACGGGCTACCCCGAGATCCCCGCCCTCGCGTCGGCGAATCCCACTCTGCGGACCCTCGGCAGCGACCTCCTCGCCGCCCAGGACGTCGCCGGTGCCGACGTCGTGCACAGCCACACCTGGTACGCCAACGCGGCCGGCCAGCTGGCGCAGATGCTGCACGACGTGCCGCACGTGCTGACTGCTCACAGCCTCGAGCCCCTCCGCCCCTGGAAGGCCGAGCAGCTCGGCGGCGGCTACCGTGTGTCGAGCTGGATCGAGCGTCAGGCCTACGAGACCGCCGATGCGGTCATCGCGGTGAGCGAGGGCATGCGCCGCGACATCCTGCGGTCGTACCCCACCATCGACGAGGGCAAGGTCAGCGTCGTCTACAACGGGATCGACCTCGACGCCTGGCGCCCCGTCACCGACGACGACGTCGTCCGGTCGCTCGGCATCGACCCCGACCGCCCGTCCGTGGTCTTCGTCGGTCGCATCACGCGGCAGAAGGGTCTGCCGTACCTGCTCCGCGCCGCGCGCCTCCTGCCTCCCGAGGTCCAGCTCGTCCTCTGCGCCGGAGCCCCCGACACCCCCGAGATCATGGCCGAGGTCACGGCCCTCGTGCACGAGCTGCAGGAGGCGCGGACCGGCGTCGTCTGGATCGATCGCGTGCTCCCGCGGCACGAGCTCAGCGCCGTGCTCACCTCGGCGACGACCTTCGTCTGCCCCTCGATCTACGAGCCGCTCGGCATCGTGAACCTCGAGGCCATGGCCTGCGGCGTGCCCGTCGTCGGCTCGGGCACCGGCGGCATCCCCGAGGTCGTCGCCGACGGACTCACCGGGCGCGTCGTCCCCCTCGACCAGGCGCAGGACGGCACGGGGACGCCCACCGACCCCGATCGCTTCGTCCGGGACCTCGCCGGGATCCTCATCGACGTCGTGTCAGACCCGGGCCTCGCGAAGCTGATGGGTCGAGCCGGCCGGATGCGCGCCGAGGCGGAGTTCTCGTGGTCGCGGATCGCCGAGCGGACCCTCGGGGTCTACGCCGGACTCCGTCGATAGGCTGGGGTCATGCCTACCGTCCTGAAGCTGTCCGATGTCTCGATCGTCCGGGGCGGCAAAGCCGTCGTCGACACCGTCAGCTGGAGTGTCGAGTCCGACGAACGCTGGGTCGTGCTCGGCCCCAACGGCGCCGGCAAGAGCTCGCTGCTGCAGGTCGCCGCGGCGCAGTCGCACCCGTCCTCCGGCACCGCCGAGGTGCTCGGCGGAGACCTCGGCTCCGTCGACCTCTTCGACCTCCGCCCCCGCATCGGGTTCGCGTCGACGACGATCGCCCGTCGGATCCCGCCGAAGGAGAAGGTCGTCGACGTCGTCCTGACCGCCGCCTACTCGGTGACCGGCCGCTGGAACGAGGAGTACGAGAACGTCGACGTGCGCCGTGCCCATCGCGTCCTCGACGAATGGAACCTCGATCACCTGGCGGATCGCACCTTCGGCGAGCTGAGCGACGGCGAGCAGAAGCGGGTGCAGATCGCCCGGGCCGTGATGACCGACCCCGAGCTCCTCCTGCTCGACGAACCCGCCGCGAGCCTCGACCTCGGCGCCCGTGAGGAGCTTCTCCAGATGCTCTCCGGGTACGCGCAGTCGCACGACGCGCCTGCCATCGTCATGGTGACGCACCACGTCGAGGAGGTGCCCCGCGGTTTCACCCACGCGCTCCTCCTCGATCACGGCTCGGTCGTCGCGGCCGGGCCGCTCGCCGAGGTCCTCACGGCCGAGACGCTCGGTGCGACGTTCGGCGTCTCGCTCGAGGTCGAGGTGCGCGACGGGCGATACTCGGCGCGCGCGGCCGGTTGACCCGCGCCTCCTGCGTTCCCGGCCTCTCGTCTGGTATCGTTCATAGCTGGTCCGAGACTCAGGTCTCGTGGCCGCCGACGGAAACGTCCCCAGACATCCACTCCATCACTCGTTCGCTAGACCTAGGACAATCATGAAGACCGACACCCACCCCGAGTACAAGCCGATCGTCTTCCGCGACCTCGCATCGGGCGCCACGTTCCTGACGCGCTCGACGACGACGAGCGACAAGACCATCGAGCTCGACGGTGAGACCTACCCGGTCATCGACGTCGAGATCTCGTCCGAGTCGCACCCGTTCTACACGGGCAAGCAGCGCATCCTCGACTCGGCCGGTCGCGTCGAGAAGTTCAACTCGCGCTACAAGAACTTCGGCAAGTAGACCTCGATCTCTTCCGCCTGACGGGGCGGTCCACTTCGGTGGGCCGCCCCGTTTCGCGCGCCTGGGGACGGCCTTCTGCGGATGCGGCCGCTTGTGCAGGTCGCGGCGCCCGCAGTCGGAGTGTCGGCGGCGGACTCAGCCGCTGATCGGCCGCTGCGGCCAGTCGCCCCAGGCGACGAACGTCGGGTCTTTGCTGCGACGCATGTACTGCTGGAAGCTCTCGGCCTGGGTCTGGCACCAGTCGATCTGGAGATCGTGCAGCCGGGTCGACGGGACCGCCAGCTGGTCGGGGAACTTCTCGGCCATGGCCTGGGCCACCCGGCCGGCTGCGATGGCATCCGCCCCGGCATCGTGAGCGTCGTCGAGGGTGACGCCGTACACGCCGGCGGCGGCCTCGAGCGTGCGCTTCCCCTTGCGGTACCGGTCGACGGCCTTGTCGATGACGAGCGGGTCGACGACGCACCCGATGGTGCTGACGTCGCCCAGCGGCTCGATGCCGTGCCGACGCGCCTCACGGTCGAGGAGGGTCAGGTCGTACGGCGCGTTGTAGACGACCAGCGGGACACCACGGGCGAACACCGCACGGACCGCGGCGACGACCTCGGCGACGACCTCGGCCGCGGGGCGCCCCTCGGCACGGGCCTGCTCGGTGGAGATGCCGTGCACCGCGCTCGCCTGCTCGGGGATCTCGACACCCGGGTCGGCGAGCCAGGCGCCGTGCGCGATGCTCGTGCCGTCGGCGTCGATCAGGCCGACGTGAGCCGTCACGATGCGAGCCGTCTCGACGTCGATTCCGGTCGTCTCGAGGTCGAAGACCCCGAGCGCCTTCCACCACTCGGACGGCACCGGCCCGGCCGCGAACCCGCCGCCAGCGGATCCGTCGCCGGAGACCGCCTCGTCAGACGGTGCGTTCGGGGAGAGGTCGGTGTCGGTCACGCCTCGAGTTTACGAGGCACCACCGACGACGCCCTGACCGGTGTTCGGCACGTCACCGACGTGGAGCCAGAAGAACGCCTGCGTGCCGAGGGTGAGCGTCACGCGACCCTCGTCGTCGAACGAGGGGAACTGGGCTCCGCCGAAGAGGTCGTAGAGCGTCCGACCCGCGAACTGCGGGGCGTGGATCGTGACCGACGTCGGGTTGTGAGCGAACGAGAAGACGCACAGGATGTCTTCGGCCGAGTCGCCGAACTGCGTCTCGGACCCCTCGTACGAGCGGACGAACGAGAGCACCGACTCGTGGTCGGTGTCGAGCACCGACAGGGTCCCCATGCCGAAGGTGGGGTGCGCCTTCCGCACGTGGATCACGTTGCGGATCCAGTGGAGCAGCGAGCGCGACTGCGCCAGCTGGCTCTCGACGTTGACCAGGTTGTAGTTGAAGACGAGCGACTGCACGACGGGCAGGAACAGCTTGCCCGGGTCGGCGGTCGAGAAGCCGGCGTTGCGGTCGGGCGTCCACTGCATGGGCGTGCGCGACGAGTCGCGGTCGGGCAGCCAGATGTTGTCGCCCATGCCGATCTCGTCGCCGTAGTACAGGAACGGGCTGCCCGGCAGCGCGAACAGGAGGGCGTGCACGAGCTCGAGCTCCGCGCGCGAGTTGTCGAGCAGCGGCGCGAGGCGACGACGGATGCCGATGTTCGAGCGCATGCGAGGGTCGTAGGCGTACCAGCCGTACATCGCCTGCCGGTACTCCTCGCTGACCATCTCGAGGGTGAGCTCGTCGTGGTTGCGGAGGAACACCGCCCAGGCGGCGCCCGGGGGCACCTCGGTGGTCTCGGCGAGAATCCGCTTCAGCTCGCCGCCGTGCTGGGCGCGCAGCGAGTAGAAGATGCGGGGCATGACGGGGAAGTCGAACGCCATGTGGCACTCGGGCTCGTCTTCGGTGCCGAAGAACGCGGCGGTCTCGGCGGGCCACTGGTTGGCCTCGGCGATGAGCACCCGCCCCGGGAACTCCTCGTCGACCATCGCACGCAGGCGCTTGATGAACTCGTGGGTCGCGGGCTCGCCCTCGCCGTTGCCCTCCTCGGTCTCGAAGAGGTACGGGATGGCGTCGAGTCGCAGACCGTCGACGCCCATCGACAGCCAGTGGCGCACGACGTCGAAGACGGCCTCCTGGACGGCGGGGTTCTCGAAGTTGAGGTCGGGCTGGTGCGAGAAGAAGCGGTGGAAGAAGAACTGGCGTCGCACCGGGTCGAAGGTCCAGTTCGACTCCTCCGTGTCGACGAAGATGACGCGGATGTTCTCGTACTCGTCGTCGGTGTCGCGCCAGACGTAGAAGTCGCCGTAGGGGCCCTCGGGGTCTTCGCGGCTCTGCTGGAACCACTCGTGCTGGTCGGAGGTGTGGTTCAGCACCATGTCGATGACGATGCGCATGTTGCGCTCGTGCGCCTTGGTGACGAGGTCGCGGAACTCGTCGAGCGTGCCGAACTCGGGCAGGATCGACTTGTAGTCGGCGATGTCGTACCCGCCGTCGCGGAGCGGCGACTGGAAGAACGGCGGCAGCCAGAGCGCGTCGACCCCGAGCCACTGGAGGTAGTCGAGGCGGGAGTGCAGACCCTGGAGGTCGCCCGCCCCGTCCCCGTTGCTGTCGACGAACGAGCGGACCATCACCTCGTAGAAGACGGCACGACGGTGCCAGTTCGGGTCGAGGGTCAGTCCGGGCTGCTGAATCGGGGCAGTGAAGCTCACGCGTGCAACTCTACGGTGGCTCGCGTCCCTTCGCGCGTCGGGTTCAAGGTGCGGCTCGTAGACTCGCGGGGTGATCGTCCGAGAGCCCCGCGTCCCGTCGCCCTACCGTTCGCGCCTCGCGGCGTTCGATGTCGAGGAGCGGGTCGCCGAGGTCGCCGGCAGCTCGACCCGCTACTGGACGTACGAGCCCGTGGGCCCCGAGGAGGCGCGGGTCACCGTCGTCGCCGTCCACGGCTTCCGCGGCGATCACCACGGTCTCGAGCCCGTCGTTGCGCATCTCACCGGGGTCCGGGTGATCATGCCCGACCTTCCCGGCTTCGGCGAGTCGTCGCCGCTCGCGGGCGAGCACAGCGTCGAGGCCTACGCGGCCTGGCTGACCGCGTTCGTCGAGGCGATCGGTCTCGGCGACGACGTCGTCGTGCTGGGTCACTCGTTCGGGTCGATCGTGACGTCGGCCGCCGTCGCCTCCGGGCTCCGCGCCTCCCGACTCGTCCTCGTCAATCCGATCGCGGCGCCGGCGCTGCAGGGCCCGAGGGGCGTGGTGACGCGCCTGGCCGTCTTCTACTACTGGGCCGGGGCCGCGCTGCCCGAGCGCTCCGGGCTCGCCGCCCTGCAGAGCCCTCTCGTCACGCGGTTCACGAGTCTCGCCATGGTCAAGACGCACGACCGCGGTCTGCGGCGGTGGATCCACGATCAGCACGACTCGTACTTCTCCCGGTTCTCCGACCGCCGTGTCGTGCTCGACGCCTTCCGCGCCTCCGTCTCGAGCGATGTCAGCACGTACGCGGCTGGCGTCGACGTGCCCACGTTGCTCGTCGCGGCCGATCGCGACGACATCACGGCTCTGCCCGCGCAGCACGAGCTCCGGGCGCTCTTCCCCGACGCGACCCTCGCTGTCATCGACGGGGTCGGTCACCTCATCCACTACGAGAAGCCCCGCGAGGCCGCCGCCGCGGTCGAGGCGTTCGTGCGATGAGGGTCGTCGTCGACTGCCGCTACATCAGGGTCGGGCGCCACGACGGCATCAGCCGCTTCACCGCGGGGGTGGTCGGGGCCCTGGCGACGACCCACGACGTGACCCTGCTCGTGAGCGACCCCCGGCAGCTCGACAAGCTGCCCGATCGACCGCACGTGCTCGTCAGCGCGCCCACGAGTCCCCTCGAGCCCCTCGTGGCGCTGCAGGTGAATCGTCTGCGACCCGACGTCGTGTGGTCGCCCATGCAGACGATGGGTTCGTTCGGGCGCCGCTACCCGCTCGTGCTCACGCTGCACGACCTCATCTACTACGCCAACCGCACGCCGCCCCCCGAGTTCGCCCTGCCGATCCGGCTGCTCTGGCGGCTGTACCACCTCGCCTGGTGGCCGCAGCGACTGCTGCTGAACCGCGCGGACGCCGTCGTGACCGTCAGCCGGACGACCCTCGACGAGATGCGCCTCCATCGACTCACCCGCCGACCCGTCACGGTCGTGACCAACGCGGCGGACCCGGTCGAGGCCGCGCCCCCACGCGCGGCGCCTCGTCACCGCGACCTCGTGTACATGGGCTCGTTCATGCCGTACAAGAACGTGTCGGCGCTGGCGAGGGCGCTTCCGCTGCTCGACGGGTACCGGCTGCATCTGATGAGCCGGGTGTCGGAACGCGAGCGCGCCTCCTTGTCGGCCCTGGCCCCCGCCGGGTCGCTGGTGTTCCACGACGGTGCGAGCGACGACGAGTACCGCGACGTGCTGCTCGGTGCGACGGCGGTCGTGACGGCCTCGCGTGCCGAGGGCTTCGGCATCCCCCTGGTCGAGGGGATGGCGCTCGGCACCCCGGCCGTGGTCAGCGACATCCCGATCTTCCGTGAGATCGGCGGCGAGGCCGCGGTCTACTTCGACCCCGAGTCGCCCGCCTCGATCGCCGCGGCGGTGCGTCGGCTCGAGCGCGAGTGGGCCGCCCGGTCCGCCGCCTCGATCGCCCAGGCCGGGCGATTCGCCTGGGACGCCTCGGCGTCGGCCCTCGCCGACGTGCTCGAGTCGGTCTCGGCGGCGCGCGGCACCACGACCCGCAGCTGACCCCTCCGAGGAGGCGCGGGCTCAGTCGCGCCCGCCGGCCTCCGACTCGAGGGCGTTCTGATAGTCGAAGTCGAACGTGCCGGGTCGCTCGGACTCGACCTCGATCGGGTCGTCGAACTCGCGCAGCACCAGATCGCCCCCGTCGGAGGCGAACGAGTGGATCGATCCGTTGCGGATCGGGATGCCCGCATGCGCCTCCGTGTCGGGGGAGACGTGGTTGACCACGGCGCGGATGACCGCTCCGTGCGTGGCCACGACGACGAGCCCGCCGTCGTGCCTGCGGGCGATGTCGGCCAGGGCGGGCAGCACCCGGGCCACCAGGTCGGTGCGGCTCTCGCGTCCTGGCACGGGGGTGCCCGCCGGGAAACGGGCTTCGACCTCGGTTCCGGTCAGGCCCTCCGCCTCGCCGTAGCGGCGCTCGGCGATCGCGGGGACGTGCAGAGGAGCGGGGAGCCCCAGGACGTCGGCGATGATCGCCCCCGTCTCGGCGGCGCGCACGAGGGGGCTCGCCACGACCGCGGTCACCCGCCTCCGCGACAGGAGGTCGCCGGTCTCGCGGGCCTGCGACCGCCCCAGGTCGTTCAGGGGGATGTCGGTCGCGCCCTGGATGCGCCGCGCACGGTTCCAGTCGGTCTCACCGTGTCGCACCAGGTACAAGAGGGTCACCGTCGTTCCTCCGATCGGCGGAACGACCCGTCAGGGGATCAGACGCTCCGCGAGGGCCGCCAGCGTCTCTGACGTGCCGGAGTTCAGCTTAACCGCGGCCCGACCGTCGCCCTTCGTGACGCCGCGGTTGACGACGACGACGGGCAGACGTCGACGCGTCGCCTGGTCGAGCAGGCGGATGCCCGAGTTGACGACCAGCGACGAGCCCGCCACGAGCAGCGCGTCGGCGGCGACGACGAGCGAGCGCGCCTCGGCGAAGCGCTCGACCGGCACGAACTCGCCGAAGAAGACGACGTCGGGTTTCAGCATGCCGCCGCACACCGTGCAGACCGGCACCTCGAACGAGTCGATGTCGTCCACCTCGACGTCGCCGTCGGGCGCGAGCCGGACGCTCTCGGGATGCTCGAGCCAGGGGTTCGCCGCCGCGAGTCGGGCGGCGACCATGTCGCGCGCGAACGACTGGCCGCAGGTCAGGCAGATCACCCGGTCGACCGTGCCGTGCAGATCGACGACCCGACGCGAACCGGCCCGCACGTGCAGGTTGTCGACGTTCTGCGTCACCACGCCGTTGATCACCCCGGCGCGCTCGAGGTCGGCCAGCGCGCGGTGGCCGGTGTTCGGCTCGGACGACCGGAAGGACTTCCAGCCGAGGTGGCTGCCGGCCCAGTAGCGCTTCCGATAGCGGTCGCTCGAGAGGAACTGCTGGAACGTCATCGGGTTGCGCGGGGGAGCACCCGCACCGCGGTAGTCGGGGATGCCCGAGTCCGTGCTGACACCGGCGCCCGTCAGCACGGCGACGCGGCGGCCTCGGAGGACCTCGACGGCGGCGTCGAGCGAGGCGGCATCGGCGGCGGGCTCGACGGCGCTGCTGCTCGAGGACGTGGCGTCCGGCACCATCGGGGCTCCTTCGGGTCGGTGGACGTTAGCCTAAACGTCGTCACCCCCCGTTTTCCTTCCGCCGGCCGGCCACGGCCCGGACCTCACCGCCCCGGAGCACCGTGCGCATCACCCGCATCACCGATCTCGACCACCCGGCTCTGGCCGACTACCGCCGACTCACCGACGTCGCGCTCCGCCGGGTGACCGAGCCGGAGGGCGGCCTCTACATCGCCGAGTCGTCGAAGGTGATCGAGCGGGCCCTCCGGGCGGGTCACGTGCCCCGGTCGGTGCTCATGACCGACCGCTGGCTGGCCGACATCGAACCGCTCGTGGCCGACCTCGAGGGCGAGATCTTCATCGGCGACGCCGCCCTGCTCGAGACGCTGACCGGCTACCACCTGCACCGCGGCGCCCTCGCGGCCATGCACCGCCCCGCGCTGCCCGAGATCGCCGACGTCCTCGCCGGCGCCCGCCGGGTCGTCGTGCTGGAGGACATCGTCGACCACACCAACGTCGGGGCGATCTTCCGGGCCGTGGCCGGGCTCGGCGCCGACGCCGTCCTCGTCACCCCCCGCTGCGCCGACCCGCTCTACCGCCGGAGCGTCCGCGTCAGCATGGGCACCGTGCTCCAGGTGCCGTGGACGCGCCTCCCCGACTGGCCGGAGGGCGGAGAGCTGCTGCGCGCCGCGGGGTTCGAGGTGGCCGCCCTCGCCCTGTCCGACGACGCGGTGCCGCTCGACGCCTACGCCGCCGATCCTCCTGAGCGGGTGGCGCTCCTCCTCGGCACCGAGGGCGACGGACTCAGCCGCGCGGCCCTCCGATCGTCCGACGTGGTCGTGACGATCCCCATGCTGCACGGCGTCGACAGCCTCAACGTCGCCGCGGCCTCGGCCGTGGCCCTCTGGGCCCTGCGCGTCCCGGCCGCCACGGTCGAGGGTCGATGAGCCGGCGCCCCGGGCGACCGCGCCGTCGTGTGGTCGCCGCGGCCGTCGCCGTGCTCGTCGTCCTGACGGGGTCGTACACGTCCCTCGCCCTCGCCGGCCCCACGTCGCCGCAGTCGGCCACCGCCTCCGTCTTCGAGGCCCCCCGTCAAGCCGCCCCGGCGCTGACGTTCCCCGATTACGGGGCCACGGCGGTCCAGGCGCTCGGCTACGACGACAGCCTGACGACGAGCGGCGACGACCGACCCCGACCGATCGCCAGCATCAGCAAGATCGTCAGCGCCCTCGTCGTGCTCGACGCGAGACCCCTCGACGGCGGCGACGGGCCGGTCATCACCTTCGACGCCGACGATGCCGCGCTCTACGACGCGTACCTCGCCCGGAACGGCAAGGTGGCGCCGATGCCAGCCGGTCTCCGTCTGACCCAGCGTCAGGCCCTCGAGGTGTCGCTGATCGAGTCGGCCAACAACTACGCCGACGCCCTGGCGCTGTGGGCCTTCGGCAGCACCGACGCGTTCGTCGCCGCGACCGACGCGTGGCTCGACGAGAACGGCCTGACCTCGACGACCATCGTCGAGCCGACGGGCATGTCGCCGGCGAACACGAGCACCGCGACCGACCTCGTCGCCCTCGGCCGACTCGCCCTCGCCGACCCCGTCGTCGCCGAGATCGTCCGCACCGACGCCGTGACCGTCCCCGGCGTCGGCGAGATCGAGAACTCGAACGAGCTGCTCGGACTCGACGGCGTCACCGGCATCAAGACCGGCACCCTCGACGAGGCCGGCGCCTGTCTGCTCTTCTCCGCCGACTACGCGATCGACGATCAGACGGTCACGGTGGTGGGCGTCATGCTCGGCGGCGTCGACCACGACGCCCTCGACGTCGACGTGCAGGCCCTGCTCGCCAGCTCGGTCGCGCGCTTCCAGACCATCGACCTCGCGCGGGCGGGCGACTCGTTCGGACGGTACGACATGCCGTGGGGTGCCGAGGGCGAGGCCGTCGCCGCCGACGACGCCTCGGTGCTCGTCTGGGGCGACGAGGCGGTCGACGCCGTCGTGACGACGGAGCCGATCGGGCCCGACGCGGCGGGGGCCGAGGTCGGGTCCGTGCGCTTCACGGTCGACGACCAGGTCGTCGACGTGCCCCTCGAGCTCGATCGCGACATCCCCGAGCCGGGGGCGTGGTGGCGGTTGACGCACCCGCGTGAGATCGCGGCCGGGCTCAGCCGCGCCTCCTGAATCGCACAGCCCCCCTTCGGCCTCACGAGGCGGACCGGGGGAGGACGGATCTCAGGGCTCGTCGCGGTGCACGACCATGACGGCGTCGGGCCGCTTCGCCTGCCGACCGTCGCCCGACGACTGGTGCCGGATCCGACGGACCACCCAGGGCACGAAGTACTCGCGCGCCCAGCCCATGTCTTCCGAGCGCGCCTGCCGCCACGGGCGCCGCGCGAGCGGCTCGGGCCGGTAGGGCTCGAGGTCGTTCTCGACGGCGAGGGAGGCCAGGACCATCCGCGCGATGGTGTGATGACCCAGCGGGCTGAAGTGCAGCCGGTCGGGTGCCCACATGCCCGGCCCGGAGAGCTCGCGGAGCGCCCACATGTCGGCCACCACGGCGTCGTGCCGCGCCGCGATCGAGTGCACGTGCTCGTTGTAGATCGCGACCTTGCCGCGCAGTCGGCCGAGCACGGGGGTGGACCCGATGTCGGGCCCGGTGAAGACGACGACCGTGGCCCCCTCGCTGCCGAGACGCTCGACGAGCCCCTCGAAGCCGGCGGCGACCCGGTCGGGGTCGGTGCCCGGGCGGATGATGTCATTGCCGCCGGCCGAGACCGTGACGAGGTCGGGGCGCAGCGCGAGCGCGGCGTCGGCCTGCTCGTCGATGATCTGCTGCAGCAGTCGACCGCGGACGGCCAGGTTGGCGTACGCGAAGTCCTCCGTCGACGACCCGAGGACCTCGGCCACCCGGTCGGCCCAGCCCCGGTGCCCGCCCGGCGAGCGTTCTTCGGGATCGCCGATGCCCTCCGTGAACGAGTCGCCCAGGGCGACGTAACGAGACCACGGATGTTGCTGCGACATGCCCACCACGTTACCCGCCGGGCGGATTACTCTCGACCCGTGCACGAACCAGGCCCCGTCTCGCCCATCACCCGCGGCACCACGCCCGATGAGGCGCTGCCCGACGAGCTCCTCGAGCGCTTCCGGCAGCGGGCGGCCGTGTCCGATCACGAGAACGCGTTCCCGGTCGACGACCTCGACGAGCTCAGGTCTCGCGGCTGGCTGCGACTGTTCGTCCCGGAGGACCGAGGAGGCGCGGGTCTCGGACTCGAGGCCGTCGCGGCCCTGCAGAGTCGCCTGGCCACGGCGGCCCCGGCGACCGCGCTGGCCGTCGGCATGCACCTGGTGTGGACGGGCTGCGCCGCACTGCTGCACGCCCGCGGCGACGACTCGCTCGGGTACGTGCTCGACGAGGCCGGCCGCGACGAGATCTTCGCCTTCGGCGTCAGCGAGCCGGGCAACGACCTGGTGCTCTTCGACTCGGTCACGAGGGCCGAGCCCGACGGCGAGGGCGGCTACCGGTTCACCGGCACCAAGATCTTCACCTCGCTCTCGCCGGTCTGGACCCGCCTCGGCGTGTTCGGCCGCGACGACGGCGACCCCGACGCCCCTGCGCTGGTGCACGGGTTCCTGCGACGCGAGGACGGCGGACACGAGTCGCTGGGGGACTGGGACACCATCGGCATGCGGGCCACCCAGAGTCACACCACGCGTCTCGAGCAGGCTCCCGTCGCGGCGTCGCGCATCGTCCGTCGTCTGCCGGTCGGACCGAGCGCCGACCCGTTCGTCTTCGGCGTGTTCGCGGTCTTCGAGACGCTGGTGTCGGCGGTGTACCGGGGGATCGCCCGGCGTGCCGTCGAACTGGCCGTCGAGTCGGCCACGACCCGGGGGTCGCGTCGAGCCGGCGGGGCGCCGCTCTCGGACGACGCGATCGTCCGCTGGCGGATCGCCGACGCGGCCATCGCGCTCGACGGCATCGAGCCGCAGGTCGACTCGATCGCCCGCGACGTCGACTCGATGGTCGACCACGGAGCGTCGTGGTTCCCCCGCGTCGTGGGGCTGAAGACCCGCACGACCGAGACCGCCCGCGCCGTCGTCGATCAGGCCGTCTCGGTCGCCGGCGGCGCCTCGTACCGCAGGTCGTCCGAGCTGGGACGCCTGCAGCGCGACGTGCTCGCCGGCAGGTTCCACCCCTCGAGCACCGACTCGGCGCACGCCACGACGGCAGCCTGGCTGCTCGGGCCCGTCTCCTGAGCAGCGGATGTCGGAGGCCCGTGTGAGGATGCACGGGTGAGCAAACAGGACGGCAGCGGGCGGCTGGTCACCACCGTGCCCACCGACGATGCGACCGCGCCGATCCTCCACGTCGACATGGACGCCTTCTTCGCGTCGGTCGAGCTGCTCGACCGCCCCGATCTGCGCGGACTCCCGGTCGTCATCGGTCACCGGTCGGACAGGTCCGTGGTCACGGCGGCGACCTACGAGGCCCGCAAGTACGGCGTCAACTCGGCCATGCCCATGGCGATCGCCCTGCGGCGCTGCCCGCAGGCGATCGTCCTCGAACCGCATGGCGAGAAGTACCGGCACTACTCGTCGATCGTCATGTCGATGTTCGACGACGTCACGCCGATGGTCGAACGGCTGGGCATCGACGAGGCCTTCCTCGACGTCTCGGGGGCGATCCGACTGCTCGGGTCCGTCTTCGACATCGCGACGGAGCTCCGTCGGCGCGTGCACGCCGAGACGGGTCTGCACTGCAGCATCGGCGCCGCGTCGACCAAGTTCGTCGCGAAGCTCGCCTCGAGCGTCGCCAAGCCCGACGGTCTGCTCATCGTGCCGCACGAGGCCACACTCGCGTTCCTGCACCCGCGTCCGATCAGCGGGCTCTGGGGGGTCGGCGGCAAGACGGAAGAGACCCTGCTCAATCTCGGCCTGCGGACGATCGGCGACGTCGCGGGCGCACCCCTCGACACCCTCGTCCGAGCCGTCGGGCCTGCCGGCGGCGCCAAGCTGCACTCGCTGGCCTGGGGCCGCGACCCCCGCTCCGTGACGACCACGGCCGAGGAGAAGAGCGTCGGGCACGAGGTCACCTTCTCGACCGACGTCACCGACCCCGTCGAGATCCGGCGCGAGCTCCTCCGCCTCAGCGACAAGGTCGGCGTGCGACTGCGCGCGGCGGGGATGAGCGGCCGCACCGTCGTGCTCAAACTGCGCACCACAGACTTCGCCACGATCACCCGGTCGAAGACGCTGGCCGAGCCGACCGACCTCGGGCGCCGCATCTACGACGAGGTGCGCGCCGTCTACGAGGCGACGGGCAAGCAGCACGAGCGCATCAGACTGGTCGGGGTGCGCGTGGAGCAGCTCGTACCCGGCGGGGGCGGCGGGCTCTCGCTCGGCCTGTGGGACGACGACGCCGACTGGCGCGAGGCCGAGTCGACGATGGACGCCCTGCAGGCCCGATTCGGTGCGGCCATGCTGACGCCGGCGTCGCTCCTCCGCCAGGGCACCGGTCGACCGGGCTCGGGCCGACCCGGCTCGGGTCGTCCGCCGCGGGGCCGTCCGGGGCCTTCGCCGGTCGAGCCGTCCGTCGACCCCGGGTACAGTGGGGTCGAGTGAGCACAGCTAGCGTGGACGACCCTTCGGGGCCCGACGACATCCGCGACGACGGCACTCTCGATCTGACCGACGTCGGCGTCTCGGCCGGCAACTCGGCCGCCGAGCACCTCTCGCCCGCGTTCCCCGAGAGGGCGGCCTGGGGCACCGCCGCGAAGCTGCGCGCCTGGCAGGCCGAGGCCCTCGAGCAGTACTTCGCCACCGACCCGGTCGACTTCCTCGCCGCAGCCACCCCCGGTGCCGGCAAGACGACGTTCGCCCTGCGTCTCGCCACCGAGCTGCTCTCGCGCGGGGTCGTCGACCGGGTGGTCGTCGTCGCGCCGACGGAGCACCTCAAGCGCCAGTGGGCCGACGCGGCCGACCGGGTCAACCTCCGACTCGACCCCATGTTCAAGAACGCGGACGTCACCTTCGGTCGGCACTACCACGGTGTCGCGGTCACATACGCCCAGGTGGGCATGAACCCCGAGGTCCACCGTGCGCTCACCGAGGCGGGTCGCACTCTCGTGATCCTCGACGAGGTCCACCACGGCGGCGACGCCCTCAGCTGGGGCGACGGGATCCGCGAGGCCTACGGCAAGGCGACGCGGCGACTCTCCCTCACCGGAACCCCCTTCCGATCGGACACCGCGGCCATCCCCTTCGTCACGTACTCGGCCGACGAGCACGGCATCCGGACGTCGCGGTCCGACTACGCCTACGGCTACGGTCGCGCCCTCGCCGACGGGGTCGTCCGGCCGGTGCTGTTCATGGCCTACGCCGGGCAGATGCGGTGGCGGACGCGCATGGGCGACGAGATGAGCGCCTCCCTGGGCGAGGCCGTGACCAAGGACATCACCGCGCAGGCCTGGCGGACGGCCCTCTCGCCTCAGGGCGACTGGATCCCGGCCGTGCTCTCGGCCGCCGACAAGCGCCTCACCGAGGTGCGTCGCGGCGTCCCCGACGCCGGCGGGCTGGTCATCGCCACCGATCACACGGTCGCGCGTCAGTACGCCGCCGTGCTGCAGAAGATCACCGGCGAACGCCCGACCGTGGTCCTCTCCGACGAGAAGGCGGCCAGCGACCGGATCCAGGCGTTCTCCGAGAGCGAGAGCCGATGGATGGTCGCGGTCCGCATGGTCTCCGAGGGCGTCGACGTGCCGCGGCTGGCGGTGGGCGTCTACGCGACCTCCGCCTCCACGCCGCTGTTCTTCGCCCAGGTCGTCGGTCGCTTCGTGCGTGCCCGTCGTCGGGGTGAGACCGCGTCGATCTTCCTGCCGAGCGTCCCGAGTCTGATGGCGCTGGCCGGGCAGCTCGAACTCGAACGCGACCACGCGCTCGACCGCCCGACGAACGCCGACGACGGCATCTTCGCCCCCGAAGAGGACATGATGGCGGCCGCCAACCGAGAGGAGAAGGCGTCGAGCCTGCTCGAGCAGCAGCCCTTCGAGGCCCTCGACTCGCAGGCCTCGTTCGACCGTGTCCTCTACGACGGCGGCGAGTTCGGCACCGGCGGCGAGATCGGGAGCCTCGAAGAGCTCGACTTCATCGGGATCCCCGGCCTGCTCGAACCCGACCAGGTGCGCGACCTGCTGCGGCAACGGCAGGCGACGCAGGCACGTCGTTCATCGAAGACGGGTCTGCCGACGGTCGCCGCCCCCGTCGAGACGGCCCGCCCCCTCTATCAGACGATCAAAGAGCAGCGTCAGGAGCTCAGCCGGCTGGTCTCCATCTGGTCGCGTCACTCCAACGAACCGCATGGTCTCATCCACGCCGACCTGCGGCGCATCAGCGGCGGCCCCTCCGTGGCGCAGGCCAGCACCGAGCAGATCCAGAAACGCATCGACGTGCTGCGCGGCCGCATCGGCAACCGCAAGTGAGTCGGACCCGGCCGAGGGCGCAGCTCCCCGCCGGGTCCGAACTGCGACGCAGCCGCTGGCGCTCCCGCCGCGTACGATCGGGGGATGCTGGATGAGATCGGTCACGATCGGTGGTTCGTCCGCCGCGACGCCGACGCTGCACCTCAGGCCCTGATCGAGCGGTTCGGCGGCGGGTACCGCCTGACGCTGTGGTCGCTCGTCGAGACCGAGCAACGGCCGCTGGGTGTCTTCACCTCGGCCGAGCAGGCGGAGACCGCGTGGTGGCGTCATCTCGACCGGGAGCGGGGTCAGCGCAGGGGGAGCACCTCCGCGAGGGCCAGGCGCCTCGGCGAAGACTGACCACGGGTCTGTCGGGCGACCGCCCTGCTGATCACCCGGGCCCGTTCGTCGCTCTGGTCGGACGTCCCTGCTCCCTGGGCGGACCACGATGTCACGCCGTCGTCCGAACAGCCCAGCACGGACCGTACGACCAGACCGCCCGTAGCACCCAGGGCGAGCAGGGCGTCGCGCCACGCGAGATCCGACTCGCTCGCGGTCGACGCGCCCGGTCGTTCGACCACGAAGGCGAGCCACGCCACGTGGAACTCGGCCACGACGGCCTCGAGGGCGACGCCCCAGTCGTCGACGGCGCGAGGTGACGGCCACTCCGAGATCCCCTCGAAGGGGACCATCATGGGCAGCTGCACATCGTCGGCGTCGAAGAAGAGCGTCCACAGCTGACGCCGGATGGCCACCGGCAGCAGCTCGGACGCCCGGGCGGCGAGGGCCGCCTCGTCCGGCACGGGGCGGTGAGGATCCGGGGGTGTTCGACAGGTCATGGCACCAGCGTGCCGAGGCGCGGACGTCGTCAGGACGCCGTCCACAGCCCGGACACGTGGGGGAGTCAACCGACCGAGGTGGGGAGGGAACGTCAGGGGCGGGTGACGAAGCCCTTGTCGACCATCCAGTCGAAGGCGACGTCCGCAGGCTCCTCGCCTTCGACGTCGACCCGCAGATTGAGCTGGCGGAGCTCCTCGTCGGTCAGCTCGGGCGAGATCTGGTCGAAGACGTCCGCGAGCCCGGGGTACGTCTCCAGCGTCGCGGCCGACAGCACCGGGGCCGCGTTGTAGGCGGGGAAGAACCCCTCGTCGTCCTCCAGCACGGTGAGGTCGAGCGCGTCGATGCGGCCGTCGGTCGTGAAGATCTCGCCGAAGTTGCAGTTGCCCCGGTCGGTCGCCTCGTAGACCGTCCCGGTGTCGAGGATGCTGACGTTGTCGGTCGGCACGCCGTCGGGGGCGCCCAGCTCGAGTCCGTAGCGCTCGAGCATGGGCTTGAACCCGTCGGCACGCGAGTTGAACTCCGCCTCGACGCAGAACGTCCGCTGCTCGACCGGGAGGGCCGCGATGTCCGAGAGCGTGGCGACGTCGCCCAGCTCGGCCACCGCCTCCGACCGGACCGCCATGGCGTACGTGTTGTTCAGCGGTGCCGGCTCGAGCCAGGTCAGGCCGTTGGCGACGTCGGCGTCGCGCACGGCCTCGTACTGCTCCTCCTGGTCGGGGATCCCCTCCGCCTCGCCGAGGTACGTGAGCCACGCGGTGCCGGTGTACTCGTACGTCATGTCGGCGTCGCCGTCGAGCATGAGCTGCCGCACGGCGACGCTGCCGGGCACGTTCGTGAGGTCGGTGACCTCGAAGCCCGCCGCCTGCGCCGCGAGGACGGCGATCTTGCCCAGCACGAGCTGCTCGGTGAAGTTCTTCGCCGTGACGGTGAGCGCGGCGTCGTCGGGCAGACCCTCGATCGCCTCGATCGAGCCGGGTGCCACGGCGGGGACGAAGGCCGTCGCCGGCTGCAGACCGCACCCGGTCAGTCCGGCCACGGTCGCGACCGCGACGAGGCAGGCGGCCGTTCCGCGGACGACCCCGAGGCGTCGCAGGCGGCGAGGTGTCACGAGGGCTGGGCGCCCGGTGGGGGTCGATGCCATGGGTCAGAGTCCCTTCGGACGGGCGACGTGCTCGACGAGTCGCCCCAGCCAGTCGATGAGCAGTGCGAGCAGTGCGATGAGGATCGCACCCGAGACGAGCACGCGCGGGAGGAAGAGGTTGACGCCCGTGGTGATCAGCAGCCCGAGCCCGCCCGCCCCGATGAACGTGGCCAATGCGGCCGAGCCGACGAGCAGCACGAGAGCCGTCCGGATGCCCGACAGCATCACCGGCACGGCCAGGGGCAGCTCGACCTTCATCAGGACGGAGAACGCGCTCATGCCCATGCCCCGGCCCGCCTCGACGAGGCGGGCGTCCACGCTCTGCAGGCCGATCATCGTGTTGCGCAGCACGGGGAGGACCGCGTAGAGCACGAGGGCCACCACCGCCGCCCGGAACTCGAAGCCGAGCCAGAACGCCAGGAGGACGATGAGGCCGATGGCGGGGGCGGCCTGCCCGAAGTTCGCGACCGCGAGGATGCCGCCGCTGACCTTCACGAACGGCTTCCGTGTGAGGAGGATGCCGAGCGGGATGGCGATGACGAGCACGATGAGCGCCGAGACGAACGTCAGCGCGAGGTGCTCGCGCATCAGCGACAGGAGGGTGTCGGTGTTCAACGTGGTGCGTTCGCCGGCGGTGAGGTCGGCGACCGACAGCCAGACCGCGAAGGCGACGAATCCGAGGAGGACCGCGATCGGCTGGGGCAGGAGAGCCAGCCAGGCCCGGCGTGGTCGCCCGCGCGCGCCGGCGACGGGGGCGGCGGCCGCGGCGCTCACGGTCGGCCGCCGTCGGCAGGACGCGCGTCGCCGCCCGGCGCCGCCTCGGAGTCCGCCGTGGGGAGTGAGCCCGCCGTCGACGTCGGCAGGGCGTCGAGGGGGCCCGTGTTCGTGCCCACGGGCGTGTAGTCGGCTGCGACGGCGGCGGCCTTCCGCGCCCTCGTGATGGCCTCCATCACGACCTCGACCGTGATGACGCCGATGAAGGAGTCCCGGCGCCCGGTCACGAGGGCCGCACCGGCGCTCGAGACGAGCATGGTGTCCAGGGCGTCGTTCAGGGTGGCGCCGCTGCCGATGACGGGCAGATCGTCGTCGACGGTCGACGGCACCGTGGTGAGTCGCGAGAGCTGCCTCGTGGAGGGCCAGGCGATGGGCCGGTTGCGCTCGTCGACGACGACGGCGTGATTGTGACCGGCGGCCTTCGCGCGGGCGAGCACCTCGGCGCCGGACTCGCCGGGAGAGGCGACCACCGCCTCCTCGAGATCCACGTCGCCGACGCGGCTGAGGGTCAGCTGCTTCAGCCCCGCACCGGAGCCGATGAAGTTCTCGACGAACTCGTTCGCCGGCTCGGCGAGGATGCGCTCGGGGGTGTCGTACTGGACGATGTGCGCGCCCTCCGAGAAGACCACGATCCAGTCGCCGAGCTTCACGGCCTCGTCGAAGTCGTGGGTGACGATGACGATCGTCTTCTGCAGCTCGTGCTGGATGTTGATCAGCTCGTCCTGGAGGCGCTGGCGGGTGATCGGGTCGACCGCGCCGAAGGGCTCGTCCATGAGGAGCACGGGCGGGTCGGCGGCCAGGGCGCGCGCCACGCCGACGCGCTGCTGCTGCCCGCCGGAGAGCTCGCGGGGGAACCGGTCGCGGTACGTCGCAGGATCGAGCGAGACCAGCTCGAGCAGCTCGTCGACGCGGGCCGCGATCCGCTCCTTCGACCAGCCGAGCATCTTGGGCACGATCCCGATGTTCGTCGCCACCGTCATGTGCGGGAAGAGCCCGCCGGCCTGGATCACGTAGCCGATGCGACGTCGGAGATCGTCGCCGTCGATGTCGGTGACGTCGTCGTCGCCGAGCACGATGCGGCCCTCGGTGGGCTCGATCAGGCGGTTGATCATCTTCAGCGTCGTGGTCTTGCCGCAGCCGGACGGGCCGACCAGCATGACGATCTTGCCGGCCGGGATCTCGAGGGTGATGCCGTCGACGGCCGGGGACGCCTGACCCGGGTACCGCTTGGTCACCTGCTCGAGTCGGATCGCCTTGCCGGAGACGTCTCCGGTGGACGGGACGGCGGGGGAGTCAGTTCTGGACACGGATACCTCGCGAGATGGTCAGGCGGCCGAGGCCGACGAGCAGGAGATCGAGCACGGCGGCGAGGACGACGACGCCCACGACCCCGGTGACGACGGAGGCGAGCGCGTTCGCACCCCCGGTTCGGGACAGACCCGAGAAGATGAAGCCGCCGAGACCCGGCCCCAGGCTGTAGGCCGCCACGGCGGCGATGCCCATCACCATCTGCGCGCTGACGCGGACGCCGGTGAGGATGATCGGCCAGGCCAGGGGGAGCTGCACCGTCAGCAGCGTGCGCATCGAGCCCATCCCCGCGCCGCGCGCCGACTCGAGCAGCGACGCGTCGACCTCGTTGAGCCCGACGACGGCGTTGCGCAGGATGGGCAGGGTCGCGAAGAAGGTGACGATGGCGACGGCCGGCGGCACGCCGAATCCGAGGAATGGGATCAGGAGGCCGACGAGCGCGAACGACGGGAGGGTGAGACCCACGGCGGACACGCCGTTGGCCACGGCACTCAACCAGGCGCTGCGGTGCACCAGCACCGCGATGACGACGGCCAGCACGACGGCCAGGACGACGCACTGCACCACGAGGGAGAAGTGCTGCCACGAGGCGAACCAGATCTGGTCCCACCTCGCGGCCACGTAATCGAACACCATCGTCGCCCGCCCCTCGTCTCGACGGGACCTCGTGGCCCGTCACCCCACGACCGACGAGGACGCGAAGGTGTTCCACCCTAACCAGGATGCGAGAGCCGTGTCATCGCGGGCTGGGCCCCCACTACGAGGCCGTCGCCGCGCCTCCTACGGTGAATCGGGCCCCGTGGTGCTCGGCGGGCAGCCGGTCGCCGCGTCCGAAGAGCTTCTGGCGGAGGGTGCCCGGCTCGTACCCGGTCGGGTAGACGCCGCGGGCCTGGAGCACCGGGATCACGTACTCGACGATGTCCTCGAACGTGCCGGGCGTGATGGCGTAGGCGAGGTTGAAGCCGTCGACGTCCGTCTCGTCCACCCACTCCTGGAGCTGGTCGGCGATCTCCTCGCCCGAGCCGACGATGCGCGGTCCGAGGCCGCCGATGCCCGCCGCCTCGGCGATGTCGCGGATGGTCCACTCCTTGCCCGTGTCGCCCGCCTGCGCCTGGAAGTTGGCCAGCGCCGACTGGATCGCATTGCTCTCGACGTCGCCGACCGGGTCGTCGAGCGAGTAGGTCGAGAGGTCGACGCCCATCCAGCCCGACATGAGCGTGAGGGCGCCCTCGTGCGACGCGTACCGCTGGTACTCCTCGTGCTTCGCCGCCGCCGCCTCGGGCGTCGCGTCGGTGATGATCGTCAGCAGCGTGTAGATGCGCGCCGAGTAGCGGTCGCGCCCCGCCGCCTCGAGGGCGTCGCGCAGCTTCGCGACGGTCGCCGCGAGGCGCTCCTTCGTGGGCGCGGCGACGAAGATCGACTCGGCGTTCCCGGCGGCGAACCGGATGCCGCGGGGGGACGCGCCGGCCTGGTAGATGACCGGCGTCCGCTGCGGGCTGGGCTCGGCGATGTGGATGCCGGGCACCTTGTAGTACGTGCCGTCGTGATCGATCGAGTGCACCTTCGACGGGTCGGTGAAGACGCCGCTCTCGCGGTCGCGGACGACGGCGTCGTCCTCCCACGACCCCTCCCAGAGCTTGTAGAGCACCTCGAGGTACTCGTCGGCCTGGTCGTAGCGCGTGTCGTGGTCGAGCTGGTCGTCGGCTCCCATGTTGCGGGCCGCGCTCGGCAGGTAGCCGGTGACGACGTTCCAGCCGACGCGCCCCTCCGTCAGGTGGTCGAGCGTCGACATGCGGCGGGCGAAGGGCACGGGGTGCTCGTAGGCCGTGCCGGCGGTGATCCCGAAGCCGAGGTGCTCGGTCGCGGCCGCCATGGCCGAGACGAGCAGGATGGGGTCGCCGACGGGGGTCTGGGTTCCGTTCCGCAGCGCGGCGTCGTGGTTCCCGCCGTAGACGTCGTAGGTGCCGAGCACGTCGGCGATGAAGAGCCCGTCGAAGACGCCCTTCTCGAGGAGGCGCGCGAGCGAGGTCCAGTAGCTCAGCTTCGTGTAGTCCGCCGAACGGTCGTCGGGGTGGCGCCACAGCCCGGGGGACTGGTGCCCCACGCAGTTCATGTCGAAGGCGTTGAACCGGATTCGTCGAGTCATGCGTCCATTGTTCGGGCACTCGCGCGACGTTTCACGGGCGGCGACACACGGCGTCACACAGTGCTCGTCGCCGGCCGGCTCAGGCCCCCGGGTGGACGATGAGCCAGGTGGCCACGGCGTCGACCGCGCCGAGGTTGCCGAGCCGGTGGGGCAGATCGCACGGGAACGTCACGGAGTCGCCCGCCCCGACGACCACGCGCTCGTCGGGGAAGTCGATGGTGAGCTCGCCCGAGACGACGGTGCCGACCTCGTACCCCTCGTGCGTGACGAGGTCGTTGACCCCGGTCGCCGAGGCTCCGGGCGGGTAGGTCGACTCGAAGAAGTCGACTCCGCGGAGGTGGCCGGGCGACAACCGCCGGAAGACGACCCCGTCGCCGAGCACGACCGGCCGGGTCTCGTCGGCCCGGGCGACGACCGGGCCCCGAGGAGGCGCGGTGTCGGTCTCGTCGAGCGCCCCCGCCGTCTCGGCCTCGAACACGTCCGCCAGCGGGACGCCCAGCACCTGCACGATGGTGAGCAGCCGGCTCACCGACGGCCGTCGAGCACCGCGTTCGAGCTGCGAGACGGCGCTCGGCGAGATCTCGAGCCTGGCGGCGAGCGATCGCAACGACATGCCGCGGGCGAGGCGGAGCTCTCGGAGGCGCGACCCGAGCACGGCCGCGTCGAGCTCGACGGGGTCGACGGAGGGGCGGGGCAGGCGCGGAACGGTCACGGTTCGCCGATCGGTCGGGTGTGAAGCGACTGCTGTCACACGCTCGTTACAAGCCGGAAACCGACGACGCCGTGTGAAGCCATAGATTCACAGCACGACGAGGATCACCTCCCACTCACGCTACCTCGTCCCTCAGGAGGCAATCGTGGCATCGAACACCGCACCGCCCGTCGAGACGGCAGCGCAGCACCCGTCGGGGGCGGCCACCGCCGCGAAGGCGGGCTACCACCCCGATCTGACGAACGACGACCTGGCGCCGCTCGCCCGGCAGACCTGGGGCGGCTACAACATCTTCGCCTTCTGGATGTCCGACGTGCACTCCGTCGGGGGCTACGTGACGGCGGGCAGCCTGTTCGCCCTCGGTATCGCCAGCTGGCAGGTGCTGGTCGCCCTCGTGGCCGGCATCCTCATCGTCAACGTCTTCACCAACCTCGTCGCCAAGCCCAGCCAGCGGACCGGCGTGCCCTACCCGGTCGTCAACCGAGCGGTCTTCGGGGTCCGCGGGGCGAACATCCCGGCGATCATCCGCGGACTCATCGCGACGGCCTGGTACGGCGTGCAGACCTATCTGGCGTCGCAGGCCCTGACCATCGTGTTCCTCAAGTTCCTCCCCGCCAGCGCCGCTCTGCTCGGGCCGTCGTTCCTGGGTCTCGACGCCCTCGGCTGGATCAGCTACGGCATCCTCTGGGTGGCTCAGGCCGCGCTGTTCTGGCGGGGGATGGAGTCCATCCGCCGGTTCATCGACTTCGCGGGCCCCGCGGTCTACGTCGTCATGATCGTCTTGGCCGTCTACCTCGTCTCGCAGGCCGGCTGGGGCGCCATCAGCCTGAACCTCTCCGCGGGGCCGCCCCTGGAGTTCGGAGCCTCGATCCCGCTCATGCTCTCGGCGGTGGCGATCGTGGTCAGCTACTTCTCCGGTCCGATGCTGAACTTCGGCGACTTCGCCCGGTACGGTCGCAGCTTCCGCGCGGTGAAGAGGGGCAACCTCCTCGGTCTGCCCGTCAACTTCCTCTTCTTCTCGCTGCTCACGGTGATCTGCGCCTCCGCGACCGTCCCGGTGTTCGGCCGTCTGATCACCGACCCCATCGAGACCGTCGACGCCATCGGGACGCCCTTCGCAATCCTGCTCGGCGGGCTGACGTTCATCACGGCCACCGTCGGCATCAACATCGTCGCGAACTTCATCTCGCCGGCGTTCGACTTCACGAACGTCAGCCCGCGTCGGATCAGCTGGCGCGCCGGCGGCATGATCGCGGCCGTCGGCAGCGTCGCCCTCACCCCCTGGAACTGGTACGGCGACGCGCAGGCGATCCAGTACTCCCTCGGGGTGCTCGGCGCGCTGATCGGCCCGCTCTTCGGCATCCTCATCGCGGGCTACTACCTCGTCGGGCGGCAACGCATCGCGGTCGACGACCTGTACACGATGGGCCCGGCCGGGCGGTACTGGTATCGCGGGGGAGTGAATCCGAACGCCGTCCGTGCGCTCGTCGGGTCGGGTCTCGTGTCCGTGGCGATCGCCGTCGTCCCGGCCCTGGTCGTCGACCTCGGCGGGCCGTCGGCGACCTGGATCAGCGACTACAGCTGGTTCGTCGGCTGCGGGCTCGGTCTCGTCTCCTTCCGGTTCCTCGAACGACGCCGGCCGCAGATGCCGTCGCTCGACGCCCACGACGAGACCGTCGACGACGGCACGACCGTCGACGACGGCACGATCGTCGCCACCGCCTGAGGAGCCCCGCACCATGCACGTCCGCGTCGTCAATCCGAACACCAGCGTCGGCATGACCCGATCGATCGGCATCGCGGCGCGGGCCGCGGCCTCGCCGTCGACCCGCGTCACGGCCGTCAACCCGACCATGGGGCCGGCCTCGATCGAGAGTCACTACGAGGAGGCGCTGGCCGTGCCGGGCCTCCTCGAGCAGATCGCACTGGGCGAGCGCGACGGGGTCGACGCGTACGTCGTCGCGTGCTTCGGCGACCCGGGTCTCGACGCCGCCCGCGAGCTCGCCCGGGGCCCGGTGATCGGCATCGCCGAGGCCGCGTTCCATGCCGCCTCGTTCGTCGCGCGTCGGTTCGGGGTCGTGACGACGCTCGGTCGCACGACCGGCCGCGCCCGCGAGCTGGTCGACCGCTACGGCTTCGGGCCGGCCTGCGTCGAGGTCAGGGCCTGCGAGATCGCCGTGCTCGAGCTCGACGACCCCGCCTCGGAGGCGCGGCGGGTCGTCGCCGACGAGTGCCGCGCCGTGTTCGCCGCAGGGGCCGACGCGGTCGTCCTCGGCTGCGCGGGGATGGCCGACCTGTGCCACGACCTGAGCGACGAGCTCGGCGCCCCGGTCGTCGACGGCGTCGGAGCCGCGACCGCCTTCGCGGAGTCGCTCGTCCGGCTGCGCCTGCGGACGAGCACCCGCGGCGAGTACGCCGCACCGCCGCGCAAGGACTTCGCGGGTCTGCTCGCGCCGTTCTCGCTCGCGGGCGCGCGCGTCTGACCGCGGCCGGGCACGTACCCTGAGGGGATGTCGACCCCGGTGCCCGACGCCCCCACCGCCTCCCCCCGTGTCCGTCTCGGACGCGACGTCGTCGTGCTCGGCGTCATCGCCTTCTTCGTGATGGTCGGCTTCGGCGTCGTCGTGCCCGTGCTGCCCGTCTACGCCCGGAGCTTCGGGGTCGACAACACCCTGGTCGGCGCCGTCCTCTCGGCGTTCGCCCTGATGCGCCTCGTGGCGAGCCCCTTCGTCGGCAAGCTGCTCGACCGGGCCGGCGAGAGGCTGGTGCTCTCGGTGGGGATCGGCATCGTGGCCGTCTCGAGCGGTCTGGCCGGGCTGGCCGAGACGTACCCGCAGCTGCTGCTGCTGCGCGGACTCGGCGGCATCGGATCGGCCATGTTCAGCATCGCCGCCATGACCCTCCTGCTCGCCACGACGGCGCCCTCGCACCGGGCGCGCGCCATCGGCTTCTACCAGGGCGGGTTCCTGGTCGGCGGCATGGCCGGGCCGGCCCTCGGCGGCGTGCTGGCGACGATCTCGCTGACGGCGCCGTTCTTCTTCTACGCCGCCACGCTGCTGATCGCCGGTCTCGTGGGCGTCGTCCTGCTGCGCCCTGCGAGAGGGCGCACGTCGACGACCTCGACCGAGCCGCCCGTGCCGTTCGCCGTGGTGCTCCGCGACATCCGGTTCCGCGCCGCCTGCGTCGCGAGCTTCAGCCAGGGGTGGTCATCGCTCGGCGTGCGGAGCGCGCTGGTGCCCGTCCTCGTCGTCGAGGTGCTCAAGGGCACGACCGCCTGGACGGGCATCGTCTTCGCCGTGGCCGCCGTCGCGCAGACGCTCGCCCTCGCACCGGCCGCGAAGCTGGTCGACACGGTCGGTCGCCGCCCGGCGATGATCGGGGCGTTCGCCGTCGCGGCCGTGACCCTCGCGGCGGTGGCGTTCTCGACCGACATCGTGATGCTCGGCGTGCTGCTCGCGGTCTACGGCGTCGCGACGGCCTTCATGGGCACGGCCCCGGCGGCTCTGGTGGGCGACGCGGCGGGCGGCCGCGGCGGGCGCCCGGTGGCCGTCTTCTCGATGTGCTCGGACCTGGGCGCCATCGCGGGCCCGCTGGTGGCGGGGCTGCTCGTCGACACGACGTCGTACGCGGTCGCCTTCGGGTCGGCCGGGGCCCTGCTGGCCGTGAGCGCGATCATCTCGCTGCGCCTGCCCCGGGGTGCGGCACCGACCCCGCAGACCGAGGAGGCGCGCCCCGGTTCCCCGGGACGCGCCTCCTGATCGATCGCTCGAGCGTTACTTCTTCTTCTTGGCTCCGCCGTCGGCCGGGACCGACGGGGTTACCTTCAGGAAGCCCGCGCGCGGGTCGGCCATGCCGACCAGCGGCGTCTGATCGCGTCCGCCGAAGAAGTTGGTGATCCAGCCCGTGAGGATGCGCCACTTGCGATTGAGCGTCGGCATCGCGTACAGGTGGTAGCCCCGGTGGGCGAGCCAGGCCGGGACGTTCTTCATCTTGACGTCCTTGATGTTCGCCGCGCCCTTGCCGATGCCGAAGCTCGCGACCGTTCCGACGGACTCGTGACGGTACTCGGCGATCGGCTGACCCGAGAGCTGCGCGATGATGTTGTCGGCGACGGTCACCGCCTGTCGGACGGCGTTCTGCGCGTTCGGCGGGTAGTAGGCCGGCTGCTGCTCGCTGAGCAGATTCGGGACCTGGGCGCCGTCGCCGAGCGACCAGACGCCGTCGAGGACGTCGCCCTCGTCGGTCTGCACCTGCAGCGTGGCCGACACGTTGACGTGGCCGCGCGGCCCGAGGGGCAGACCGAGGTCGGCGAGCACGGGGTTCGGCTTGACGCCGGCCGTCCAGACGATGGTGCCCGCGGGGATGGTCTCGCCGTCGCTGAGGACGACGTCGCCGTCGATGCACGAGGGCATCGTCGTCTTGAGGCGGATGTCGATGCCGCGCGAGCGCAGGTGCCCGAGAGTCCACTTGGACAGCTCGGGGCCGACCTCGGGGGCGACGCGGTCGAGGGCCTCGACGAGGACGAAGCGGAGCTCGTCGCGCGACAGGTTCGGGAACGAGTCGACCGCGGCCTTCGCCGCGTCGTCGAGCTCGGCCATCGCCTCGACGCCGGTGTAGCCGCCGCCGACGAAGACGACGGTCAGGAGCTTGCGTCGCGTGGCCGGGTCTGAGACCGAGGCCGCCTCGGCGATGTTCCCGAGGATGCGGTCGCGGACGTACTGGGCCTCCTCGACGCTCTTGAACCCGACGCCGTTCTCGGCGAGCCCGGGGGTGGGGAACGTGCGGGTGACGGCGCCGAGGGCCACGACCAGCTGGTCGTAGGCGATGGTGCTCGTGACGCCGTCGCCGGTCGTCACCGACACGGTCTTCGCCGCGCGGTCGTGACCCGAGACGGCCGCCTCGACGACCTTGGTCTTACGGAGCGCCTTGCGGAGCGGCACGGTGACGTCGCGAGGCGCGATGTGGCCGCCGGCGACCTCGGGCAGGAACGGCTGGTACGTGAAGTACGGGGCCTGATCGACGAGCGTGATGCTCGCGTTCTGCGGGGGTCGGCGTTTCTGGAGCTCGAGAGCTGTGGTGAGCCCGGCGGAACCGCCGCCGAGAATTACGATGCGCGTTGTCATAGATGTTTCCTCCCGCGTCGACCGTACCGTGCGTGATGCCCGGCGGTCCGACGCGCACGAAGTCCGTCGGGGATGCATCGACCCGGCGACCGCCGCGCGAGGCGCAGCGGTCGCCGGGTCGTCGTGGTGGTCAGCGGTCGGCGGGGATGTCCGAGTCGGTGAACTCGCCGTCGGCCTCGTCGGACTTCGCGCCGTGCGCCTCGTGCCCCTCGTCCCCGTCGGCGGGGATGTCGCTGTCGACGTACGAGCCGCTCCGCTCGGTCGTGGTCTCTTCGGTGCGCGTCACGGTCGCGTCGCCCGCACCGCCCGTCTTCTCCGTCTTCTCGGTGTGCTCGACGTTCTCGTTCGACTCGTTGCCCATGGTTGCCTCCGTCGGATGGTTCGCACGACGTGGTCGCCGCGCGTGTCGCTCACAGTAGGCCCGACCACGGGCCCGCGGGTCAGAAGCCCTCGTTCTCGCGCGTGACGTAGGGGGATTCGAGCGCGTCGAGCTCGTCGTCCGTCAGCCACAGGTCGACGGACGCGACCGCGTCGTCCAGGTGCTGCATCTTCGTCGCTCCGACGATGGGGGAGGTGACGGCGTCCTGCTGCCGCACCCAGGCCAACGCGACCTGCGCGCGTGAGACGCCCCGCGCCTCCGCGACCTCCGCGACGGCGGCGGCCACCTGGCGGTCGCCCTCCTCACGCTGACGGTAGAGGGTGCGGCCGAACTCGTCGGTCTCGCTGCGCGAGGTGGCGGCGTCCCAGTCGCGCGTCAGACGGCCGCGGGCGAGCGGCGACCAGGGCAGCACGCCCACGCCCTGGTCCACGCAGTAGGGGTGCATCTCGCGCTCCTCCTCCCGTTGGATGAGGCTGTACTGGTCCTGCATCGACACGAAGCGGGTCCACCCGCCGAGGTCGGCGGCGTGCTGCATCGACGCGAACTGCCAGGCCCACATGCTCGACGCGCCCAGGTACCGCACCTTGCCGGCGCGCACCAGGTCGTGGAGCGCCTCCATGGTCTCCTCCACCGGCACCTCGGGGTCGAAGCGGTGGATCTGATACAGGTCGATGTGATCGGTGCCCAGACGACGCAGGCTGTCGTCGACGGCGCTCATGATGTGACCGCGGCTGAGACCGGCGCCGTTCGGCCCGGGGCGCATCCGACCGTGCACCTTGGTCGCCAGCACCACCTCGTCACGCGTGGCGAAGTCGCGCAGGGCCCGGCCGACGATCTCCTCGCTGGTGCCGTCGGAGTACACGTCGGCGGTGTCGAAGGTCGTGACGCCGAGCTCGAGGGCGCGGCGGATGAACGGCCGGCTGTCGTCCTCGCCGAGCGTCCAGGCGTGCGAGCCCCGCTCGGGGACTCCGTAGCTCATGCAGCCGAGGGTGACGGCCGAGACCGTCAGTCCGCTGGTTCCGAGTCGTGCGTACTCCATGGGGGTCCTCTCGTCGTGTGCTGGCCCGAACCCTACGCCGGCGGCACCTGCGACCGCGGAAACCAGAAAGACCCGATCACCAGTGGTGATCGGGTCTTTCGTCTGTCTCAACACAGACCGTGTGAAGTTCGCCTGCAAGGCTTGTCTTCGGTGTCCGAGGGGGGACTTGAACCCCCACGCCCTATACGGGCACTAGCACCTCAAGCTAGCGCGTCTGCCATTTCCGCCACCCGGACTGGATGGTGCCGGCCGAAGCCGACCACGAAACATTAGCACGGCTCGAGAGGGCCTCTCGACCACAGGGCGGGTGGGCCGCTCGTCGCGGCCCGGCGACAGGGCCGAGGAACCCTCCGGGTAGCGTGGTCGCCATGACGACGACACCTGCGCAGCCCCTCGACGGCGACACCGCCGGTTCCGCCCCGGAGCCCGAATTGGACGAGACGGCGACGATCGCCCGCGACCTCATCCGCTTCGACACCTCCAACTACGGCGGGGGCCGGTCGAACGGCGAGGCCGAGGCGGCCGACTACGTCGCCGACCGGCTGCGGGCGCTCGGCGTCGAGCCGCAGCTGTTCGAGTCCGAGCCCGGGCGTGTCAGCGTCGTGGCCAGGATCGAGGGTCGCGACCGGGCCAAGCCGGGCCTCGTCGTGCACGGGCACCTCGACGTGGTGCCCGCCGATCCGGCCAACTGGTCGGTCGATCCGTTCGCCGGCGTGGTGCGCGACGGCATGCTCTGGGGCCGTGGTGCCGTCGACATGAAGAACATGGACGCGATGATGCTCTCGTCCATCGGCGACATCCTCCGGTCGGGCGAACGACCGGCGCGCGATCTGGTCGTCGGGTTCCTCGCGGACGAGGAGGCCGGGGGAGTACTCGGGTCGCACTTCCTCGTGAAGGAGCACCCCGAGCTCTTCGACGGGGCCACCGAGGCCATCAGCGAGGTGGGCGGCTACTCGACGTTCATCGACGGCCGACGGTCGTATCTGCTGCAGACGGGCGAGAAGGCCCTCATCTGGGTCAAGCTGATCGCCCGCGGAACGGCCGGCCACGGATCCCAGATGATCGAGGCGAACGCCGTCACCCGGCTCGCCGAGGCGGTCGCCGCGCTGGGGCGTCGACAGTGGCCGATCACGCTGACCGACACCACCTCCGCTCTGCTGCGGCAGGTGGCGCGGATCCTCGACGTCGACGTCGAACAGGTGTCGCCCGACGAGCTCGTCCTCCAGACGGGCACGGCCAGGGGATTCATCCGGGGGTCGCTCCGCACGACCACGAACCCCACGATGCTGACGGCGGGCTACAAGCACAACGTCGTCCCGGACACCGCGGAGGCGCTGGTCGACATCCGCTGCATGCCCGGTCAGGAGGCGGCCGTCCTCGACGAGGTGCGCGACCTCGTCGGCGACGACATCGAGATCGTGACGATGCACACGGACATCGGGCTCGAGACGCCGTTCTCCGGGCCCCTCGTCGAGGCCATCGAGGCCACCCTGCACCGTCACGATCCGGGTGCCCCGGTGCTGCCCTACCTGCTCTCGGGCGGCACGGACAACAAGGCGCTGAGCCTCCTCGGGATCGCCGGCTACGGCTTCGCCCCCCTGCGTCTCGACGAGGGCATGGACTTCCCCGCGATGTTCCACGGGGTCGACGAGCGCGTCCCCCTCGACGCACTATCCTTTGGCAGTCGCGTCCTCCGGGACCTCCTCGCGACGTACTGAGCACCACGCACCAGAAGGATCCCCATGGAGCAACTCCTCCAGGCACTCCTCCTCGGCCTCGTCCAAGGCCTCACGGAGTTCCTGCCCATCTCGTCGAGCGCGCACCTCCGGATCGTCGGCCTCCTGTTCTCCGATCCGAACAGCACGGTCGAGTTCGACCCGGGGGCGACGTTCACGGCCATCACGCAGCTGGGCACGGAGCTGGCGGTGGTCATCTACTTCTGGCGCGACATCAAGCGCATCGTGGTCCGCTGGTTCCAGGGCGTCACGGGCCGGATCCCGCGCACGGACCCCGACGTGCGGATGGGCTGGCTCGTCATCATCGGCACCATCCCGATCGTGGTCGTCGGATACGTCGCGCAGGAGTACATCCGCTCGGTCTTCCGGTCGCTCTGGATCGTCGCCGTCGTCCTCATCGTCTTCGGCATCCTCCTGGGTCTCGCCGACCACCTCGGCAAGAAGGCGGCGCGTTTCGAAGACATGTCGTACGGTCACGGCATCGCCGTCGGCGTCGCGCAGGTGCTCGCGCTGATCCCCGGCGTCTCGCGCTCGGGTGCTACCACGACCACGGCTCTCGCCCTCGGCTACACGCGGCCCGCGGCAGCGCGGTTCTCGTTCCTGCTCGCCGTGCCCGCGGTCTTCGGCAGCGGTCTCTACGAGCTCGTCCAGAGCTTCAGCGACCCCGGCCCCTACTCGCTGGGGCTCACGCTGGCGGCCACCGTCGTCGCGTTCGTCGTCGGGTTCCTCGTCATCGCGTTCTTCATGAACTACATCTCCCGCCGCAGCTTCATGCCCTTCGTCGCCTACCGGCTCGTCCTCGGCGTCGTGCTCATCGTGCTGCTCTCGACGGGCGTGGTGACGGCGTGAGGTCGTGGGCCCGCCCCCGAGTCCCCACGCTCCCGGGCGCCGGGCGTCTGCCGATGCTGCACGACACCGCCACCGGCACGCGCCGCGCCCCCGCGATCGTCGACGGCACGGCATCGTTGTACGTCTGCGGCATCACCCCCTACGACGCCACCCACCTCGGGCACGCGTCGACCTACCTCGCGTTCGACACGCTCGTCCGCGTCTGGACGGACGCGGGCGTCGACGTCACGTACGCACAGAACACGACCGACGTCGACGATCCGCTCCTCGAGCGGGCGACCGCGACGGGCGTCGACTGGCGCGAGCTGGCGGCCTCCCAGACCGACCTCTTCCGGTCCGACATGGAGCACCTCGCCGTCGTGCCGCCGACGCACTACGTCGCCGTGACGGACGTCGTGACGGACGTCGCCCGAGCCGTGGCGCGCCTCCTCGACTCCGGATCCGCCTACCGCGTGCCCACCGAGGGCTCCGCGGTCGACGACGTCTACTTCGACGTCCGGGCCGCCGAACGCGACACGTCGTGGCACCTCGGGCTCGAGAGCCGACTCGACCCCGAGACCATGGCGCGTTTCTCCGCCGAACGCGGCGGCGACCCCGGCCGCGCGGGCAAGCGCGACCCGCTCGACCCCCTCCTGTGGCGGGGCGCCCGGGAGGGCGAGCCCTCCTGGGAGTCCCCGGTCGGCGAGGGGAGGCCCGGCTGGCACATCGAGTGCACGGTGATCGCCGAGCAGACCCTCGCCTCGCCGATCACGGTCAACGGCGGTGGCAGCGACCTGGTGTTCCCGCATCACGAGATGAGCGCGGCGCACGGCCAGGCGCTGACGGGGGCTCCCTACGCCGACGTCTTCGCCCACACGGGCATGGTGGCGTATCAGGGCGAGAAGATGAGCAAGTCGCTCGGCAACCTCGTGAAGGTGAGCGAGCTCGTCGCCGGCGGGGCCGACGCCAGGGCCGTTCGTCTCGCCGTGGCCGCGCACCACTACCGGTCCGACTGGGAGTGGTTCGACAGCGACCTCGTCGACGCCGAGGCCCGCCTGCGCGTCTGGGAGACGTGGGCCGACACCGCGCCGACGCGGCCCGACGCCGCTGCGGACCACGCGACGACGTCGCCCCTCGGCGCGACCCCGGTCGAGTCCGTTCCCACCGGTCTGCTGACGAGCCTCCGCGCCGCCCTCGCCGACGACCTCGACACGCCGTCCGCGCTCGAGGCCGTGGACCGCTGGATCGCCTCCGGCGCCGACGCGACGTCCGTCGACCTCGACGCCGTCACCGCTCTGCTCGGCGTGGACCTGCTCGGCGTCGACCTGCCATCCCGTGCTGACGAGGCCACTGCCTGACTGATCCTCACCTAGGTCGCCGCTCTGGCAGACTGGCGTGGTCATGTCGCCCCGCAGCTCCCGTCCCGCCGCGCCCTCCGGCGCCGACGGCCCGTCCCGGGGCTCGATGCGGCGCGAGCGGGTCGTCGACTCCGCGCTGGCCGTCGGGTTCCTCGTGCTGGCGCTCGTCACCTCGGCGCTGGCGTCGGTGATCCTGAGCTCCGACGGGCACGCCATGCCCTCGACCCTCGAGACCCTGGCGGGCGCGGTGGCGGTGAGCCTTCCGATCGCGTTCCGCCGGAGGTTCCCGGTGTCGGTCATGATCATCGTCTCGACGGCGTTCATCGTGCTCGGGGTGAGGGGCCATCCCGACGACCTCCTGCCCTCCATCGCCGAGTTCCTCGTCGTGTTCTCCGCGAACGTCTGGTCGCCCTCGCGGCGCCGTGCGCTCGTCTGGAGCCTGGTGGTCGTCGTCGCCATGTTCGCCTGGCTCGCCATCGACATCGCGGCGCAGGTGAGCGACGACTCCGACTCCGCCGACGTCGTCCTGGCCTCCAGCCTCTACTCGGTCGTCCTGAACGCCCTGTTCTTCCTCGCCGCGATCCACTTCGGCCGCGTCTCGCGTGAGTCGAGGTCACGCCGGCGCGCGCTCGAGAGGTCCGACGCGGCCCTCCGTGCGGCCAACGACCGGATCGCCGAGCAGGCGATCGGCGACGAGCGCGCCCGCATCGCCCGCGAGCTGCACGACGTGGTGGCCCACCACGTCGCCGTCATCGGCATCCAGGCCGGTGCCGCGCGGCGCACGCTCGACCGCCCCGAGATCGCCCGTGGCGCACTCGCCGCCGTCGAGGACACCGCACGCACGACCATCGACGAGCTCGACCGCCTCCTGACCGTCATGCGCTCGCGCGACGGGCTGCCTCCCGAGCCCGTGGCCGGTCTGGCCGCCCTCCCCGACCTCGTGGCCGACACCCGCGCCCTCGGACTCGACGTCCGACTCGAGATCGACGGCGACACCGGCGACGTCCCCGACGGCGTCGGCGCCACGCTGTACCGGATCGCCCAGGAGGCGCTGACCAACACCCTGAAGCACGGTGCGGCCAGGTGCGCCGTCATCCGGGTCGTCCACGGCGAGGGGTCGGTCGGCCTCGAGGTCGTCGACGACGGACTCGGCTCGAGCGGGCATGCTGCACGCGCCGGGGGAGCCGGCCGAGGCGCGACCGGTGCGCTCGATCCGGCGGCGGCCCCCTCCGGTTCGGGTCTCGGGCACCGGGGGATGCGCGAACGGGTGGATCTGCACGGCGGTCGCCTCACCGTGGGCCCCCGCGAGGGAGGCGGCTACCGCGTCCGCGTCGACCTCCCCGTCGTGGCCCACCCTCCGAAGGGGGCTACCCTCTTCGAGGGGGAATGAGCATGGAGAAGACGAACGACCGGCCGGTGCGGGTGCTCCTGGCCGACGACCAGGATCTCGTGCGAGCGGGGTTCCGGATCATCCTCGAGACCGCCAGGGGCGTGACGGTCGTGGGGGAGGCGCGCGACGGCGTCGAGGCCGTCGACCTGGCCGCGAGCCTCGAGCCGGACGTCGTCGTGATGGACATCGAGATGCCCGGCATCGACGGCGTCGAGGCCACCAGGCGCATCCTCGGGTCGTCGGGCGAGCACCGCCCGTCGGTGCTGATCCTCACGACCTTCGCCCGGGGCGACTACCTGTTCCGGTCGCTCCAGGCCGGGGCGAGCGGCTTCCTGCTGAAGACCGCCGGCCCGGAAGAGCTCATCGAGGCGATCGGCGTCGTCGATCGCGGTGACGCGCTCGTCTGCCCCGAGCTGACCCGTGCAGTCGTCACCCGTGCGCTCGTCGACACGACGGAGAACGCCGTCGTGCCGAACGCACGGCTGAGTCTCCTCACGGGCCGCGAACGCGAGGTGCTCGACGGCATGGCTCGGGGCGCCTCCAACGCCGAGATCGCACGCGGGCTGTTCGTCGGCGAGGCGACCGTGAAGACGCACGTCTCGAACGTCCTCGCCAAGCTGGCGCTGCGCGATCGCACCGCCGCGGTCGTGTTCGCCTACGAGAACGGCGTCGTCGTCCCCGGCGAGCTGGGCGACGGAGGCGCGGCGGGGGTCGACTAGGTCAGCCGCGTCGATGGGCGGCGCCCTCCGCCCGGCGCTCAGGGGGCCGGCGGGTACCGCGGGTCGTCGCCCTTGCCGTCGCGTCGGCGGAGGTACTGCTCGAACTCCTGCGCGATGGCCTCGCCGCTCGCCTCGGGGGAGTCGACGGTGTCGCGCGCCTGCTCCAGCTGCTCGATGTAGCCCGCCATGTCGTCGTCGTCGGCCGCGAGGGCGTCGATACCGGCCTCCCATGCGGCGGCCTCCTCGACGAGGTCGCCGCGGGGCACGCTCACGGCGGACAGCTCGTCGAGCTTCTCGACGAGCGCGAGCGTCGCCTTGGGCGAGGGGGCGTTGTGCACGTAGTGCGGGACGGACGCCCAGACCGACAGCGAGGGCACGCCGGCCGTCTCGACGGCGTCGCCGAGGACGGAGAGGATGCCCACCGGGCCCTCGTACGTGCTGCGCTCGAGGCCGAGCTGACCTCGGACGTCGGCGTTGTCGCTGCTGACGAAGACGGAGATCGGCCGGGTGTGCGGGACGTCGGCGAGCATCGCCCCGAGGAACACCACGGAGGTGATCGCGTGGACGTCCACGAGGTCGACGATCTCGGCCGCGAACCCGCGCCAGCTGCGCGACGGCTCGGCGCCCAGCAGGACGAAGACCTCGGTGTCGGACCCGACGTCGGACGACGCGGCGATGACCTCGGAGGAGTCGGGTGCGGCGAGCAGCTCGATCCGCGGCCAGACGAGCGTCCGCCCGCCGTCGTCGTCGAGCCCGATCTGCGGGCGGTTGAACTGGTAGTCGATGTACCGCTCGCCGTCCAGCTCGGCCACCGGCTCGAGGCCCAGCGACTCGACGAGGCTCCGTGCGACCCCGCTGGCCGCCTCGCCGGCGTCGTTCCACCCCTCGAAGGCGACGACCAGGAGTCGCCCCTTCGCGAAGTCCGACGTGTTCGACGTGTTCGTCACCTGTGTCCTCACCGAGCCGGGCCCGCTGCACCGGCGTCTTGACCCTCCACAGTAGACCGTGCGTCGCCGGGTCCCCGGCCGGGTCGGCCGGACCGCCGGGCGCCTCCCGTAGACTCGATGCCCGTGACCTCCTCTCTTCCCGCCGCGGTCCTCTGGGACATGGACGGCACTCTCGTCGACACCGAGCCCTACTGGTACGAATGCCAGGTCGAACTGGTCGAGTCGTTCGGTGGAACCTGGACCAGAGCCGACGGCGACGCCATGATCGGCACGGGCCTGTGGGACTCCGCCCGGGTCATCCAGCAGCACGGCGTCGATCTCCCGCTCGACGAGATCATCGACCGCCTGACGACCGGGGTCCTGGCGCTCGTCGCCGACGACGTCCCGTGGCGACCCGGCGCCCGAGAGCTCCTCGCCGAGCTGCGGAGCGAGGGCGTGCCCACGGCGCTCGTCACGATGTCCATCCGGCGCATGGCCGACTTCATGATCGAGGCGATCGACTTCCCGGCCTTCGACGCCGTCGTGGCCGGCGACGAGGTCGAGAACAGCAAGCCCCACCCCGAGGCGTACCTGCGCGGCGCGGCCCTGCTCGGCGTCGACATCGCCGACTGCGTCGCCATCGAGGACTCCCCGCCCGGGGCCGCGTCGGCCGTCGCGTCCGGCGCCGTCGTCCTCGGCGTCGAGCACGCCGCACCGCTCGTCGACGACGCCGGGTACACCCGTGCCACGACCCTCCGCGGTGTGACCGTGGCCGACCTGCGCCGGCTGCACGCCGCGGCACGCGACACGAGCCGACCACCCGCCTCCGCCCTCTGACCGCGGGGAGCCGATCGGCGCCGACCCGCGCCTCCTCGGCTCCCGGCCCTCGACCGAGCCGCCCCTCCGACCGAAAGCAGCACCGCATGACCGCCACCCGTCGCCAGTCCGGCCCCTTCCTCGAGGGCGACAAGGTCCAGCTGACCGGCCCGAAGGGCAAGATGAACACGGTCGTGCTGACCCCCGGCGCGGTGTTCCACACCCACCGGGGCATGATCGCCCACGACGCGCTCGTCGGTCTGCCCGACGGCTCGGTCGTGGCGAGCACCACCGGCGACGAGTACCTGGCCCTGCGCCCGCTGCTCAGCGACTTCGTCATGTCGATGCCGCGCGGTGCCGCCATCGTCTATCCGAAGGACGCCGCCCAGATCGTCGCCTTCGCCGACATCTTCCCCGGCGCCACCGTCGTCGAGGCCGGGGTGGGGTCGGGCGCCCTCTCGCTCTGGCTGCTGCGGGCGATCGGCCCCGAGGGCAGACTGGCCTCGTTCGAGCGCCGTCAGGAGTTCGCCGACGTCGCCGAGGGCAACGTCGTCAGCTTCTTCGGCTCGGAGCAGCCGAACTGGAGCGTCACGGTCGGCGACCTCGTCGACGAGCTGCCGAAGACGATGCCCGACGGCACGGTCGACCGCGTCGTGCTCGACATGCTCGCCCCCTGGGAGTGCGTCGACGCGACCGCCGCCGCACTCACGCCCGGCGGACTGGTCGTCTGCTACGTCGCCACGGCGACCCAGCTCTCGCGCGTCGCCGAGGCCCTCCGCGCATCCGGCGTCTTCACCGAGCCCGACGCCTCCGAGACGCTCGTCCGCGGTTGGCACGTCGAGGGGCTGGCCGTCCGTCCCGACCACCGCATGATCGGGCACACCGGGTTCCTCATCACGGCACGACGGCTCGCGCCGGGTGCCGAGCTGCCGCAGCTCAAGCGCCGTCCGTCGAAGTCCGACTACTCCGACGAGGACGTCGAGCTCTGGACCCCCGGCGCCCTCGGCGACCGCACGGCCAGCGACAAGAAGCTGCGCAAGACGGCGCGCCAGGCGAGGTCGGCCGCCGACGCCGCCGTGGCCGCGACGGAGTCCGACGCGACCTCGAGGTCGGCCGGCGACCCGTCGCCCTCCGCCTGAACGGCGCCGATCTCCCCGCCCTCCCACCCCGACTAGGCTGTTCCCGCATCCGCGGCCCCGGCCGCCTCCCGGCCCGCCGGCCGCCGCAACGAAATGAGTACCCGTGCGCAAGATCCCCGCACTCGTCGTGACCCTCGGCCTCGTGGCCTCCCTCTCGGCATGCGCGACCAGCGCCGCCCCCGGGTCGGCCGGCTGCCCGCCCACGGGCGACGCCGCCTCGGTCGTGACCGCGACGGGTGCGTTCGGTGAGAAGCCCGAGGCGACCGTGCCCAGTCCGATCGTCACGACCGAGACCCAGGTCTCGACGGTGATCGAGGGCGACGGCGCCCGTCTGGTCGACGGCTCGCCCGTCCTCATCGACTACACGCTGTTCGACGGCAGCACGGGCACGGAGGTGGAGAACAGCGGCTACGACGGTTCCATCGGCAACCCGGTGACCGTCGGCGGCTCGGCCCTCGCGCCCCTGGCCGACGCGTTGGAGTGCTCGACGGTCGGTTCGCGCGTGGTCGTCGCCCTGAAGGCCTCCGAGCTCCAGGCGTCGCTGTCCGGCTCGACCGCCCCCGCGAGCGACGACCCCGACGCCGCGTACATCGCCGTGGTCGACATCCGCCAGTCGTTCCTGGCCAAGGCGAACGGACGCCTCGTCCCCGGGGCCGACGGCCTGCCCGCCGTGGTGACGGCACCCGACGGCGCCCCCGGCATCACCGTCCCCGTCGCCCCGGCGCCGACCACGCAGCAGACGCACCTCGTCCGCGAAGGAGACGGGTCGCGGCTGACCGCCGACTCGACGGCGGTCGTGCAGTTCACGGCGGTGACCTGGGCGGAGCCGTCGACCGTGGCCGGGTCGACGTGGACGAACGGCGACACCGCGACGACGGTGGCGCTCGACGACCAGACCCTGCCCGCCGCGCTCCGCGACGCGCTGGTCGGTCAGACGGTCGGGTCGCAGGTCATGACGGTCGTCCCCGCCAGCGACGAGAACCCCAGCACCTACGTCTACGTCTTCGACGTCCTGGGTTCGCTCTGACCGGCACGTCGATCCACGCGCCGCGACGGCCGGGGCGCCCCACCCCGGCCGTGGCCTAGGCTCGACCCGTGTCAGCCGCCCGCGCCCCTCGCGTACCCGTCGAAGAGCGCCTCTTCAGCCTCGTCCTCGCCCTCCTCGCGACCGAGCCCGGCCTGACGAAGTCCGACATCCTCGCCACGGTCCAGGGCTATCGGCAGAAGTACTCGCCGAACGGCGACAACACCGCTCTCGAGCGTCAGTTCGAGCGCGACAAAGACGACATCCGCGAGCTGGGCGTGCCGCTCGAGACCCTCGACGACCCGGCGGCGTCGGGCAACAACCAGATGCTCCGCTACCGCATACCCCGCGGCGCGTACGAGCTTCCCCTCGACATCGCCTTCTCATCGGAGGAGACCGCGCTGCTGACCCTCGCCGCCATGGTCTGGCGCGAGGGGACGCTCTCGGGCGAGAGCAGACGCGCGCTCCTCAAGCTCCGCTCGCTCGGCGGCACGGCGACCGTCCCCGGGCTCGACTACGCCCCTCGCATCCGCTCGCGAGACGCCGCCTTCGAACCGCTGCGCGACGCGCTCGACCGTGGAGTGCTCGTGCGGTTCCCCTATCTGAAGCCCGGCGAGTCCGAGGCGAGGAGGCGCGAGGTCGCTCCGTTCGCCCTCATCCAGCATCAGGGCCGCTGGATGGTCTCGTGCCTCGAGCCCGACACCGGCCGCCGGAAGACCTTCCTGCTGTCGCGCATCATCGGCCCGGTCGTCATCACCGCGGTCGCCGTCGAGCGTCCCGTCGATGCGACGGCGGAGTCGGCCCTCGCGGCGCTCGACGAGGTCTGGCGCACCAGGACGGCGCTCATCCGCGTGGTCGCCGGCTCCGACGCCGAGACCAGACTGACCAAACGACGCTCGACGGTGGTCCGCGACGACTGCCTCCTCGAGATCCACTTCTCCGACGAGCAGATCGTCGCCGACGAGCTGGCGTCCTTCGGGCCCGAGGTGACCGTGCTCGAGCCCGCCTCGGTCAGGGACCTGGTGATCGCGCGGCTGCGTCGGCTCGTCGCCGTCCACACCGAGGTCCGCGCCGCCGGGGGGAGTCACCATGGCTGAGAAGAGATCCGCCCTGCACGCCACCGACAAGCTGGCCTTCCTGCTCTCCCTGGTGCCGTACCTCATCGATCGGGGGCGGGTCTCCGTCGCCGAGGCCGCCGAGCACTTCGGCGTGTCCGTCGGGGAGATCCGCCGGGCGGTCGAGCTGATCGCCGTATCCGGCGTGCCCGGCGAGACGAACCAGTACCAGCACGACGACCTCTTCGACATCGCGTGGGACGACTTCGAGCAGAACGACGTCATCGTCCTCACGCACATGGTGGCGATCGACGAGTCGCCTCGCTTCTCGGCCCGTGAGGCCGCGGCGCTGATCGCGGGTCTGCAGTACCTGTCGTCGCTTCCCGAGAACGCCGATCGCGCCGCCATCGCCACCCTGATGTCCAAGCTCGCACGGGGCGCGTCGTCCGCTCCGAGCCAGGTCGCCGTCGACCAGCGCGAGACCAGCGACGTCCTGTCCCTCGTCGAGCTGGCCGTCGCCCAGGGTCGCCAGCTCGAGTTCGACTACGCGGGGGTCCGTGACGTCGTCGAGCGGAGGCGCGTCGACCCTCTGCGGGTCGAGTCCGTCGACGCCGACTGGTACCTGCGCGGCTACGACCATCTGCGACACGCGTTGCGGACGTTCCGGCTCGACCGGATCGCCCGACCGGCCCTGACCGACGAGCCGCTCGCGCACCGCCCGTCGGACGTCGTCCTGCCGGACACCCTCTTCGAGGGGTCGCCCGACGACGAGACCGTGACGATCGACATCGATTCGGCGGCCGCGCCCCTCCTCGCCGACTACGCCCCGGACGACGTCGAGCCCCTCGACGACGGTCGCTCCCGTCTGAGAGTGCGCGTCGGCCAGTTCGGGACGGTCGCGCGACTCGTGGCGGGCCTGCCCGGCGATCCCGAGGTCGTCTCGCCGATCGCCGCCCGCGCAGCCGTCGGCGACTGGGCCTCACGGGCGCTGGCCGGCTACGACGCCGACCCGCGTTCCTGACGACCGCTCGGGCTTCAGCTCGGGGGAGTGGAGCCGGGGTTAGACTGAGACCTCCCCTGCCACGCAAGGAGAACACCTCATGCTCGGAAACCTCACCGGATTCCACCTCATCATCGTCCTGGCGATCATCCTCCTGCTGTTCGGCGCTCCCAAGCTGCCGGCGCTCGCGAAGAGCATCGCCCAGTCGATGCGCATCTTCAAGAACGAGGTCCGCGACGACGACAAGGCACCGTCCGACGACTACACCCGTCGCGACGACGCCCGCCGCGACGAGTACAGCCGACGCGACGACGCGACGGCTCGTCCGACCACCGACGGTCCGGTCGTCCGCCCGTCGCAGAGCGACCTCCCGCCGAAGTCCTGATCCGTGGCCACGACGACGACTCGTGGCCGCAGCGGCGGAGAGCAGCAGCCGAGAAGCAGGGCCAAAGACGGTCGCATGTCTCTCGGGGCGCATCTCATCGAGCTCCGCAAGCGGCTGTTCCTGGCCGCACTCGCCCTCATCGTGGCGAGCATCGCCGGGTGGTTCCTCTCGCAGTTCGTCCTCGACTTCCTGCGTGAGCCCGTGACCCGCATCGCCGAGGCCCGCTCCCGCGAGGCGACCCTGAACTACCCCGGCGTCAGCTCCAGCTTCGACCTGCGCATCCAGATCTCGGTGACGGTCGGGGTCATCATCTCGAGTCCCGTCTGGCTCTATCAGATCTGGGCCTTCATCGTCCCCGCGCTCGTGCGCCGCGAGAAGCTGTACGCCATCGGCTTCATCGGCACGGCCATCCCGCTGTTCCTCCTCGGCTGCACGAGCGGACTCTTCGTCCTTCCGCACATCGTCGAGGTCCTCACCGGTTTCGCGGCGCAGCAGGACGCCGCCATCATCGACGCGAAGCAGTACTACGACTTCGTCCTCAAACTGGTCCTCGCCGTGGGCATCGCCTTCGTCCTGCCCGTGTTCCTGGTCCTCCTGAACTTCGTGGGCGTCATCTCGGCCGTGTCGATCATCAAGGGCTGGCGGGTCGCGATCCTGCTGATCACCCTGTTCACGGCGATCGCCACCCCCGCGGCCGACGTCTTCTCCATGTTCCTCCTCGCCGTCCCGATGGTGGTGCTCTACTTCGCCGCCGCCGGCGTGGCCTGGCTGCACGATCGCCGGGTCGCGAAACGTGCGGCGGCCCTCGACGCCGAACTCGCGACAGGATGACCTCATGAGCACCGAAGCGAGCCCCGCCGAACGATTCGCCGCCTCGAAGAACAGGGTGCGCACGCCGCAGCTGCAGTCGTTCCGCTCCCGTCTCGGCTTCGCCCTCGATCCGTTCCAGATCGCCGCATGCGAGTCGGTCGAACAGGGCAACAGCGTGCTCGTGGCCGCCCCGACCGGGGCCGGCAAGACCCTCGTCGCCGAGTTCGCGATCCATCTCGCCATGCAGCAGGCCCGCGACAAGGTCTTCTACACGGCGCCGATGAAGGCGCTCAGCAACCAGAAGTTCCAAGAGCTCGTGGCCGAGTACGGTGCGTCCGAGGTGGGCCTCCTGACCGGCGACACGAACGTCAACTCCCGTGCGCGCATCGTCGTGATGACGACCGAGGTGCTCCGCAACATGATCTACGCGGGGTCCGAGATGCTCGACGACCTCCGCTACGTCGTGCTCGACGAGGTGCACTTCCTGGCCGACCGGTTCCGGGGCGCCGTCTGGGAGGAGGTCATCATCCACCTCCCGCTCGACGTCCGTCTCGTGTCCCTGAGCGCGACGGTCTCGAACGCCGAGGAGTTCGGCGACTGGCTGCAGACGGTGCGGGGAGGCACCGACGTCATCGTCTCGGAAGACCGCCCCGTGCCCCTCGACCAGCACGTCCTGGTCGGCGGCAAGTTCCTCGACCTCTTCGACTCGAGCGGCCAGGCGGCCACGAACCGCGTCAACCCCGAGCTGCTGCGGGCCACATCCCTCTCGCGCAAGGGCGGGTCGGGTCGTCGAGGCGACGGCGGTTCGAGGCGTGGGCCGCGGGGCCATGTGATGGCCCCCATCCAGCAGGCTCAGGGTCGACTCGACCGCTGGAAGATCGTCGAGATGCTCGACGACCAGAATCTGCTGCCGGCCATCTTCTTCGTCTTCAGCCGGGTGGGCTGCGATCAGGCGGTCAAGCAGGTCCTCCGATCCGGCATCCGACTGACGACCGCCGATCAACGCCAGGAGATCCGCGAGATCGTCGAGGCCCGGTGCCGCACGCTCCGCGACGAGGACCTCGCCGTGCTCGGCTACTGGCAGTGGCTCGACGGACTCGAACGCGGAGTGGCGGCGCACCACGCCGGTCTGCTCCCGGCGTTCAAGGAGGTCGTCGAAGAGCTCTTCCAGAAGAAGCTGGTCAAGGTCGTCTTCGCGACGGAGACCCTCGCCCTCGGCATCAACATGCCCGCCCGCACGGTCGTTCTCGAGAAGCTCGAGAAGTTCAACGGCGAGGCCAGGGTCCCGATCACCCCGGGGGAGTACACGCAGCTCACGGGGCGTGCCGGTCGCCGCGGCATCGACGTCGAGGGCCATTCGCTCATCCAGTGGCAGCAGGGGCTCGACCCGCAGGCGGTCGCCTCCCTCGCATCGCGGCGCACGTACCCGATGAACTCCAGCTTCCGCCCGACGTACAACATGGCGGTCAACCTCATCGAGCAGTTCGGCCGTTCACGCACCCGTGAGGTGCTCGAGACCTCGTTCGCGCAGTTCCAGGCCGACCGCTCGGTCGTCGATCTCGCCCGCAAGGTGCGCACGCAGCAGGCGAGTCTCGACGGCTACGCCGCGAGCATGGAGTGCCACCTCGGCGACTTCCGCCAGTACACGCTCATCCGTCGCGAGCTGGGCGACCTCGAGAAGCAGGGCGCGGCGCGGGCCGACGCCCAGTCGCGCAGCGAGCACGAGAAGCGTCAGCGCCGGCTGGGCGACCTGCGGCGTGAGATGCGTCAGCACCCGTGCCACGCCTGTCCCGATCGCGAGCAGCACGCCCGGTGGTCCGAGCGGTGGTTCAAGCTCAAGAAGCAGACCGATCAGCTGTCGGCGCAGATCCGCAGCCGCACGGGTGCGGTGGCGAAGGTCTTCGACCGGGTGACCGACGTGCTGCTCGACCGGGGGTATCTCGTGCCCCGCGCCTCCTCGGAGTCCCGTCCGGCGTCGTCCCGAGGAGGCACGGGTCGGCTCCCCGCGACCGTCGAGGTGGACGTCGCCCCGGCCGGGCGCACCCTGCGGCGCATCTACGGCGATCGCGACCTCCTGGTGGCCGAGTGCCTGCGACTGGGTCTCTGGAACATGCTCGACGTCCCCTCCCTGGCCGCGATGGCCGCCACGCTCGTCTACGAGCCGAGGCGTGACGAGGGGCAGCTCGCCGAGCGGTTCCTCCCGCGGGGCGAGTACCGGACGGCACTCGACGAGACGCAGAAGCTCTGGGCCGAGCTCGACGACCTCGAGCAGGAGCACCGACTCCCGGGCAGCATCCCCCCGGCCCCCGGCCTCGCGCTGGCGATGCACCGGTGGGCACGGGGCGCCAGTCTCGACAGCGTCCTCGAAGACGCCGAACTGGCGGCCGGCGACTTCGTCCGCTGGACGAAGCAGACGATCGACCTCCTCGACCAGCTGTCGGTGGTGGCCGATCTGCCGGTCGGTCCGACGGCGCGGCAGGCCCTCGACGCCGTCCGGCGCGGCATCGTCGCCTATTCGGCGGTCTGACGACCACGGGCGGAGAGGCTCCCAGCCGGGTCGACCTAGAATCCTGAGGTGCCCTCCCGTGTGACCGAGCTCCGTCTGCCCCTCTGGTTGGCCCTCGTCGTGGCCCTGTTCGCCGGGCCCGTCCTCGACGCGGGGTTCCCCGACGGCGACGTCTGGCCGCTGACGTTCGTCGGCATCGGCCTGGTGCTCGTCGCGCTGAGGGGCCGCCGAGCCGGCAGCGCGTTCCTCGTCGGGCTGGTCGCGGGGCTGTCGTTCTATCTCATCCACATCCAGTGGGCCACGCTCTTCCTCGGCGTGGTGCCGTGGGCGGCGCTGGCGGGTCTCGAGGCGCTGTTCTTCGCCGGGGGAGCCGTGCTCATCACCCTGGCCTACCGCTGGGTGCCCGACGTCTGGCCCGGCACCCTCGGGCGCGCGCTGCTGCTGCCCGTCGTCGTGGCCGGGCTGTGGACCCTCCGCGAGTTCATCGCCGGCAACTGGCCCTACGGCGGCTTCGCCTGGGGCAGGGTCGCCCTGAGCCAGTCCGAGAGCCCGTTCAAGGGTCTCGTCGCCTATCTCGGCATCTCGGGCCTGAGCTTCCTGATGGTCGCCGTCGTCGCCGTCCTGATCGAACTGGCGCTGCTCAGCACCATCCGGGGTTCGACGCGGGTCCTGGCCGGTGCCATCGTGATCGCGGCGGCGCTGGCCGTCCCGGCATGGCCGACCTTCACCGACGGCACGGCGACGATCGCGGGTGTCCAGGGCAACGGCAAGGCCGGCTACTTCGACTCGGCCGATCGCGCCTACGGCGACCTGACCGACTCGCAGGTGCTGGCGATGCAGGGGCTCGACCCCGCCGCGAACGACCTCGATCTGATCGTCTGGCCCGAGGGCGGCAGCGACCGCGATCCGACCCGGGACGAGTTCGGCCGCTATGTCTTCGACGCCATCAACCGGGGCTACGGCGCACCGCTCCTGTCGGGTGTCATCACCGAGAGCCCCGACGGCGAGACCACGTACAACTCGTCGATCCTGTGGGACGACGGCGAGGTCGTCGGCCAGTACGACAAGAAGCACCCGGTGCCGTTCGGCGAGTACGTGCCCGATCGCGCCTTCTGGCGTCCGTTCGCACCCGAGCTGATCGACCTGATCGGCCGCGACTACACGCCGGGCACGCGCGACGAGGCGATCGATGTGGGCGACTTCGTGGCGGGCATCTCCATCTGCTTCGACATCGTGGACGACCAGCTGATCACGAACATGATGGATCAGGGCGCCCAGGTCATCGTCGCGCAGACCAACAACGCCGACTTCGGGTCGAGACCCGGGCAGACCGACGAGAACGAGCAGCAGCTCGCCATCGCCAAGATGCGGGCCATCCAGACGGCCCGATCGGTCGTCAACGTGTCGACCGTCGCCTCCACCCGGGTCATCGACGCCCACGGCGACGTCGTCGACGGAACGCGCGACTACGAGCCGGGCACGATGGTCACCACGGTCGATCTGGGCACGGGCACGACCCCTGCCGTCGTCGCGAGCCGGGCGATCGAACTGCTCGTGTCGTTCTTCGGCCTCGCCACGCTCCTGATGGCCGGTCTGTGGAGGGGCCGACGCCGGGCCGCCCGTGACACCGCGAACGGCCCCGTCACCACGATCCGTGGCGGTGACGGGGCCGTCCTGGTGCGCTGACCGGGCTGCGGCTCAGGCGCCGATCTTCACCTGACCCTTGCGGGCCCGGAGGAAGTCGAGCCGCTCCTGCAGCAGCTCCTCGAGCTCGTCGCGCGTGCGACGCTCGAGCAGCATGTCCCAGTGCGACCTCGGAACCTTCACGTCGGCCTCGTCGATCTCGACGAGCTTCCCGTCGGCAGTCAGAAGACGCCCCTCCAGGCCGCTCTTCGGCGACTGCCAGATGTCGGGGATGTCCGCATCGGCGGCGAACACCATCTCGAACGTCGTGCCGTCGGTCGTCTGGTAGACGGCCTTCTTGCGGGGCGAGAATTCGACGCCCTCTTCGCTCTGCAGGCTCTGACTACCCAGTCTCATACCGCGCAAACTGCGATCTGCCATTGTGTGGTCTCCTCTCGCGGTGCAATCTCCCGTTGTAACCCGGAATTCGGTGCGGTTGTTTCGCCCGACGGCCTTTCACAGTGCCTTCACAGTGCGGAGATGCCTGGTCAACGCAGTTCTTCGAGTGCCAGATCCACCCGATCGGTGACGATCCCGGCGACCCCGAGCGCGACGAGGCGGTGCATGTCCGCGGGGTCGTCGACCGTCCAGACATGGGTCTCGACCCCGACCGAGGCGAGGTCCGCGACCCGCCGGGCGGTCACGATCGTGACCGGCCCTCGCCGTTCGGGCACCTGGATCGCCCCGCAGCCCGCGAGCACCGTGGCGAGCAGACGGCGTCGGACGGATCGGAGGGGGATCACCCCGATCAGGACGGCCGAGACGACGAGACGAGACGAGGCCGAGGTGGCGACACCCGGCAGCCCGGCCACCGTGCGGGCGCGGCGCGACTGGTCGAACGACGTCACCAGAACGCGATCGACGGCACCGGCCCGGCGGATGGCCTGGATGGTCGGCTCGACGGCGTCGTCCGACTTCACGTCGATGTTGAAACGCGTCTCGGGGAACGCGTCGAGCGCCTCGACGAGGGAGGGCATGGTCTGGTCGTCGGGCAGGCGGATGCTGGAGACCTCCGACCAGTCGAGGTCGAGGAGGCGCTGGTCGCGACCTGCGAGTCGTCGCAGGTCGGCGTCGTGGCTGATGACCGCGACTCCGTCACGAGTGGCGTGCACGTCGGTCTCGAGGTAGTCGGCACCGATCGCGATCGCCTCCGCGAAGGCGAGCATGGTGTTCTCGGGCGCCGTGGTGTGCAGTCCGCGATGGGCGAGCAGCCGGGGAGTCTCGGGGTCGAACCACCGGGTGGGGCGATCAGCCGCGTGCGTCGTCACGGTCGGTCGCTCGGGGGAGTCGCCGACCCGTCGTCCGATCCGTTCGGGGCGGCGGTCGGGCCGTCGGCCGATCCGCTCGCCGGGTCGACGGAGCCGGGCTCGGTCACGGTCGGGAATCCGAGGTCGGGTTCCGATCCGAGGTCGACCGTGCTCGCCAGATCGGGTGTGGCGTCCATGTCCGCCACCGACGGCCCGGGCCGGGGCACCCAGCCCGGTGCGTCGGGGTTCTTGGGAGCGAAGAAGCCCGAGCCGATGCCCTTCAGGGCCTCGGTCAGCTCGCTCGGGATGATCCAGAGCTTGTTCGCCGACCCGTCGGCCAGCTTCGGGAGGGTCTGCAGGTACTGATAGGCCAGCAGCTTGGGGTCGGGATCGCCGGCGTGGATGGCGTTGAAGACGGTCTGGATCGCCTCCGCCTCGCCCTGGGCTCGGAGCACCTGCGCCTTCGCATCGCCCTCGGCTCGGAGGATCGCCGCCTGACGCATGCCCTCGGCCTCGAGGATCTGCGACTGCTTCGTCCCCTCGGCCGTGAGGATGGCTGCACGTCGGTTCCGCTCGGCGCGCATCTGCTGCTCCATCGAGTCCTGGATCGACAGGGGCGGATCGATGGCCTTGAGCTCGACGCGGCCGACCCGGATGCCCCATTTGCCGGTGGCCTCGTCGAGGACCACCCGCAGCTGCCCGTTGATGTTGTCGCGACTGGTCAGCGCCTCCTCGAGGTTCAGACCGCCGACGACGTTCCGGAGGGTCGTCGTGGTGAGCTGCTCGACGGCCCCGAGGTAGTTGGCGATCTCGTAGGTGGCCGCGCGGGCGTCGGTCACCTGGAAGTACACGACGGTGTCGATCGACACCACCAGGTTGTCTTCCGTGATGACCGGCTGGGGCGGGAACGACACCACCTGCTCGCGCATGTCGATCAGCGGCCGGACGCGGTCGATGAACGGCACGAGCAGATTCAGACCCGGGTTGAGCGTCTTGTGATAGCGGCCGAGTCGTTCGACGACACCGGCGCTGGCCTGGGGGATGATCCGCACGGCCCGGAAGAGCACGACCAGGACGAGCACGACGACGATGGCGACCACCACGATCGTGGCGACGGTGGCGGGGGTGACGGAATCCATGGGCTAGTCCCTTCGCACGGGGACGACGAGAGCGGTCGACCCCTGGATGGCGGTCACGACGACCGGCGCGCCGGTGTCGAGAGGTGTGATGGACTCGCCCGGCATCGGGGGAGTCGTGAGCAGTCGGGCGGTCCACGTGTCGCCGTTGGTCAGCTTGACCTGCCCGGCGTCGAGCCCGATGGGCACGACGACCGTGCCATGCAGCCCGAGCAGGGCCTCGATGTTGCTCGGCGTCGGATCCCCGCCCTTCTTCAGCGCCTTGAGCAGAGCCGGCCGCACGGTGAAGAGCAGGAGGACGGCGACGATGCCGCCGGTGACGATCTGCAGCCACCACGGTGCGCCGAGCAGACCGGAGACGAGTCCGCCGCCGCTCCCGATGGCGAGCATGAGGAACGTGAGCTCGAGGGTGGTGACCTCGATCACCACGAAGAGGAGGATCAGCGCGATCCAGATGATCCATGCGTACTGGGCGACGACGTCCATCCCCGAACCTCCCTCAGTTCCCCTGTTATGGAAAAGTATCACCTCCCACCGACGTCGAGTAGGTGCTTGGTAGTCTCGGGGCTGGTCCTCAGGGAGGCGCGCTCCGTCGAGATCGACGTCGCACCTCCTCGGCGCCCCGCAGCATCCGCACCCCGTTCCGCCCGCTCAGTCAGGAGTACGCCTTGTCCAACCCCCTCGCCGCCGGCTCGTTGTCCGGCGCCCGTGCCCTCGTCACCGGTTCATCGCGCGGCATCGGCGCCGACACGATCGCGTACCTGGCCGAGGCCGGTGCCAAGGTCGTCGTCAACTACCGCAATAAAGAGCGCCGGGCGCTGCAGCTCGTCGACAAGATCGAGGCCGCCGGGGGAGAGGCCATCGCGATCGGGGCCGACCTCACCGATCCCGAGAGCGTCCGGGGCATGTTCGCCACGGTGGGCGAGCGCTTCGGCGGGCTCGACATCCTCGTGATGAACGCCTCCGGCGGCATGGAGAGCGGCATGGCCGAGGACTACGCCCTCAAGCTCAACCGCGACGCCCAGGTGGAGCTGCTGACCGCCGCGCTGCCGCTGCTGGCCCCGGGTTCGCGGGTCGTCTTCGTCACCAGCCACCAGGCGCACTTCATCGAGACGACCGAGACGATGCCCGAGTACCTGCCCGTCGCCCTCAGCAAGCGGGCCGGCGAAGACGCCCTGCGCGCGATGATCCCGCAGCTCGAGGCGGCCGGCGTCGAGTTCGTCGTGGTCTCCGGCGACATGATCGAGGGCACCATCACGGCGACCCTCCTCGAGCGCTCGAACCCCGGCGCCATCTCGTCGCGCAAGGAGAGCGCCGGCAAGCTGTACAACGTCGCCGAGTTCGCGGCGGAGGTCGCATCTGCGGCCGTCGACCCGGTGCCGACCGATCACACCCGTTATGTCGGAGACACGAGCGACTTCGCGCCCCTGTCATGACCGAGCGGGTCGTCCGGGCGACGTCTCGGTTGATAGTCGTCGACGACGACGGCCGGGTCCTGCTCATGCTGACCAAGGCCCCCGACACCAGCGGCGTCGCCCGCTGGATCACACCCGGCGGGGGAGTCGACCCGGGTGAGACCCAGGCCGAAGCGGCCATCCGGGAGCTCCGCGAGGAGACCGGTCAGATCATCACCGACCCGGGCGACGTCGTGTACGTCGAGGACTTCGTCGTCCCGTGGGACGACGCTGATCACACGCACGGTCACGCCGAGTTCTTCATCGTCAGACTGCCGCATTTCGAGATCGACGACGCCGGCTGGACGGACGACGAACGCGTCGACATCCTCGAGTCGCGCTGGTTCACGATCGACGAGCTCGACGGACTCGACGCGGCCGACGACGCCGTCGAACCGGCGGCGCTCGTGCCGCTGCTGCGCCGCATCCTCTGAGTCGTTCCTCGACCGAGACCCCTTCTCGGCCGACTCAGCAGTGCGCTGATAATGCACATTATGTCAGCTTGGCGATCTCGAACACCCCTCTCGCGCCTCCTCGGTGTTGGCTCGACGCATGACCAGCGCACCCCATGCACGCGACGCACACGACGACGAGCGAGACGGCCCCGACGGTCGGCACCGCCGACCGGAGGGCCTCGACGACGCGACCGTCGACGCCCTCGGCGAGCTCTCGGCGGCCCTCGAGGTCGTCGAACAGGCCCGAGGGTTCCTCTACGGATTCCACCGGCTGACCGGCAAGGCCGACCTGGCCCTCGGCGACGCCGTCGAGAAGCTGCGGGCGGCCGGGCACGGCGAGATCGCCGACCGGCTCGACCGGGAGCTGATCGGCCGCAACGTGATCGACGGGCGATGGACCTTCCAGATCGTCGAGGACTACGACGACGGCTACTACGCGCTGTTCCGCGAGAGCGAGAAGAACGCTCGTGATGCTCTCGCCGGCGGCAGGAGACATCTGTTCGAGGCGGAGATGAAGGAGGCGCGGCGCACGCCGGGCCATCGCCACCATGCAGCGCTCCCCCACGACCCCGACGACGGGGAACCCCACGGTCCCGCCTGAGATGATGTCGGCATGACGCCGATCGATCAGCCCCGAATCGAGGCCGCCGTCCGCGAGCTGCTGGCCGCCGTCGGCGAGGACCTCGCCCGCCCCGGCCTGGAGGCCACGCCGCGACGGGTCGCCGAGTCGTACGCGGAGTTCTTCTCCGGTGTCGGAGTGGACGCCGCGCAGGTCGTCCGCGACAGCGTCGTCGCCGCCGGAGCCGAGCAGTCGGGCGAGCTCGTGATCGTCCGCGACATCCGCTTCCGCTCGATGTGCGAGCACCACCTGCTCCCCTTCGTGGGCGTCGCCCACGTCGCCTACGTGCCCGGGCGCGAGATCGTCGGGTTGGGGGCGCTCCCCCGCCTGGTCGACACCGTGGCGTCGCGCGCCCAGCTGCAGGAGCGTCTCGGCGAGGAGATCGCGCAGGCGCTGAGCGACGGCGCCGAACCGACCGGGGTGCTCGTCGTGCTCGACGCCGCGCACGGCTGCGTCACCACCCGCGGGCCGCGCCAGAGCGGCAGCAGCACGGTGACCCTGGCGAGCCGGGGCTCACTGACCGACCCTGCGGCGAGGGCGGAGGCGATGGCGCTGATCGGCGCCCCGCACGACGGGCGCTCGGCGTGACGGCGTCACCCGACCGGTGGGTCGAGGGCGCTACGACCCCCTTCCTCCCCCCGCTGCACTCCCCCGTGCGACGGATCGGCCGGCGCACGTTCGACTTCTCCCGTCAGGTCGCGGTGATGGCGATCGTGAACCGCACCCCCGACTCGTTCTTCGACCAGGGCGCCACCTTCGCCCTCGACCGGGCCGTCGCGGCCGCCGTCCAGGCCGCCGACGACGGCGCCGACTGGGTCGACATCGGCGGTGTGCCGTTCGCGCCCGGGCCCGAGCTGCCCGGTGCTGAAGAGCTCGAGAGGGTCCTCCCGGTGGTCCGGGCCCTCTCGGCCCGCTCCGACGTCGTCGTCTCGGTCGACACCTTCCGGGCCGACGTCGCCGAGGCGGTCATCGCGGCCGGAGCCGGCGTGATCAACGACACCACGGGGCTGCACGACTCACGGCTGGCCGACGTCGTCGCCGACAGCGACGCGACGCTCGTGATCACCCACAGCCTGGCCGCACCGCGCCGTCCCCACCCGAGTCCGCACTACGACGACGTGACCGTCGAGGTGATCGACTTCCTCCGCCGGCGGGTCGACCTCGCCCTCGAGCACGGCGTCCCCCTCGAGCGCATCGTGGTCGACCCGGGCCACGATCTGAACAAGACGACGCGGCACACCCTCGACGTGACGCGCCGACTCGCCGAGGTCGCGGCTCTCGGCCACCCCGTGCTCGCCGCCGTGTCGAACAAGGACTTCATCGGCGAATCGCTCGGGCGAGAGAAGCCCGACCGCCTGCCGGGTTCGTTGGCCGCGGCGACGGTGAGCATCATGCTCGGCGCCCGCATCGTCCGCATGCACGACGTCAGAGCGGCCGTCGACGCCGTCCGCATGGTCGAGGCCATCGCGGGCTGGCGCGAGCCCGTCCGCGAGGTGCACAACCTGGGCCCCGAGTCCGCCCCTCGAGCCGGCGGGGTCCCCGACGCCGAGGAGGCGCGCTCATGACCTCCCCGATCCTCACGAGGGTGCTCCCCGGCCCTCCCGAGCCGCTCGACCACGAGGCGCTCGTGGCGCTCCTCTCCCCCGTCGACCGGAGCATCCCGCGGGTCGGCGCGAACGCCGTGTCCAGCATCGACGGCTCCGCCAGCGTCCACGGCCTGTCGGGAGGGCTCGGCAGCCCGGCCGATCTGCTCGTCTTCGATCTGCTCCGTCGTGTGTGCGATGTCGTGGTGGTCGGCGCCGGAACCGTGCGCTCCGAGGGGTACGGCGCGATGCGTCTGCACGACGACGACGTGGCCTGGCGCCGGTCGCACGACCTGCCCGATCACCCGGTGTTCGCGATCGTGTCAGGTTCCCTCGACCTCGATCCGTCGAGCGCCGTGTTCGCCGAGGCCCCGGTGCGCCCCCTCGTCGTCACGACGGAATCCTCACCGCGCGACGCGAGGTCGCGACTCGAGGGCGTGGCCGACGTGGTGGTCTGGGGTGCGGACCGGGTCGACCCGCGCCTCCTCGTGGCCCTGCTCGTCGAGAGGGGTCTGCCGCAGATCCACACCGAGGGCGGCCCGAGTCTGCTCGGCGACCTCGTCGACGCCGATCTGCTCGACGAGCTCAACGTGACCGTGTCGCCGACGCTCGTGGCCGGCGAGGGCCCGCGCATCGTCTCCGGCTCCGGCGCGGGGGCGGTCCGCGGGATGACCCTCGATCACCTGCTCGCCTCCGAGGATGTGCTGCTGGCCAGGTACTCGCGCCGCCGTCCGACCTGAAGGAGGCGCGCCCCGGTTCTCGGGACGCGCCTCCTCGATCGCCCTCCCCGGGTCAGGCCCTCTCGCCGAACCCGTCGTCGATGAGTGCGATCAGCTCGTCGACCGCCGCCTCCGCGTCGGGTCCCGTGGCCATGATCGCGACGGTCGACCCCGCACCGACGTTCAGACCCATGATGCGGAGCAGGCTCTTGGCGTCGACGCCGTTGACGGTGATGTCGGCCTGGAAGGCGGACGCGTGCTTGACCAGCTCGGCCGCGGGGCGGGCGTGCAGCCCCGAGGTGTTGACGATGGTCGTCGACCGCTCGACGGCGTCGCCGCCACGCAGATCGCGTTCGTCGGCGTGCACATCGGCGATCCCGGTCGCGCCGGACGCCGCAGCGGCCACCTGCGCGAGCTCTCCCCCGGTCTCGGCGGCCACCGCGGCGGCCACCGCACCCTCGACGAGCGGTGCGTCGGCGATGACCACGCGCTCCTTCTCGGCATCGTCGAGGAAGTCGACGACCGTCTCGGAGGTGAGGATGGCCGAGCCGAGGTCGCAGAGCAGGACGGCTCCGCCGCCGGCCGAGGCCGTCGTCAGGGCGGCCGAGATGCGGTCGAAGCTCGTGCCGATCCCGCCCTCGTCGGTGCCGCCGGCGGCGACGAGCGTGGTCGACGGGGCCATCTGCCTCGCCAGCTCGACGACCCCCTCGGCGATCTTGGCGCTGTGCGAGACGATGACTATTCCGATGGTGGGCATGCTCTACGACTCCTTGTTCGACTCGGCCGCCGTGTCGGCGGCCGCGGTGATGATGAGGGACGACGACTGGGCTCCCGGGTCGCGATGCCCGATGGCGCGGTCGCCGAGGTAGCTCGCCCGTCCCTTGCGGGCGACGAGCGGCTCGGTCGCGGCGGCGCCCTCGGCGGCGGCGTCGGCCGCGGCCCGGAGGACGTCCGCCGGAGGGGCGCCGCTCCCTGCTGCCGCGGCGGCCGCGTCGACGGCGGGGGTCCAGGCGTCGACCATGGTCTTGTCGCCCGTCTCCGCCTTGCCGCGGAGGACCACGCCGTCGCGCGCCGCGGTCAGCAGGGCGACGACCGCTCGGGCGTCCAGCTCGGACGCGTCGCCCAGGGCCGCCGCTCCCTTGAGGTAGGCCGTCCCGAGAAGCGGGCCGGCCGCTCCCCCGACGGTCGAGATGAGGGTGGTGGCGACGAGCTTGACGAGAGTCGCCGGCGTCGCGTCGTCGGGCGTCTGGCCGATGCGCTCCCGGACGGCGGCGAATCCGCGGGCGAGGTTCTCGCCGTGGTCGCCGTCGCCGATCTGGCGGTCGAGTTCGCTCAGGGTGTGCCGCTCGGTCGTCAGCACCTCCGCCGTCCGTTCGATCCAGGCGCGCACCCAGGTGGAGTCCAGTGTCATTCGGTGTTCCTCTCGTGGTCGGTGAGGGCTGTCACGGTCAGCGTCCGCGCCGCAGCGCGGCCGTCTCGACGGGTGCGTCCCAGAGCTCGGTCAGCTCGTCGTCCAGCCGGGTCACGGTGATCGACAGCCCCTGCATCTCGAGCGAGGTCACATAGTCGCCGACGAGGCTGCGCGCCACGGTCACCCCCTGCTCAGAGAGCAGCTCGCCCGCCCGGCGGTATGCGATGTAGAGCTCGATGGAGGGAGTCCCGCCCATGCCGTTCACGAAGAGCAGCACCCGGTCGCCCGCTGCGACGCCCAGGTCATCGGTCACCGCCGAGAGCAGGCGCTCGACGATGGCGTCCACCGGCTCCAGCGGCATGCGCTCGCGGCCTGGTTCGCCGTGGATGCCGACGCCGAACTCGATCTCGTCGTCGCCGAGCATGAAGCCGGGCTCGCCGGCGTGGGGAACGGTGCCGGCGGCGAGTGCGACGCCCATCGATCGGGTCGCGGCCACGGCACGACGGGCGAGAGCCGCCACGGTGGCGAGGTCGTCGCCCCGCTCGGCGGAGGCACCGGCGATCTTCTCGACGACGACCGTCCCGGCGACGCCGCGACGACCCGCTGTGAACAGGGAGTCCTTGACGGCGACGTCGTCGTCGACCAGCACCGACTCCACGGTGATGCCGTCGGCCTCGGCGAGATCGGCCGCCGTCTCGAAGTTGAGCACGTCGCCCGTGTAGTTCTTGACGATGTAGAGCACCCCGGCTCCCCCGTCGACCGCCGACGTCGCCGCCAGGATCGGATCGGGGGTGGGCGAGGTGAACACGGGGCCGGGCACCGCTGCGGAGAGCATCCCGTACCCCACGAACCCGGCATGGAGCGGCTCGTGTCCGCTGCCGCCGCCGCTCACGATGGCCACCCTGCCCGGCGTCGGCCCCTCGGCGCGCCTCACGAACGTCGGATCGTGCGACACGACGACCAGGTCGGCATGGGCCGCCCCGAATCCCGCGACGGCCTCGGCGACGACGTCCGCCGGATCGTTGATGAGCTTCTTCATCGAAGGTCCTCCTCGTGATGGGAGCCCGTCGACCGGGCTCGCTTCATTCCTCCACGAAAGTACTCCGCTCGGACATCCGTGCACATGTGTGCAAACCACCTGATTCGGCCAGTCATGGTGTGCCGTCCCCGCACTAGTGTGTGCTCACACGCTCACCGCGGGTTGCACAGTCGCAGCCCGCCCGACGACTAAGGAAGGTCGACGTGGACCTGGGACTGATTTTTCTCTCTGAAGTGGTGGGCACGGCGATGCTCATCCTGCTCGGTGGCGGCGTCGTCGCCAACGTGGCACTCACGAAGTCGAAGGGCTTCAACGGCGGGACGCTGATGGTCAACTTCGGTTGGGGCCTCGCCGTCTTCGCCGGTGTCACCGTCTCGTACTCGTCCGGTGCGGCGCTCAACCCGGCCGTCAGCCTCGCGCAGCTGATCCTGGGCAACATCGACTTCGTCGCGTTCCTCGTCTACCTGGCCGCGCAGATGATCGGTGCGATCATCGGCGCCGTGCTCGTCTGGCTCGTGTACAAGAACCACTTCGACGAAGAGCCCGACCCCGCCGCCAAGCTGGGCGTCTTCTCGACCGGGCCCGCCATCCGCAACTACGGCTGGAACCTCGTCACCGAGATCATCGCGACCTTCGCATTCGTGCTGGTCGTCATCGGCTTCACCAACGGCGGCACCCCGGCCGAGCTCGGCGCCATCCCCGTCGCCTTCCTCGTGATCGCGATCGGCGCCTCCCTCGGTGGGCCCACCGGCTACGCCATCAACCCTGCCCGCGACCTCGGCCCGCGCATCGCGCACGCCTTCCTCCCCATCAAGGGCAAGGGCTCGAGCGACTGGTCCTACGCCTGGGTCCCCGTCGCCGGCCCGCTGATCGGTGGCGCCCTCGCCGCCGTCGTCTCGGGCGCGCTGCTCCCCATCGCCTGACCCGAACCCACGACTCATCGCTGATCGCGGCGGGCCCACGCCCCTCCGGGGCGAACCCGGCCCGCCACGGTCGACACCATCAACGACGAAGGAGACACACCCGTGAGCGACGACTACATTCTCGCCATCGACCAGGGCACCACGAGCACCCGCGCCATCATCTTCGACCACTCGGGCACCATCGTGTCCACCGGTCAGAAGGAGCACGAGCAGATCTTCCCGCGTGCAGGCTGGGTCGAGCACGACCCGCTCGAGATCTGGACGAACACCCGCGAGGTCATCGGCCAGGCCCTCTCGCGAGCCGACATCACGCGCCACAACATCAAGGCCGTCGGCATCACCAACCAGCGCGAGACCGCCGTCGTGTGGGACAGGACCACGGGCAAGCCGGTCTACAACGCGATCGTCTGGCAGGACACCCGCACGCAGTCCATCGTCGACCGGCTCGCCGCCGACGGTGGCGTCGAGCGCTTCAAGCCCATCGTCGGGCTGCCGCTCGCGACCTACTTCTCGGGAACCAAGATCGTCTGGATCCTCGAGAACGTCGAGGGTGCACGCGAGAAGGCCGAAGCGGGCGACCTCATGTTCGGCACCACCGACTCGTGGGTCATCTGGAACCTCACCGGCGGCGTCGACGGCGGTGTGCACGTCACCGACGTGACGAACGCCTCGCGGACCCTATTCATGGACCTCGAGACGCTCCAGTGGCGCGACGACATCCTCGAGGCGTTCGACGTGCCGAAGTCGATGCTCCCCGAGATCAAGAGCTCGTCCGAGGTCTACGGCACGGTCGAGTCCTCGAACCTGCTGCGCGAGGTGCCGATCGCCGGCATCCTCGGCGACCAGCAGGCCGCCACGTTCGGTCAGGCCGCCTTCGACCAGGGCGAGTCGAAGAACACCTACGGCACCGGCAACTTCCTCATCTTCAACACGGGCGAGGAGATCGTCCACTCGAAGAACGGTCTGCTGACGACGCTCGGCTACAAGCTCGGCGACGCCGCCCCGCACTACGCGCTGGAGGGGTCGATCGCCGTCACCGGATCGCTCATCCAGTGGCTGCGCGACAACCTCGGAATCATCGGCTCGGCGGCGGAGGTCGAAGAGCTGGCCAAGACCGTCGACGACAACGGCGGCGTGTACTTCGTGCCGGCGTTCTCGGGCCTCTTCGCGCCGTACTGGCGTTCGGACGCCCGCGGTGCGCTGGTGGGTCTGACCCGCTACGTCAACAAGGGCCACATCGCCCGCGCGGCGCTCGAGGCCACGGCCTTCCAGACCCGCGAGGTGCTCGACGCGGTCAACGCCGACTCGGGCGTCGACCTGACCGAGCTGAAGGTCGACGGCGGCATGACCGCCAACGACGCTCTCATGCAGTTCCAGGCCGACATCCTCGACGTCCCGGTGGTCCGCCCCGTGGTCGCCGAGACCACGGCGCTCGGCGCGGCCTACGCAGCCGGTCTCGCGGTCGGCTTCTGGGAGACCCTCGACGACCTGCGTCAGAACTGGCAGGAGGACAAGCGCTGGACTCCGAACATCGAGGCCGATGAGCGCGACCGCACCCTGCGCCTCTGGAAGAAGGCCGTCACGAAGACCTTCGACTGGGTCGACGACGACGTGAACTGAGTCCCGACGACGAACGGGCCCGCTCCCCTCGGGGAGCGGGCCCGTTCCGCGTCTCAGGCGGTCGTCCTGTCCATCGACCCCGTCAGCCCGTCCATCGAGCCGAGGAGGCTCGGGTCGGCCGCCCGGGGCGACCTCACGCCGTCTTCGTGGCCGTCACCCACGCGTCGAGCTTGGCAGCGGCCGCGCCCGTGTCGATCGCCTCGGCCGCCACCGCGAGCTGCTCACGGAATCGCGCGACGACGGGGCGGTCGCGCTCCGACGGGTCGACGGCGAGCCGGTACGACACCAGACCGGCCGCGGCGTTCAGCAGCACGATGTCGCGCACCGGTCCCGTCTCGCCGGCGAGCACCCGGCGGGCGACGTCGGCGTTGTGCTGCGCGTCCCCGCCGACGAGGTCGGCGATGGCGGCTCGTGGGATGCCGAGCTCGAGCGGATCGAAGTCGTGCTCGGTCACGGACCCGGTCGAGATCTCCCAGATGTGGCTGTGACCGGTGGTCGTCAGCTCGTCCAGGCCGTCGTCGCCACGGAACACCAGCGCAGTCGCCCCCCGCGTCTGGAACACGCCGACGATCAGTGGCACCTTGTCGAGCGAGGCCACCCCGACGGCGCTCGCCTCGGGGCGCGCCGGGTTGACCAGCGGACCGAGGAAGTTGAACACCGTGGGCACGCCGATCTCACGCCGGACCTGTGCCGCGTTCCCGAACCCCGGGTGGAACGCCGCGGCGAAGGCGAACGTCATGCCGACCTCCCGGAGGACGTCCGCGACGCGCTCGGCCGACAGGGTCAGGTCGATGCCGAGGGCGGCCAGCACGTCGGACGAGCCGGACGACGAGCTCGCCGCGCGGTTCCCGTGCTTGATGACGGGCACACCGGTCGACGCGACGACCACGGAGGCCATCGTCGACACGTTGACCGTGCCGAACCGGTCGCCACCGGTGCCGACGATGTCGACGGCCAGCGAGTCGACGGGCAGAGGGACGGCGTGGGCGAGCACCGCGTCGCGGAAGCCGACGATCTCGTCGACCGTCTCCCCTTTGGAGCGCAGCGCGACGAGGAACGCGGCCAGCTGAGCGGGAGTCGCCTCGCCGAGCATCACCCGCTCCATCGACCACGTCGCCTCGGTGATCGAGAGGTCCCGACGGGCCAGGAGGGACTCGATGATCGTGGGCCAGGAGAGCTCGTTGGTCATGCCGCAAGGTTAGCGGCGTCCGCCTAGCCCGTCTTATAGCTCGTCGTCAAGAGAAATTCCCGACCCGGGGTTTCCTGCGCAAACCCAGGGGAGGTTTCCAGGCATAATGGACCTCGTGACAAGTACCTCTCTCTCCAGACCTTCCGGGCCGGTCGTCAACCGACCGAGCACCGTCGCCGTCGGCACCATCGTGTGGCTGGGCAGCGAAGTCATGTTCTTCGCGGGTCTGTTCGCGATCTACTTCACGCTGCGAAGCACCTCGCCCGGTCTCTGGGAGTTCGAGACGGCCAAGCTCGACGTGCCGTTCGCCCTCACGAACACCATCATGCTGGTGCTCTCGTCGGTGACCTGCCAGTTCGGCGTGTTCGCAGCCGAGCGCATGCAGTCGCGCCGAACGGGCCGCCTGTTCCAGGTCGGCCAGTGGGGCATGGTCGAGTGGTTCTTCCTCACCTACGCCATGGGCTCGGCGTTCATCTGCCTCCAGGTGTTCGAGTACGCGCACCTCATCTCCGAGCACGTCACCCTCAGCTCCAACGCGTACGGTTCCGCCTTCTACATGACGACCGGCTTCCACGGCGCGCACGTCATCGGCGGTCTCATCGCGTTCCTCCTCACCATCGGCCGGGCGTTCGCCGTCAAGAACTTCGGCCACAAAGAAGCGACGACAGCCATCGTCGTCTCGTACTACTGGCACTTCGTCGACGTGGTGTGGATCGGCCTCTTCATGGTCGTCTACGTCCTCAAATAGGCATTGGATCGTTCACACAGCATGTTCACTCGAACCTCGTCCTCGCGACGCAAGACCAAGACGGGTCGTCGCAGCCCGCTCGCGACCGCGTCCCTCATCCTCGTGGGTCTCCTCACGACCGGTGGCGCGTACGCCCTCTTCTCGTCGACGGCCACCGCCGACGAGAACGTGGCCCCCGTCGCTTCGCAGCAGAGCATCGACGAGGGTCAGAAGCTCTTCGCCTCGAACTGCGCGACGTGCCACGGCCTCAGCGCCGCCGGCACGGCCGACGGCCCGAGCCTGATCGGCGTCGGCTCGGCCGCCGTCGACTTCCAGGTCGGCACCGGCCGCATGCCCATGGCGCTCAACGGGCCGCAGGCCGAAGAGAAGCCCACGCAGTTCAGCGACGAGCAGGTCGCCGACATGGCCGCCTACATCGCCTCCCTCGGCCCCGGCCCGAGCATCCCCTCCGAGGAGTACCTCCAGGCCGACGGTGACACCACCAACGGCGCCGAGCTCTTCCGCATCAACTGCGCCATGTGCCACAACGTCGCAGGCGCCGGAGGCGCGTTGACGGAGGGCAAGTTCGCTCCCGCACTCGACGGGGTCGACTCCAACCACATCTACGAGGCCATGCTCACCGGCCCGCAGAACATGCCCGTCTTCAACGACATGAACCTGTCGCCCCAAGACAAGGCCGACATCATCACGTACCTCAAGTACCTGGAGAACAACCCGTCCCCCGGCGGGTTCGAACTCGGAAGCCTCGGCCCCGTAGCCGAGGGTCTGTTCATCTGGATCTTCGGCCTCGGCGGAATCGTCGCCGTGACCATCTGGCTCACCGCCCGATCCAACTAGTCGTTCTCCCGTACTTCACCGAAAGGCAAAACCCATGGCACAGCACGACGACGAGGCCCCCACCGCGGGCTCGGCTGTCGAGAGGCACGAGCCTCGACAGGTGTCGGCCGGCACGGCCGTCGTCACTGCCGACGTCTTCGAGAACCCGGGTGAGCCGCCGCACCGCGACCGTGTCACCGACATCGACCCCAAGGCCGAGAAGCGCGCCGAGCGTCAGGTCAGCGTCTGGTTCTTCCTCTCCATCGTGGGCAGCATCGCCGCAATCGGTGCCTACATCGCCTTCCCGATCACCTCAGGAGACTCGAACTCGGTCCGCCTGAACAACCTGTTCCTCGGTCTCGGCATCGCCCTCGGGCTGATCTCGATCGGCATCGGTGCAGTGCACTGGTCGAAGACGCTGATGCCGGCTCGCGAGATCACCGAGATGCGTCACTCGACGCGTGGCACCGATGAGACCCGCGAGAAGGCCGTCGAGGTCTTCGCACTGGGCAACCAGGAGTCCGGCTTCGGCCGCCGCACGCTCATCCGCAACAGCCTGATCGGCGCCCTCGTGGCCACGCCGCTCCCCGCCGTCGTCCTGTTCCGCGATCTCGCACCCGCCGAAGACCCGAACGAGGTCCTGCGTCACACCCTCTGGGAGGAGGGGACGCACCTCGCGATGGACCCGTCGGGGGCCCGCATCAAAGCCTCCGACATCACGCTCGGTTCCGTGTTCCACGTCATCCCCGAGACCCTCAACGAGTCGGAGCACCTGCTCGAAGAGAAAGCCAAGGCCGCAGTCCTTCTGATGCGCCTCAAGCCGGAAGACCTCAACATTCCGGAAGGACGCGAGGGCTGGCAGTACGACGGCATCGTCGCGTACTCGAAGATCTGCACGCACGTGGGGTGCCCTGTGGCCCTCTACGAGCAGCAGACCCACCACCTGCTCTGCCCCTGCCACCAGTCGACGTTCGACGTGAAGAACAACTGCGAAGTGATCTTCGGACCGGCCAAACGGCCTCTCCCGCAGCTGCCCATCGCAGTCGACGCCGATGGTTACCTCGTCGCGCAGAGCGATTTCCACGAGCCCGTGGGCCCGAGCTACTGGGAGCGCGAAAAGTGATCACCACCACCCCTGCACCGGAGACCGAGACCAAGACGTCGAACACGACGACGACGGTCCCCGCGTTCGCTCCGACGAAGACGAACAAATTCTTCGGCGCCGCAGCCAACTACGTCGACGAGCGTACGAGCATGTCCGGCCTCGTGAAAGAGGTCGGTCGCAAGATCTTCCCCGACCACTGGTCGTTCATGCTGGGCGAGGTCGCGCTGTACTCGTTCGTCGTGATCCTGCTCTCGGGCACGTTCCTGACGTTCTTCTTCCAGCCGTCCATGGCCGAGGTCAACTACAACGGCTCGTACGTCCCCCTCAAGGGCTTGAACATGTCGGCCGCGATGGCCTCGACGCTCGACATCTCGTTCGACATCCGCGGTGGGCTCCTCTTCCGTCAGATCCACCACTGGGCGGCGCTGCTCTTCGTCGCGGCGATCATGCTGCACATGCTCCGCGTGTACTTCACCGGTGCGTTCCGCAAGCCCCGCGAGATCAACTGGGTCGTCGGCTTCACGCTCTGGGTCCTCGCGATGGCCGAGGGCTTCACCGGCTACTCGCTCCCCGACGACCTGCTCTCCGGTAACGGCGCACGGATCATCGACGGCATGGTGAAGGGCATCCCCGTCATCGGCGTGTGGATCTCGTACCTGCTGTTCGGCGGAGAGTTCCCTGGCACCGACATGGTGGCGCGCTTCTACTCGCTGCACATCATGCTCCTGCCCGCGCTCCTCATCGCCCTGCTCGGCGTCCACCTCCTGCTGCTGATCATCAACAAGCACACGCAGTGGGCCGGCCCCGGCAAGACCAACGAGAACGTCGTCGGCGTGCCGGTCATGCCGGTGTTCGCCGCCAAGGCCGGTGGGTTCTTCTTCATCGTCTTCGGCGTGATCGTCTTGATCGCCTCGCTGTTCACGATCAACCCGATCTGGAACTACGGTCCGTACGACCCCTCCCCCGTGTCCGCCGGTACCCAGCCCGACTGGTACATCGGATTCGCCGACGGTGCGCTCAGACTGGTGCCCCCGCACTGGGAGTTCGTGGCCTGGGGCTACACCGTCTCGATGAACATCCTGGCGCCCATCGGCGTCCTGGTGATCTTCATCCTGGCCGTCCTGCTCTACCCGTTCCTCGAGGCCTGGGTCACCGGTGACAAGCGCGAGCACCACATCCTCGACCGTCCTCGCAACGCTCCCACGCGTACAGCGATCGGTGCCGCCGGCATCGTCGTCTACGCGAGCCTGTGGGCCGCGGCCAGCTCGGACCTGATGGCGACGCACTTCCATCTGTCCCTAAACTACGTGATCCACACCGTGCAGGCCTGTCTGATCCTCGGACCATTCATCGCCTTCTGGATCACGAAGCGGGTCTGCCTGGGTCTGCAGAAGAAGGATCGCGAGATCGCGCTGCACGGTTACGAGTCGGGACGCATCGTCCGTCTCCCCGGCGGCGAGTACGTCGAGGTCCACGAGCAGCTCGACGAGTACGAGCGCTGGCGTCTGCTCAACTTCACCGAGTACGAGCCCCTGATGATCCGTCCGAACGCCAACGGTCAGATCACGCCGGTGCAGCGTCTGCGGGCATCGATGTCGTCGTTCTTCTTCGAAGACCGCATCGCCCCGGTGAAGCGTTCCGAGATCGAGGCACCGCACAACGACGGTCACTGACCCGAGTCCCCTGAGGCCCGACCACCCCTGCGGTGGTCGGGCCTCAGTCGTTCATCCTGGGAATCCGGACTCGGACGGCGAGCACCGACTCCGAGACGAGACGACGCGAGACGAGACGACGCGATACGAGACAACCGGACGGTGTTGCGGCGACGTGGCCACCAGGCGACGCCCCATGAGTTGAGTGCACCGTCTGATAAGACCGAGACCGCTACGAGCTCACGTGCCCCCGGGTCGCTGTCCGGTTCGCCGCAGCTTCCGCAAAAGCCCGTTCGGCCTTGGGCAGCACCCTCTGACGCGCTGCCGCCCCTTTCCGCCTGCCTATGTCGTGCTTCGGCCGGTGGTGCCGGTCATCGGCAAGCATTGGGCAGCCGTCACGAGGCCTCTCGAGGGCGGACAGGGGATCTCCCTGGCGATGACTGATGGTCGCGGTCAACCCGCCAGGAGATGCAGCCGTTCCGCGTGACCCAGACCTGACGGCCGGCCTCGGTCGTACTGTCGACCAGCAGTCGGTGGCAGAGGGGCTGGGCTGTGCTGTGCTCTGCCTTGACGACGAGGCACCGGGAATGGGCCAGCAGGGCCGGCCGTTCACCGGCACGATGAGATGCGCGGGGTCTCTCGGCAGGCGGTGTGCGCCGTCGATGACGACAACCAGTCCGCATCGACGACCCGTTCCGTTCGTCGCTCTGGCCGTTATCGGTCGGATGCCTGTCGTGCCGATCGATCTCGGTTCTGGGCCGAAATCGACGCGCCGGCCACTCCCCTGCTTGAGGACGCCCGGTACTCGAGATCAACCCACTCGCCGGCTTCCATGCCCCGAACCCAGAACAGGACGCGAGGAGGCCCCCACTGGCGGCCGCCTGCGGGCTCGCGGCCAGGCGCCACAAGCTGCCCGCCGATCGATGGTTGCCTCAAACTGCCGCAGCGGCCCTGTCGTCGCATGCGACGTCGCGGTTCGACTTCCAGTCCCTTTCCGTCACTCCGCACGGTTAAACCACGAACGGCGCCCACTTTGTGGACGCCGTTCAGATGGAGCAGATAGATCAGTGGACGAAGTTACCCCGGTAGTACTCATAGACCCAGCCGACCAGAGCGACCGCAACAAGAGCGCCGCCGATGTAGATGATCCACATGCCGACCGCGAAGGCCAGGAAGATCAGGCCACAGGCGAAGGCCAGGATGATCGGCCACCACGACCACGGGCTGAAGTGCCCCAGCTCAGGGTCGCCGTCGTCGATGTTGGCATCGAGACGGTCTTCCGCGAGCTCCCCACCCTGAGCCTTGTGCGAGCGGCTCATGTAGAAGGCGAGGAACACGCTGAGCATGCCTGCCAGAGGGATGGCGACGGTACCGGCCCACTCCACCTGACCGGTGTCGATGAGGTTCCAGACCGTGTAGACGGCGCCCATCGCGAAGAAGAAGATCGCGAGGATCCAGAAAAGCGTTGCGTTGGTCTTCATCGGGGCCTACTTCACCTTGTCGCTGGCTGCATCGTACGTCGGAGCGTCGGGGGCGTCCTTCACCGGGCCGATGCCGACGGGCAGGCCGGCCTCGGGGTGGTTCAGGTCGAACGCCGGGGACTCCGAGCGGATGCGGGGAATGGAGGTGAAGTTGTGACGCGGCGGCGGGCAGGAGGTGGCCCACTCGAGCGATCGCGAGTAACCCCAGGGGTCGTTCACCTCGACCTTGGGAGCGCGACGCGCCGTGATGTACACGTTGTAGAGGAACGGCAGGATCGAGACACCGAGCAGCATGGCTCCGATGGTCGAGAGCTGGTTCATCCAGGTGAAGTGGTCTTCGGGCTGGTACGTCGCGTAACGACGGGGCATGCCCATCACGCCGAGCCAGTGCTGGATGAGGAACGTCGTGTGGAACCCGACGAAGAGCATCCAGAAGTGGATCTTGCCGAGACGCTCGTTGAGCATCTTGCCGGTCATCTTCGGCCACCAGAAGTAGAAGCCGGAGAACATGGCGAAGACGACCGTCCCGAAGACGACGTAGTGGAAGTGGGCCACGACGAAGTAGGTGTCCGAGACGTGGAAGTCGAGGGGCGGCGACGCGAGGATGACGCCCGTCAGACCACCGAACGTGAACGTGATGAGGAACCCGATGGCCCACAGCATGGGTGTCTCGAACGTGACCGAACCGCGCCACATCGTGCCGATCCAGTTGAAGATCTTCACACCGGTCGGGACCGCGATGAGCATGGTCATCAGCGAGAAGAACGGCAGCAGGACCGAGCCGGTCACGTACATGTGGTGAGCCCACACGGTGACGGAGAGAGCAGCGATCGAGATCGTCGCGTAGACGAGCGTCTTGTAGCCGAAGATCGGCTTGCGGCTGAAGACCGGGAGCACCTCGCTGATGATGCCGAAGAACGGCAGGGCGATGATGTAGACCTCGGGGTGCCCGAAGAACCAGAACAGGTGCTGCCAGAGGATGGCTCCACCGTTGGCCGGGTTGAACACCTGCGCGTCGAAAACGCGGTCGAAGCCGAGCCCGAACAGGGCCGCAGCCAGCACGGGGAACGCCATGATCACGAGGATCGCCGTGATGAGCGTGTTCCAGGTGAAGATCGGCATGCGCCACATGGTCATGCCGGGCGCGCGCATCGTGACGATGGTCGTGATGAAGTTGACAGCACCCAGGATCGTGCTGAAACCGGTCATACCGAGACCGAACACCCAGAGGTTTCCACCTAGGCCTGGCGAGAACGTCGTATCCGACAATGGCGCGTAGGCGAACCAGCCGAACGACGCGGCGCCCTGGGGGGTGAGGAACCCGGCGACGGCGATGAGGGAGCCGAAGAGGTAGAGCCAGAAGGCGAAGCCGTTGAGTCGCGGGAAGGCGACGTCGGGAGCACCGATCTGCAGCGGCATCAGCACGTTGGCGAAGCCCGAGAACAGGGGCGTCGCGAACATGAGCAGCATGATCGTGCCGTGCATGGTGAAGAGCTGGTTGTACTGCTCTTTGGTCTGGATGACGTCGAGACCCGGGGCGAACAGCTGCGCCCGGATGATCAGCGCCATGACTCCGCCGAGGCAGAAGAACAGGAAGGACGCGATCAGGTACATGTACCCGATGGTCTTGTGGTCGGTGGACGTGATCCACGTCACGACGACATTGCCCTTGCGTCCGACCTTCGAGGCACCGAAGTTCGGGCCGGAGGAGGATGTTCCGCCGGTGGGGCGGGTGGCGGTGGCTGAGCTCATCGACCGTGCCTTACTTCTCGGAGTCTTCGGTGCCGGCGGCCACAGGGGCCTCGTTGTCCGGCTGGTTGGTGTTGGTGTTGTACTCGTCGCCGAGCAGACCCGTGTTGCCGTCGTCCGCGAGCGTCTGCAGGTAGGCGTCGTACTCGGACTGGCTGACGACCTTGACGTTGAACAGCATCAGGGAGTGGTACTCGCCGCAGAGCTCGGCGCACTTGCCGGTGAAGGTGCCCTCTTTGTTGGGCGTGAAGTACATGTAGTTGGTCTTGCCGGGGATCGTGTCCTTCTTGTACAGGAAGTCGACGACCCAGAAGGAGTGCGCGACGTCCCGCGACTTGAGCTCGATCTCGACGGACTTGCCGACGGGCAGGTAGAGCACGGGGAGCTGGTCTTCGTCGACCGTTCCGTCCGCCTCCTCCTGGGCCTGGATGCCCTGGTAGTAGGTGCTCTCGTCTTCGTTCTGCTGATCGATGTAGTTGAAGTCCCAGGCCCAGCGCTTGGCGTAGACGTCGATCTTGACGTCGGGGCTCGCGGTCGGCGCCTCGATGGCGGCCTGGTCGCGCGCGGTGAAGGCGAAGAAGCCGAGCACCAGGATGAGCGGGACGACCGTGTAGAAGATCTCGACCGGGAGGTTGTACCGCAGCTGCACGGGGAGGCCGGTCTGGCCCTTGCGGCGGCGGTAGGCGATCGACGCCCAGATGACGAGACCCCACACGATGAACCCGACGATGAGGAGGACGATCCACGACGTGACCCAGAGGCCGATGATGCTGTCGACGTGGTTCGTGGTGCCCGGCTCGGTCGGCAGCCAACCCTGCAGCTGGTCTTGCGTGCAGCCTGCGAGGACGAGGGCCATGACGGCTGCCACGGGAATGGCGGCCCAACGATTACGGCGGTGAGAACGCACTGTTACCTCTCGGATGACGCGACTTCGGGGGGTGCTCCCAGTCTGGACGGGGACTTCCCTAGCCTACTCGCAGGTTGCACCGACCTCAGTACACAGCACGCCGCAATGTTCGACGCCGAACCATTAACCGCCTGTCGGGGACCACCCCTGAGGGCGGCCCCCGACGAGGAGCGGTGACGGGTCGAGCGTCAGTGGAAGCTGTCGCCGCAGGCGCAGCTCCCCTGGGCGTTCGGGTTGTCGATCGTGAAGCCCTGCTTCTGGATGGTGTCCTCGAAGTCGATGGCGGCGCCGTCGAGGTACGGCACGCTCATCTTGTCGACGACGACCTCGACACCGTCGTAGTCGACGGTCGCGTCGTTCTCGAGCAGGCGCTCGTCGAAGTAGAGCTGGTAGATCAGACCGGAGCAGCCACCGGGCTGGACGGCGACACGGAGACGCAGGTCGTCTCGCCCCTCCTGCATCAGGAGGCTCTTGACCTTTCCGGCTGCGGTATCGGTGAGCTTGACGCCGTGGGCGGGCGTCTCGGTCGAAACGGCCGTCTCGACGACGGGGGTCGCGGTGTCGGTCATGGAGCCTCCTTCAAGCGGGTGCGAGTGCTCTGCACTCCTCGTCGACCAGTGTAAGCAGCGGACCCGGGGATTTGTTCCCCCGGGTCGATGATCCGGTCAGCGGATCTCGGCGTCGAGTCGTGCGATGAGGATGGCCTCTGTGAGGATGGCCTTCTGGAGCACCCCGAGATGCTGCGACTCGTTGGGGCTGTGCGCGCGGGTGTCGGGGTCTTCGACGCCGGTCACCAGGATCTCCGCGTGCGGGAAGGTCTTCACGAGGTCGGCGATGAACGGGATCGAGCCTCCGATGCCGGTCTGGACCGGCGCCTCGCCCCAGCCCTCGGTCATCGCCACGGTCACGTCGGCGATCGCCGGCCCGCTCGTGTCGACGAGGAACGGGTCCCCCGTGTCGACGTCGTCGATCGAGACATGCGCACCGAACGGCGGGTCCGTCAGCAGGTGCTCGCGCAGCGCCTCGTAGGCCTCGGCCGCGGGCTGCCCCGGGGCGACGCGCGCGCTGATGCGGACGGACACCTCGGGCGAGAGCGTGTTGGAGGCGTTCGCGACGGTCGGAGCATCGATCCCCGTGACGGTGATCGACGGCTGCGACCACACCCGGCTCAGGAGGGGGCCGTGTCCGATCGTCCGGACGCCCTCGAGAAGGCCGGACTCCTCCCGGAGGGTCTCCTCCGACTGCTCGGGGTGCTGCGCGTCGCGGCTGCGGAGACCGGCGACGGCCACGCCGCCGTCGTCGTCGTGGAGCGAGGCCAGGAGGCGCACCATCGCCATCATGGCGTCCGGGACGACACCGCCGAGCATCCCCGAATGCGAGGCGTGGGCGAGGGTGCGGACCGTGAGTCGGAACGTCACATTGCCCCGGAGCCCCACGGTGATGGCCGGGACGGTGGTGCTCCAGTTGTCGGAGTCGGCCACCACGATCACATCGGCGGCCAACTGGTCGCGGTGCTGCGCGAGGAAGTCCGCGAACGACCTCGAGCCGAACTCCTCCTCGCCCTCGATGAACAGGGCAACGCCCACGCCGAGGTCGTCGCCGACGACCTCGCGGACGGCACGGAGCGCGGCGACGTGGGTCATGACGCCGGCCTTGTCATCGGACGCACCGCGACCGTAGAGGCGGTCGCCCTTCAGCGTGGGCTCGAAGGGCGGAGTGTCCCAGTGCGCGTCGTCCCCCTGGGGTTGGACGTCGTGGTGCGCGTACAGCAGGACGGTCTTCTTGCCGTCGCGCGCCTCCCGACGGGCCAGGACGGCAGGCTGACCGGTCGCGCCGGTGTCGCCGATCGGAGCCCGGCTGACCGTCACCTCGTCGAAGAGGCCCGTCTCGCGGACCAGCTGGGCGACGGCCTCGGCGCTCTCCGCGACGTGGGCGGGGTCGAAGGCGTCCCACGAGACGGAGGGGATGCGCACGAGCGACGAGAGATCGGCGATCGTCGATGGGAGCCCGGCGTGCACGGCCTCCGCGAGTTCGCTGACAGTACGAGGGTCGGTCGGTCGGACGGGGTGCTGCGAGTCGGTCATGCAGGTAATCTTAGGAACTCGTTCAACCCCGAGGAATATCCGTGGCCAAGGCAGAAGACAAGACCGACTCGTCGACGCAGGTCGTCGACCCCGAATCGACGACGATCGGCAAGGGTCGCCCGACGCCGACCAGGCGCGAGCGCGAGGAGGCGAACCGACGTCCTCTGGTCGCCACCGGCAAGGAGGCGCAGAAGGCCCAGCGGGCCCGCCTCGCCGAGGTACGCGAGCGGCAGCGTGTGGGTATGGCCAACGGCGAGGAGAAGTTCCTCCCCGAACGCGACAAGGGCCCGCAGCGCAAGTTCATCCGCGACTACGTCGACGCGCGGTACAGCGTCGGCGAGGCGATGATCCCGATCATGGTGCTCGTCATCGTGATGAGCATCATCCAGGTGGCCGCCATCCAGATGATCACCCTCTTCGTCCTCTGGGGCTTCTTCATCGTCGCCGTGATCGACTGCCTCGTGGTGGGTCGCCTGGTCACGTCGAAGCTCACCGAGAAGTACGGTGCCGGCAACGTCCAGCGGGGCAACAAGTGGTACGCCGCCATGCGGGCCATGCAGATGAAGCCCATGCGCATGCCGAAGCCGCAGATCAAGCGCGGTCAGTACCCGACGGTCTGACGCCTCTCCGACTCCACGACGCCGCCCCTCCTCCCGATGAGAATCGAGAGGAGGGGCGGCGTCGTCGTGCGGGGCCGTGACGGCCGATCAGGCGACCGACGGTCCGATCACGCCCACGTCAACGACGGGAGCGGAGCCTGCGGAGGCCCCGGTTGATCTGACGGGCCCAGAGCGGACCCCGGTAGAGGAACGCGGTGTACCCCTGGACCAGAGTCGCACCGGCGCGCAGCCGTTCGTCGACGTCGGCGGCGGAGGTGACTCCCCCGACGGAGATGATGCAGGTGCCCTCGGGCACGGCGTCGACGAGCAGTCGCAGCACCTCGAGCGAACGTGCCGCCAGGGGCGCACCGGAGAGCCCCCCGGCACCGGCCGCCTCGACCACGCTCGCGTCGGTCTCGAGCCCCTCGCGCGACAGCGTCGTGTTCGTGGCGATCACCCCCGCCAGCCCCAGGTCGCCGACGAGTCGGCCGATCGTGCGGATGCCCTCGTCGTCGAGGTCGGGCGCGATCTTCACCAGGACGGGAGTCGACCCTGCTGCCTCGGCGACCGCGCTGAGCAGCGGGCCCAGTCGATCCAGCTCTTGGAGCCCCCGGAGGCCCGGCGTGTTGGGCGAGCTGACGTTGACCGCCAGGTAGTCCGCCAACGGCGCGAGGAGCCTCGTGCTGACCAGGTAGTCGTCGACCGCGTCGTCCACGTCGACGACACGGCTCTTGCCGATGTTCACCCCGACGACCGGACGGCGGGAGGCGCTCCGTGCCTTGGCGAGCTCCGTCGCGGCCTGCTGCGCGCCTCCGTTGTTGAACCCCATGCGGTTGACGACCGCCAGGTCGGGGACGAGCCGGAAGAGCCGAGGGCGCTCGTTGCCGGGTTGCGGCCGGGCGGTGATGGTGCCGACCTCGACGTGCCCGAAGCCGAGCGCTCCGAGCCCGGCGATGCCTCGGGCGTCTTTGTCGAAGCCCGCCGCGACGCCGAACGGGGAGTCGAAGCGGAGACCCAGCGCCGAGACGGCCAGCGACGGGTGCGGCGCGGTGAACCGCCTCGCGAGCGGCGCGAGTCCGACCCGGGGGACGGCGCGGATGACCCGGAACGCCAGGTGGTGCGCGTCTTCGGGGTCGAGCTTCGACAGGACGAGATCGAACAGGAGCCGGTACGGGGTCGTCATTCGTCGACCGATCGGGTCGTGCGGGGCCGCCCGGCGTGCTCTTCGCGCAGCGTCGCGATGGAGGCCTCGAAGTCGTCGAGCGAGTCGAACGCCTGGTAGACGCTGGCGAACCGCAGGTAGGCCACCTCGTCGAGTTCTCGCAGCGGGGGCAGGATCGCCAGGCCGATGTCGTTGGCTTCGATCTGCGACGTGCCGCTGGCGCGGACGGCCTCCTCGACCCGCTGGGCCAGGACGGCCAGGTCGCCGTCGGTCACGGGTCGACCCTGGCAGGCCTTGCGCACGCCGGAGATGATCTTCTCGCGGCTGAACGGCTCGAGCACCCCGTTGCGCTTCACGACGTTGAGGCTGGCCGTCTCGGTCGTGCTGAAACGCCGACTGCAGTGCGGGCACTGGCGGCGTCGCCGGATGGACGTGCCGTCGTCGCTGGTGCGCGAGTCGACGACGCGGGAATCGGGATGACGGCAGAAGGGACAGAACATGGTGCCCTCAGCGTACTGGGAGCAGGGGCCTCCCCTGTCGAGGGGAGGAACCGGCGGCGCGGGTCAGGGGCGTCGGATGCGCGCCGCCACGGCCTCGCCGTGCGCGGGCAGGAGCTCGGCGCGCGACAGGGCGACGAGGCGGTCGGCGACGACGGCCAGGGCCGACTCGTCGTAGCGGACGATCTGCTGCGGACGCAGGAACGTGTAGGCGCCGAGACCCGACGAGAAGCGCGCCTGGCCGCCGGTCGGGAGGACATGGTTCGAGCCCGCCAGGTAGTCGCCCAGGCTGACCGGCGTGCTGCTCCCGACGAAGACGGCGCCGGCGCTCGTGATCGAACGCAGCACGGCCTCGTCGTCGCGGGTCTGGATCTCGAGGTGCTCCGGGCCGTAGGCGTTGCTGAACGCGACGGCGGCCGTCATGTCGTCGACGATGACGAGGGCCGACTGCCGCCCGGCGAGGGCCACCCGGACCCTCTCGGCGCTCATCGTCAGGGGCACCAGGCGCTCGAGCTCGCGTCGCACCTCGTCGACGAGGTCGGCGGAGTCGGTGACGAGGACGGCGGCGGCCTCCTCGTCGTGCTCGGCCTGGCTGATGAGGTCGACGGCGACGAGCACCGGATCGGCCGAGCCGTCGGCGATGACGAGGATCTCGGTGGCGCCGGCGACGGCGTCGATCCCGACGTGGCCGCGGACGATCTGCTTGGCCGCCGCGACGAAGTTGTTGCCCGGCCCGGTGATGACCTGGACCGGCTCGAGGCCGATCTCGGGAACGCCGTAGGCCAACGCGCCGATCGACCCCGCCCCGCCCATGGCGTAGACCTCGTCGACGCCGAGCAGCCCTGCGGCGCCGAGGATGACCGGGTGGACCCCGCCGCCGAACTCGCGCTGGGCGGGACTCACCACCGCGATCGACTCGACGCCCGCGACCTGGGCCGGCACGACGTTCATGACGACGCTCGAGGGGTAGACGGCCTTGCCGCCGGGCACGTACACGCCGGCGCGGGTCACGGGCTGCCAGCGCTGCTCGATGACGGCGCCGTCGGCGGGCCGGGTCACCGTGCCCGCCGGGATCTGCGCCCGACTGCCCTCGGTGACGCGGGCGATGGACTCCTCGAGCGCCTCGCGCACGAGCGGATCGAGCCCCGCGACGGCGGCGGCGATCTCGTCGGCCGACACCCGGAACGTCTCGGTGCGGACGCCGTCGAAGCGCTCGGCCTGATCGCGCAGCGCGTCGGCGCCCCGTTCTCGGACATCGGCGACGAGGCGCGCCGCGGCCTCCGAGGCGGTGCTGACGTCCGCCCGCGCACGGGGTACGAGGTCGAGGAGGTCGGCGTGGGTAGGGTGTGTTCCGCGGAGGTCTGTGGTCTGGATCATGACCGCCCCAGCCTAGTCATGGTGCCGCCTCGAGGTCCTGAGGGCACCGCCGGAGACGACGCTCGAAGCCGAGGAGGCGCACCCCTGTCATGACGGAGCCCCAGCAGGCGGACCCCCGCCCCGCCCAATCGCCGGGCGAGGACGTCCTCGCCTTCCGCGAGGCCTTCCGCCGCCACGCCGCCGGGGTCGCCATCGTGACGACCCGCGCGTCCGACGGGAGCCCGGTGGGTTTCACCGCCACCTCCCTGGCCTCTCTGGCCGCGAGTCCCCCGTTGGCGACCTTCAACATGGCCCGCACGGCCAGCTCCTGGCGTGCGGTGTCCGAGGTCGAGGATGTGATCGTGCATCTGCTCGGCGCGCGGAACGAGCAGGCTGCTCGGCGCATGGCGGGGCCGGCGGCGATGCGCTTCGCGGACGACGACGACTGGCTCGTGGGGCCCGGTGGACTCCCACTGATGCGGGGCGTCACGGCCTGGTTCAGCGGTCGCATCGTCGAGCGACTCCCCGTCGAGGGCAACGCCGTCGTCGTGGTCCGTGTCGAAGGCGGCGGAACGGGTCTCGACGACGACGCCCTGCTCTACCACGACCGCCGATACCTCACACCCGGCCGGCCGGTCGACCAGTAGGACCGGGCCACCGGTCGACCGACCGACCGGTGGCCCGGTTCAGACCAGGCAGCCCGGGCCGAGCAGGCTCTTCAGCTCGCCGAACAGGTCGGCCGTGATGTCGACCGGCATGGGGATCTCGAAGGTGCGCGCGTTGTCGCCCTTGAGCAGACGGAGGCGCACCTCCGTGCCCCCGGAGTGGCGCCCGAGCACCGCGGCCAGCTCCGTCACCGTGTCGGTGGTCGCACGGTACTCGGGCATCTGCAGCACGAGGGGCCCGTGGTTGACGCCGGCGCCGAGATCGGGGCTGAACATGCTGACCGCGTGGAGGTTCATGCCGTCGTCGCGGAGGCTGACCCGGCCTTTGAGGACGATGATGGAGTCGCCGACCAGCGTCGGGCCGAACTCCTGATAGGTCTTGCCCAGGAACATCGCGGTGATCTCACCGCCGAAGTCCTCGACGGTGATGATGCCGTACGGGTTGCCGCTGTTGCGCGCGACCCGGTGCTGCACGCTCGTGATCAGCCCCGCGATGGTGACGGTCTCGCCGTCCATCGAGGCGTCGCTCGCCAGAAGATCCGTGACCGTCGTCTGGGCGTGCTTCGCCAAGGGCAGCTCGAGCCCGGCCAACGGGTGGTCCGACACGTAGAGACCCAGCATGTCGCGCTCGAAGGCGAGCTTGTCGCGCTTCGACCACTCCGGTCGCTCGGGCACCTGCTGCACGTCGGCCGGCTCGTCCCACAGGCTGTCGAAGTCGAAGCCGACCTGGCCGTTCGCCTCGGCGCGCTTCTCGCTGACCGCCGCCTCGACCGCCGACTCGTGGACCTCGACCAGCGCCCGTCGAGTCGAGCCCAGGGTGTCGAAGGCTCCGGCCTTGACCAGCGACTCGACCGTGCGCTTGTTGGTGACCGGCAGCGGCACCTTGCGCAGGAAGTCGTGGAACGTCGTGAACGCGCCCTCCTTCTGGCGGGCCGCGATGATGTGGTCGACGACGTTGAACCCCACGTTGCGCACGGCGCCCATGCCGAAGCGGATGTCGTCGCCGACGGCGGCGAAGAACCCGATCGACTCGTTGACGTCCGGTGGCAGCACCTTGATGCCCATCCGTCGGCACTCGTTCAGATAGAGACCGAGCTTGTCGCGCGAGTCGCCGACGCTCGTCAGCAGCGCGGCCATGTACTCGGCGGGGTAGTGCGCCTTCAGATAGGCCGTCCAGTACGAGACGACGCCGTAGGCCGCCGAGTGCGCCTTGTTGAACGCGTAGTCGGAGAACGGCAGCAGGATGTCCCAGATCTTCTGCACGGCCTCCGGCGAGTAGCCGTTGTCGGCCATGCCCTGCGAGAAGCCCGCGAACTGCTTGTCCAGTTCGGACTTCTTCTTCTTGCCCATGGCACGACGGAGGATGTCGGCCTGACCGAGCGAGAAGCCGGCGAGCTTCTGCGCGACGCTCATCACCTGCTCCTGGTAGATGATCAGACCGTAGGTGCCGCCGAGGACCTCGGACAGGGGCTCTTCCAGCTCGGGGTGGATGGCCGTGATCTCTTGCAGCCCGTTCTTGCGGAGGGCGTAGTTCGTGTGCGAGTTCGCACCCATGGGTCCTGGTCGGTACAGCGCGATGACGGCCGAGATGTCCTCGAAGTTGTCGGGCTTCATCAGGCGGAGCAGACCGCGCATCGGCCCGCCGTCGAGCTGGAAGACGCCCAGGGTGTCGCCCGAGGCCAGGAGCTCGTAAGCGCCGGCGTCGTCGAGCTCGAGGTCTTCGAGCACCAGGTCGAAGTCGCGGTTCGTCTTGATGTTGTCGAGGGCGTCGTTGATGATCGTGAGGTTCCGCAACCCCAGGAAGTCCATCTTGATCAGACCGAGCGACTCGCAGGCGGGGTAGTCGAACTGCGTGACGATCTGGCCGTCCTGCTCGCGCTTCATGATGGGGATGATGTCGAGCAGCGGATCGCTCGACATGATGACACCGGCGGCGTGGACGCCCCACTGCCGCTTCAGGCCCTCGAGTCCGAGTGCCGTGTCGAAGACCGTGCGCGCCTCCGGATCGGACTCCACGACCGCACGGATGTCGCCCGCTTCTTTGTACCGGTCGTGCTGCTTGTCGAAGATGCCGGTGAGCGGGATGTCCTTGCCCATGATGGCCGGAGGCATGGCCTTCGTGAGCTTCTCGCCCATCCCGAACGGGAATCCCAGCACCCGCGAGCTGTCTTTCAGCGCCTGCTTGGCCTTGATGGTGCCGTACGTGACGATCTGCGCCACCCGCTCGTCGCCGTACTTCTCGGTGACGTACTGGATGACCTCGCCCCGGCGACGGTCGTCGAAGTCGACGTCGAAGTCGGGCATCGAGACGCGGTCGGGGTTGAGGAACCGCTCGAAGATGAGGCCGTGCCGCAGCGGGTCGAGGTCGGTGATGCGCATGGCGTAGGCCGCCATCGAACCGGCGCCCGAGCCTCGACCCGGCCCGACGCGGATGCCGTTCTCCTTCGACCAGTTGATGAAGTCGGCGACGACGAGGAAGTACCCGGGGAACCCCATGCCGGCGATGACGCCGATCTCGTACTCCGCCTGCTTGCGGACGTCGTCGGGGATCCCGTTCGGGTAGCGGTAGACGAGGCCCTTCTCGACCTCTTTGATGAACCAGGTCTCTTCCGTCTCACCCTCGGGCACGGGGTAACGCGGCATGTAGTTCGCGGAGGTGTTGAACTGCACGTCGCATCGCTCGGCGATGAGCAGCGTGTTGTCGCAGGCCTCGGGGTGGTCGCGGAACAGGTGACGCATCTGCTGGGCGGTCTTGAGGTAGAACTCGTCGGCGTCGAACTTGAAGCGGTTCGGGTCGTTCAGCGTCGAGCCGGACTGCACGCACAGCAACGCCGCATGACTCGTCGCATCGTGCTCGTGGGTGTAGTGCAGGTCGTTCGTCGCCACGAGGGGCAGATCGAGGTCTTTCGCCAGTCTGAGCAGATCGCCCATGATCCGCCGCTCGATGCCGAGACCGTGATCCATGATCTCGGCGAAGTAGTTCTCACGCCCGAAGATGTCGCGGAAGTCGGAGGCGGCCTTGACGGCCTCGTCGTACTGACCCAGTCGAAGGCGGGTCTGCACCTCGCCGCTCGGGCAGCCCGTGGTGGCGATCAGCCCCTTGCCGTACTGGGACAGCAGCTCGCGGTCCATGCGGGGCTTGAAGTAGTACCCCTCGAGCGATGCCCTCGACGACAGCCGGAAGAGGTTGTGCATGCCCCCGGTGTTCTCGGCCAGCAGGGTCATGTGCGTGTACGCGCCGGCGCCCGAGACGTCGTCACGACCGCCGTCGCCCCAGCGCACCCGCGTCTTGTCGCTGCGGTGCGTGCCGGGTGTGATGTAGGCCTCGGTGCCGATGATCGGCTTCACGCCGGCGTCGGTCGCGGACTTCCAGAATTCGAAGGCGCCGAACACGTTGCCGTGGTCGGTGACCGCAACGGCGGGCATGCCCTGCGCGGCGGCCTCCGTGACCAGCGGTGTGACCCTCGCGGCACCGTCGAGCATCGAGTACTCGCTGTGGACGTGCAGGTGGACGAATGAGTCGTTGCTCGAGGCCAAGAGGCTCCCCGTCTGATGGTGGATCTGACTGCTGGAGGAACAGCCTAACTCTCACCGAGGACATCGAGCGCGTGTCGAAGATCGGCGGGATGGTCGGACCGGTAGACGACCTGCTCGCCCGTGCCCGGGTGCCGGAATCCGAGACTCACGGCGTGCAGCCACTGCCGGGTCAGCCCGAGCTTGGCGGACAGCGTCGGGTCGGCCCCGTACGTCGTGTCGCCCACGCAGGGGTGGCGCTGCGCCGACATGTGCACGCGGATCTGGTGCGTCCGCCCGGTCTCGAGATGGATCTCGAGCAGGGAGGCCGAGGGGAAGGCCTCGACGGTCTCGTAGTGCGTGACGGAGGGCTTCCCGTCGACGACGACGGCGAACTTCCAGTCCGACGACGGATGACGGCCGATCGGAGCGTCGATCGTCCCGGTCAGGGGATCGGGGTGCCCCTGCACGACGGCGTTGTAGATCTTGTCGACCGTCCGCTCGCGGAAGGCCTGCTTCAGCACGGTGTAGGCGCGCTCCGTCTTGGCTACCACCATGAGACCGCTGGTGCCCACGTCGAGTCGGTGGACGATCCCCGCCCGTTCGGCGGCGCCCGAGGTCGCGATGGCGAAACCCGCGGCCACGAGACCGCCGAGCACGGTCGGACCCGTCCAGCCGACGGACGGATGGGCGGCGACCCCCACGGGCTTGTCGACCACGACGATCTCGTCGTCGTCGTGGACGATGCCCATGCCGGGCACGTCCAGCGCGACGATCGAGGGGCCTTCTCTCGGGGTCCACTCGACCTCGAGCCATGAGCCCGCCTCGAGCCGGTCGGACTTGCCGACCGTTCGGGAGTCGACGGTCACGCCTCCGGCGCTCACGACCTCGACGGCGAACGTCCGGCTGAAGCCGAGCAGCTTGGCCAGGGCCGCATCGACCCTCTCGCCTGCCAGACCGTCGGGCACGGGCAGCGAACGGTACTCGCTCACGAGCGGTCCACCGGGGCGTCGACAGGAGGCGCGGTGCCGGTCGACGCGGCGTCCTCCGCCTCGCGGTCGAGCTCGCGCTGCCTCTTCTTCGAGAGCACACGGGTGCCGTCGAGGTTGACCCCGACGAGGGTCAGCAGCAGCAGCAGGCCCATGCTCGACACGATGAAGATGTCGGCGACGTTGAAGATGGCCGGCAGGAGGTCCGGGAAGTACAGGAAGTCGATCACGTGCCCCATGCCGAACGACGGTTCGCGGAAGAGACGGTCGGTGAGGTTGCCGAGCGTGCCGCCGAGGAGCATGCCGAGCATGACGGCCCAGGCGCTCGAGCGGATGCGACGGGCGAAGACGATGATCGCCACGACGACCGCCGCGGCGGCGAGGGAGAAGATCCAGGTGGAACCGCTGGCGAGAGAGAACGCCGCGCCCGGGTTCTTGACGAAGTGGAGCTGGAAGAAGGTGCCGACGACGTCGATGGTGCTGCCCTCGGTCATCGTCGTGGTCACGAGGTGCTTGGTGAGCTGGTCTGCCGCGTAGACGCAGACAGCGACGAAGGCCAGCGCCGCCAGGAGGCGGACGCTGACCTTCGTCGAGGGGGTGTCGGGTGCCAAGACCTTAGTTGGACCCGAAGCCCTGCGCGCTGGCGGGGGCGACCGGCTGGTTCTCGCCGGTCGACTCTCCGTCGAGCTCGCGCAGCTGACCCTCGATGTAGCTCTTGAGCTTCTGACGGTAGTCGCGCTCGAACGTGCGGAGGTCGTCGATCCGACGCTCGAGTCCCGTGCGCTCGGTGGCGAGCTTCTCGAGGGTCTCGCGCTTCTCGGCCTCGGCTGTCTGGACGACGTCGCGGGCTCGGGTCTCGGCGTCGGAGACGAGCTCGCGCTTCTTGGCCTCGCCCTCGGCAACGACGCGTGCCGCGGTGGAGTGACCCTCGGCGATCAGCGCGTCGCGCTTCTCGACGCCCTCGCGGACGTGCTCTTCGTGCAGGCGGCGAGCCAGCTGCAGGAGGTTGTTGGTGCTCTCGGTCTCGTCGGCCGACGGACCGACGTAGGCCGGCGCGGCGGGTGCGACGACCGCGGCGACGGCGGGCTCGGGGGCCGGTGCGGGCTCGGGTGCGGGGACCGAGGCCGGAGTCGGCGCGACAGGCGCTGCGACGGCGGAGACCGGAGCAGGCGCCTGGCCCTCGTCGTCGCGGGACTCGCCCGAGTCGAGACGCTGACGCAGCTCGTCGTTCTCCTGGTTGAGGCGACGAAGTTCTGCGACCACCTCGTCGAGGAAGTCGTCGACCTCGTCTTGGTCGTAGCCCTCGCGGAACTTCGTCGGCTGGAACCGCTTGTTGACTACGTCTTCAGGCGTCAAAGCCATTGCCGTCACCTCGTGAATCTCGTGGATCGATTGATCGTGGTCTCAGTCGATCGTGGTCTGTACCGGTCGCCGTGTGGCGTGACCGACGTATGGGTCGTGCTGTCGCATGGGTCGTGCTGTGGTGCCGCGAGACGCCGGGACGGAGTCTCGGAGCCGGTCGGGGCACCCGACGTTCATGTATACCGTAGCGAACATCAGAGATGCGGGTGCAGCGACGCGGCGTGCCGCCGTCAGCGGAGGTAGGACGTCACGCTCATGAGGATGATGACGGCGAGCATGATCAGACTCCAGCCGAAGTCCAGGGCGACCGAGCCGAGTCGCACCGGCGGCAGCACCTTCCGCACCGCCCTGATGGGCGGGTCGGTCACGGTGTAGGTCACCTCGGCGAGCACGAGGACCGGGCCGCGAGGTCGCCACCCGCGGCTGAACGACTGAGCCAGGTCGAGGACGAAGCGAGCCCACATCATCAGGAAGAACAGGAGCAGCAGGTAGTAGGCGATCGTGGCGATCAGAGAAACGATCATCGGGGTGTCATCAGCTCACACGAGTCGGCGCGGTCGTACCGCGTTCAGAGAGGACGGCGTGGCGGCGGCGCCTCGACCCGTCAGGACTGGGCGAAGAAGGACGCCTCGATGTCGGACTCTACCTCAGCCTGCTCGCCGCTGACGGCGATGTGCGCGGGCGAGAGCAGGAACACCTTGTTGGTGACGCGCTCGATCTTGCCGTACAGCCCCTGCGAGAGGCCACTCGCGAAGTCGACGAGACGACGGGCGTCGGCCTCGGTCATCTGCGAGAGGTTGATGATGACGGGGATCCCGTCGCGGAAGCTCTCGGCGATGGCCTGGGCGTCCTTGTACTCGCGCGGGTGGACCGTGAGGATCTCGTTCATGTCGTGAGGCACCGTGTTCTTCGTCGTGGTGGTGGTCGAGGCGCGACGCAGGGGCGTCACGGGAGCGCGAGGTGCGGTGGGAGCCGGTGCGGCCACCGGGGCGACCGGAGCCACGGGCGACGTCGCCGCGGCGGAGGGCTGGCGGGCGGGCTGCGTCGGAGCGGCAGCGGCGGGCGTCTGCTCGTCGTACTCGAGTTCTTCGTCGGCGAGGCCCAGGTAGACCATCGTCTTGCGCAGCGGGTTGGCCATGTGTTTCCTCCGGATCGTGGACGTCTCCCCCGACATTAACGAGCAGGCGGCCGCATTCCCGTGATTGCCGTGCCGATTCGTAGGTGTGTCGCGCCTTCCGCGACGGCCTGGGCGAAGTCGCCGGACATCCCCGCCGAGATGTCGCCGGCCTCGGGCGCGATCGAACGCACCCGGTCGGAGATGTCCCGGAGGCGCGCGAAGGCCGGTCGCGCCGGCTCGTCGAGCGGGGCCACGGCCATGACGCCGCGCAGCCGCAGGCCGGGCGTCGACACGATGCGTTCGGCCAGAGCCTCGACGTCGGCGGGTGCGACACCGCCGCGACCCGGATCGTCGGTGAGGTTGACCTGGACGAACCCGTCGACGAGTGCGCCGTCGTCGGCGGCCAGCGCGTCGACGACGCTCGCCCGGTCGAGCGAGTGGACCGCCGCGGCGTACCGACGGGCCTGACGCGCCTTCTTGGACTGCAGCTGCCCGACGAAGTGCCAGCGGAGACCCTCGAGACCGGAGAGGTCCGCCGCCTTGACCTGCGCCTCCTGGTGGCGGTTCTCACCGACGTCTCGGACCCCGAGGTCGTAGAGCCTCCAGACGAGCTCCGCCGGGTGGAACTTCGTGACGACGATCGTCGTGACCTCGTCGGGCCGACGACCGGCGGCCCGGACGGCATCGCCGACGTCGGCGGCGACCCGGGCGAGGCGAGCCTCGAGGTCACCGCCGACGGCGGGTTCGACCGACACCCCTACTTGAGGAAGTCGGGCACGTCCAGGTCGTCGTCTCCGTCGTCGAAGACGGGGTCGGCGGCCTGGGTGGACGCGGTGTCGTCGGGGCGCTTCCAGGACGGCGTGTCGTGCGTCGCACCGCTGTCGGCGATGGCGGAGACGCCGGGGACGGACGCCGACGCGGGAGCCTCGGACTCGACGAAGCTCGAGCGGCGCTCCTTCGTCTTGGTGGAGGGCTCTCCGCCGTCGAAGCCCGCGGCGATGACCGTGACCCGGACCTCGTCGCCCAGGGTGTCGTCGATGACGGCGCCGAAGATGATGTTGGCCTCGGCGTGCACGGCCTCCTGGACCAGGCGGGCCGCGTCGTTGATCTCGAAGATTCCGAGGTTCGAACCGCCCTGGATGGAGAGCAGCACGCCGTGGGCGCCGTCGATGCTCGCCTCGAGCAGAGGCGACGCGACGGCCAGCTCGGCCGCCTTGATCGCCCGGTCGGCACCGCGCGACGAGCCGATGCCCATCAGCGCCGAGCCGGCTCCCTGCATGACCGACTTGACGTCGGCGAAGTCGAGGTTGATCAGACCGGGGGTCGTGATGAGGTCGGTGATGCCCTGGACGCCGGCGAGCAGCACCTGGTCGGCCGTGCCGAACGCCTCGACCATGCTGATGCCGCGTTCGCTGATCTCGAGCAGACGGTCGTTGGGGACGACGATGAGGGTGTCGACCTCGTCCTTCAGCGCGGCGACCCCGGCCTCGGCCTGCGCCTGGCGGCGCTTGCCCTCGAAGCCGAAGGGCTTCGTGACGACGCCGATGGTGAGTGCGCCGATCGACTTCGCGATGCGCGCGACGACCGGGGCGCCGCCCGTGCCGGTGCCGCCACCCTCACCCGCCGTGACGAAGACCATGTCGGCGCCTGCGAGGGCCTCTTCGATCTCTTCCGCGTGGTCCTCCGCCGCGCGGCGACCCACCTCGGGGTCGGCGCCCGCACCGAGACCGCGGGTCAGCTCGCGTCCGACGTCGAGCTTCACGTCGGCGTCGCTGAGCAGGAGCGCCTGGGCGTCGGTGTTGATCGCGATGAACTCGACTCCGCGGAGCCCGAGTTCGATCATGCGGTTGACGGCGTTGACGCCACCGCCGCCGACACCGACGACCTTGATCACGGCTAGGTAGTTATGGTTCGTTGTCACGTCCGGGCCTCCGCTGAAACCTTAACTCGTAAGTTGAAGGTTAAGGTTGTACATGGTATGCAAGTTATGCAGTCACAAGGTATGTGCCGCGACCGGGACCCGACAACATCGTGGCAGGCGTGTCGCGAACGGCATGGTCAGATGGGTCGGATGATGCCGTTGTCGGGCGCCGAGACGTCGTACTCGACCGAGGCGGAGGCGTCTCTCGAAGCCTGATCGGCCATCAGACCGGCGAGGACCTCCGCCTTGCGGTCGGAGTGCTCGTCGCTCCCCCAGACGACCCGCTGACCTGTGGTGAGGGTCAACGTCACATCGTCGGCCGTCGACGCCGTCACCCGGTCCACCGTCGATCGGAGGGCGGCGGGCAGGGCCAGCAGCACCTCCGTCGACGCACGGAAGGCCGTGCCGTCGAGCGGGGCCCCGGCGACGTCGACGAGGGGCACGCCCTCCTGACGCGCGTCGAGGCGCTGCACGACGATGCCCGCCGGGTCGACGAGCTCGAACGCGTCGCCGTCCGCCACCGTCGCGATGGGTTGACGCTCGGTGATGCGGATCACCAGGGTGTGGGGAGGCGCGGTCTCGGTCACGTAGCTGGCGATCAGCGGGAACGCCTCCAGCTCGCGCGTGATTCGGTCGAAGTCGATGCGGGCCAGAGGCGTACCCAGCTGGTCGTCGACGGCCGCCTGCACCGCGGCCGCGTCGACCCGGTCGGTGCCGTCGACCGTGATCGTCTGCAACGAGAGGAGGGGCGAGAAGACGGCGACGCCGACGGATGCTCCGAGCAGTGCGGCCACGACCGCGACCGAGGTCCAGGTCGCCCGACGGTGCCTCGACCGACGGGTGAAGCGGCGGACCTCGAGACGCTCCACGCGCCTCCTCTGCCGGGACGCACGCCGACTCGCCCGCCGGGCGTCGGACGCTCGACGACGCGCCTCGTCGCGCGACGTGTCGCGCGTCGGCAGGCTCACGGGCTCCGACGGCTCGCTCTTCGTCGGCCGCGGTCCATCCGCTGCGCTGTCACCGTCGCCGCCCGACGGTCGACGGTCGGACATCGAGGCCGATGCCGACCCGTCGGCGCCGGATTCCTCCCCGGGGTCGACCGGTCGCGACGAGTCGTCCCGTGAACCGGGGAGGCGCAGCGCACCCAGCCGGGATCGCAGACGACCCGGGGTGGATCCCTCGCCTGGCCCGTCGGATGCAGCCCCCGGGGTCTCGCCTCCGTTCGGCGCGTCGGATCTCGGCGCGGGGCGGGCCGAGGGGTCGAATCCCTCGGGCCGCTTCACGACCGGTCCCTGACGCCGGGGCTGGTCGGTCGAGTCACGCTCCGGTCTTTTCCGACACGGGATCGACGGGCGCGGCGCCCGCGTCGAGCGCGGCGAGCAGCTGCGGCACGATGCGGTACACATCGCCGCAGCCGAGCGTGATGACGAAGTCGCCGTCGCGGGCGACCTCGGCCGTGCGCACGGCGGCGGCCTGCCAGTCGGAGACGAAGTCGACCCGCGAGGGGTCGGCGAAGCGCTCGGAGACCAGGGCGCCCGTGACTCCCGGCTCGGGGTCCTCCCGCGCGCCGTAGACGTCGAGGACGATCGTGTGGTCGGCGAGCGACTCGTAGGTCTCGGCGAACTCTCCGGCCATCATGCGGGTGCGGCTGTAGAGGTGCGGCTGGTGCACGGCGATGAGCCGCCCGTCGCCCACGACGGACCGCGCCGCCTGCAGCGCCGCCGCCACCTCTGTCGGGTGGTGGGCGTAGTCGTCGTAGACGCTGACCCCGGCGACGGTGCCGTGCAGCTCGAAGCGGCGCTCCGTGCCACCGAAGGTCTCGAGTCCGGCGACCGCCGCCTCGGGGTCGACGCCGAGGCCGATCAGCACGGCGAAGGCACCCGCCGCGTTGACGGCGTTGTGCACCCCGGGCACCCTCAGCTGGACGGGGCGCTCGGTGCCGGCGTGATGCAGGGTGAACGACACCGGTCCGACCGTCGCGACGTCGCTCAGACGCACGTCGGCCCCGGCGTCGAGTCCGAAGGTGACGACGTTCGAGTGCTCGAGCGCGGCTCGGACCCGGCGGGCGCCGGGGTCGTCGCTGGAGATGACGACGAGTTCGGAAGCCGCACCGGCGAACTGCACGAAGGCCTCGTCGAACGCCTCATGCGAGCCGTAGTGGTCGAGGTGGTCGGCGTCGACGTTGGTGACGAGCGCGACGGAGGTGTCGTAGAGCAGGAACGAGCCGTCGGACTCGTCGGCCTCGACGACCACGAGCTCCTCCGTGCCGCCCCGAGCACTCACGCCGAGGGACTGGATGACTCCCCCGTTGACGAAGCTGGGGTCGCGGCCGGCCGCCAGGAGCGCGGTCACGATCATCCCGGTGGACGTCGTCTTGCCGTGCGCGCCGGCGACGGAGACCAGGCGCTGACCGCCGATCAGCCAGGCGAGCGCCTGCGAGCGGTGCAGCACGGGGAGCCCCTTGGCGAGGGCGGCCCGATACTCGGGATTGTCCTGCCAGAGCGCCCCGGTCACCACGAGGGTGTCGGCGTCGCCGAGATTGGCGGCGTCGTGGCCGATCGACACGGTGGCGCCGAGATCGCGCAGGGCCTGGACCCCGGGAGTGTCGCGGATGTCCGAGCCGGTCACCTCGTGCCCGGCCGCGAGGAACACCCGGGCGATGCCGCTCATGCCCGATCCGCCGATGCCGACGAAGTGGACGTGACCGAGTTCGGTCGGGATCTGCTGGCTGAGGTCGGGCTTGATCATGAGTTCTCGTCGTTCGTCGCGGGGGTTCTCGCCGGTGCGTCGGCGGTGGATCGGTCTCGAGGTCGCGCCGCGTCGACCACGAGGTCGACGGTGCGGTCGGTGCCGTCGAGGACTCCGACCGTCGACGCCTGCACCGCCATGTCGGCGATCCGCGAACGGTCGAGGAGCAGAGGCACGAGGGTCGAGGCGACCCACTCGGGTGTGAAGTCGGCGTCGACGACCAGCACCGCGCCTCCGGCCTGGACGACGTCGGTCGCGTTGTGGCGCTGCTCGCCGTTGCCGACCGGGTAGGGCACGAGCACGGAGGGCAGACCGAGGGCGGTGAGCTCGCTCACCGTCGCCGAGCCCGAACGGGACACGACGAAGTCGGCGGCGGACAGTGCGAGGTCCATGCGGTCGCAGTAGCGCAGGAGGTGGTGGTCGGGCAGGTCGCTCGGCCCCAGATCCGACTTCGCCCCGGTGATGTGGAGGATCTGCCAGCCGGCGCCGAGCACGGAGGCTGCGGCCGTCGACATGGTCTCGTTGATGCGCTTCGCACCGCTCGACCCCCCGGTGACCAGAAGCGTGGGCTTCGACTCGTCGAGCCCGAACTCCGCCACGGCCTCGGAGCGGCTGGCCCGACGGTCGAGGGTCTCGATCTCGTGGCGCAGCGGCATGCCCACCTGGCGGCCGTGACGGAGCGATGTCGAGCGGAAGACCGTTCCGACGTGCGAGGTCAGGTACGAGCCGAGGACGTTCGCGATGCCCGGCTTCGCATTGGCCTCGTGCACGACGAAGGGGACCTTCGATCGCCACGCCGCCACGTAGGCCGGGGCGGACGCGTACCCGCCGAATCCGACGACGACGTCGACGCGGTGTCGCCTGAGGAGCTCTCGAACACCCTGGACCGCCTGGACCAGCCGAGAAGGGAATCGCAGAGCGGCCGCCGAGGGTCGACGCGGGAACGGCAGACGGGGGACGGTCAGCAGCTCGTAGCCCCGGAGCGGGACGAGCCGCGCCTCGAGGCCCTCGGCCGTTCCGAGCACGAGCACGACGGCATCGGGCTCGCGGAGGCGGATGCGGTCGGCCACGGCCAGGAGCGGGTTCACATGCCCGGCGGTTCCTCCGCCGGCGAGAAGGTACGTCGTCACCGGAGAGACCCTACTCGTTGACGACCGACGGTCGGGCTCGGCTCCGACTCCTCCGGATACCGGGCGAACGAGAGGACGACGCCGATCGCCACCAGGGTGACGATCAGAGCGGACCCGCCCGCCGAGATCAACGGCAGGGGCACCCCGAGCACCGGCAGCAGGCCGAGCACGACGGCGATGTTGATGAGGGCCTGTCCGACGATCCAGGCCGCGATGGCCCCCGTGACGACGCGCACGAACGGGTCGCGCGTCTTGCGGATGATCTTGATGAACGCGATGGCCAGCACGACGAAGAGGGCCAGGACGACGACCGCGCCGATCAGGCCGAGCTCTTCGCCGAGCACGGCGAAGATGAAGTCGTTGTCCGCCTCGGGCAGCCACGACCACTTCGCCTTCGAGTTGCCGAGCCCGACCCCGAAGAGCCCGCCCGAGGCGAGCGCCCAGGTGCCGTGCAGGGACTGCCAGCAGATGCCCTGATAGGCGCTGTCGTCGCTGCAGCCGGCCATCCAGGCCGCGATCCGGTCGTTGCGCGACACCGATCCGAACGCGATCATCGGGACGACCACGGCCAGGAGGGCGATGGGGATGAGCAGGTAGCGCAGCTTGATGCCGGCGAACCAGACGGCCCCGAACACGAGCAGCAGCATGACCATGGTCGTGCCGAGGTCTCCTCCGGCGACGACCAGGCCGACCGCGACGAGCACGACGGGCACCAGCGGGATGGCCAGGTGGCGCCAGTCGTCGAGGAGGTCGCGCTTGACGGCGAGGATCATGCCGAGCCAGATGGCGAGGGCGAGTTTGACGGCCTCGGACGGCTGAGCGGTGAACGAGCCGAGGTCGATCCAGTTGCGGTTGCCGCCGACCTCGATGCCGAGACCGGTGAAGACGAGCAGCTGGAGCACGAGGGTCGCGCCGAGGATCTGCCATGCCCAGCGCTTCCAGAACCAGATGGGGACGCGCGAGACGATCAGCATCAGCGGGATGCCGACCGCGGCGTAGATCCCCTGGCGCACGAACGATCCGAAGAACGAGGTCTGACCGGAGGCGATGTACGACTCCACCGACGACGACGAGAGGACCATGACGAGACCCAGGACGACGAGGAACAGGGTCGTGCCGAGGATCACGAAGAACGAGCCGGTCTCGGCCGCGAACAGACGCTTCACCGCGACGACCGCCGCGGCGGGGCGCCCCGACGGGTCGGTCGAGTCGGTGTCGGCACCCGGATCGGTCGTCGGGCGGGAGCGGCGCCCGGTGAGGTCAGCCAAGCGGCGACGCGGGAGGCTGGACGGTGGATGGGCCATCGGCCGTGCCTCCCGAGTGGTCGTGGACGGCGGAGGAGAATGCCCTGCCGCGCGCGGTGTAGTCGCTGAACTGATCGAACGATGCCGCCGCCGGGGCCAGCAGGACGACATCGCCGGCCTGCGCGGCCTCGGCCGCCAGCCTCACGGCCGTCGGCATCACCTGCTCAGTGTCGGTCGCCTCGACCTCGAAGACGGGCATGTCGGGCGCGTGTCGCGCGAAGGCCTGGACGATGCCCAGCCGGTCGGTGCCGATCACGACCGCGGCACGGACCCGGTCGACGGACTCCTCGACGAGCGGTTCGACGTCGACGCCCTTGAACACGCCGCCGACGATCCACACGACCGACGGGAAGGCAGCAAGGGAGGCGCGCGCCGCATGCGGATTCGTCGCCTTCGAGTCGTCCACCCACGTGACGCCGTCGGCCTCGCCCACGACCTCCATCCGGTGGTGGTCGACCCGGAACCCCGCCAGCGCGGTCTTGATCGACACCGGGTCGACACCCGCGGCCCGGACCAGTGCGGCGGCCGCGAGCACGTCGGCGACGAGGTGATCGGCGCCGAGGCCGACCTCGTCGAGGGCCGTCGTCGTGGTCAGCTCGAGCGCGCTCGTCCGGCGGGCCGCCAGGAACGCACGGTCGACGAGGACTCCCCCGTCGTCGCCGGACACCACGCCGAAGTCGCTCGGACCGGGCGCCGACAGGCCGAAGCCGATCGCACGGCAGCCCTCGGCGACGTCGGCGTCTTCGACCATGCGCCGTGTGGCGTCGTCGCCCTTGTTGTAGACGCAGGCGCGGACGGCGTTCGAGTAGACCTTCGCCTTCGCGTCCCGGTAGGCGTCGGCGCCCCCGTGCCACTCGAGGTGGTCGTCCTCGAGATTCAGGCAGACGGCCGCGAGCGGCCGCAGCGCGCCGGGGCCGTCGAGCGGCAGGCTGTGCAGCTGGTGACTCGAGAGCTCGACGACGAACAGATCGTGACCCTCGGGGTCGCGCACCGCGTCGAGCACCGGCACGCCGATGTTTCCGACCGCAGCGGCCCGCCTGCCGTCGGCGACGGCCATCGCCGTCGCGAGCTGCGTGGTGGTCGTCTTGCCGTTGGTGCCGGTGACCAGGAGCCACTCGGCGACCCACGAGGTCTTGTCGCGGACGCGCCACGCCAGCTCGACGTCGCCCCAGACGGCTGCCCCGCTCTCGTTCGCCCAGCGGACGAGCGGGTGGTGCGGCGCGAATCCCGGCGAGACGACGACGACCTCGGGGGCGAAGGCGACCAGCGCCTCCGGAGCGGTCGACATCTCGGGTTCGATCAGCAGCTCCGCCCCGATCAGGTCGAGGAGCTCGGCGCGATCGTCGTCGACGGCCGGCGCGAGCACCACGACGCGTGCGCCGAGCTCGGTCAGGGTGTCGGCCACCGAGAAGCCGGTGACCCCCAGCCCGAGGACGGCCACCCGGAGACCCGACCAGTCGGCGTGCCAGCTGTCGAGACCGAGGAGGCGCTGGGCGGGTCCGCCGTCGAGAGGTGCGTCGGTCATGAGGTGCGGGAGATCCATTCGAGGTAGAACACGCCGACGCCGGCGGCGACGAAGAGCCCGGCGATGATCCAGAACCGGACGACCACCGTGACCTCGGCCCAGCCCTTCAGCTCGAAGTGGTGATGCAGCGGACTCATCAGGAAGATCCGCTTGCCCTTGGTGAGCTTGAAGTACGCCCGCTGGAGGATGACCGAACCGGTGACGACGATGAACAGGCCGCCGATGAGCACGAGGAGCAGCTCGGTGCGGCTGAGGATCGCCAGGGCGGCGAGGGCGCCGCCGAGACCGAGCGACCCGGTGTCGCCGAGGAAGATCTGCGCCGGGGAGGTGTTCCACCACAGGAAGCCGATCAGACCGCCGCAGATGGCCGCGGCTACCACGGCGAGGTCGAGCGGGTTGGCGACCGTGTAGCAGGCGGATCGCGTCGTCTCGTCGAGGCGCGTGCTGAAGCACGACTGGTTGAACTGCCAGAAGCCGATGAAGATGTACGACGCGATGGCGAGGATGGAGGATCCGGTCGCCAGACCGTCGAGCCCGTCGGCGACGTTCACGCCGTTCGACGTGCTGACGGTGATCAGCACGACCCAGATCAGGAAGAGCCCACCGCCGATGATGCTGCCGAAGAACATGAAGTCGAGCCACGGGATGTCGCGGATCCCCGAGATCTTCGTCGACGCGGGCGTCAGACCGTTCTCGTTCGGGAACGAGAGGGCGAGGATCGCGAACACCGCGCCCACGACGACCTGACCGATGATCTTCGCCCAGCCGCCGAGACCGAGACTGCGCTGGTTGCGCACCTTCAGGAAGTCGTCGAGGAAGCCCACGGCCCCGAGACCCACCATGAGGAACAGCACGAGCAGACCGCTCGAGGTCAGCTCGTCCTGTGCGACGAGATGGCCGACGAAGTAGCCGATCACCGTGCCGAGGATGAGGACGATGCCGCCCATCGTGGCGGTGCCGCGCTTCGTGTGGTGCGACTGCGGACCGTCGTCGCGGATGAACTGGCCCCAGCCGAGACGGTGGAACAGCTTGATGAACAGAGGCGTCATCAGCAGCGTGAAGACGAGGGAGACGGCTCCCGCGATCAGGAGGGCGATCATGCGTCGACCCCCGCGAGACGGTCTCCGAGGAACCTGAGCCCCGCGGACTTGGACGACTTCACGAGCACGACGTCGCCGGTGCGGAGTCCGGGATGGAGGAGGTCGTACGCCTCGTCGATGGTGTCCACGAGCAGTGATTCTCCGTCCCAGGAGCCCTCGAGCCCAGCTGCCATGTGGATGTGCCGCGCGGCCTGACCGACCACGATCAGCTGCGAGATGTTGAGACGCACGACGAGGCGGCCGATGCGGTCGTGCTCGTCACGGGCGAACTCGCCCAGCTCGGCCATCTCGCCGAGGACGGCGATGGATCGGCCGTCGGTGGGCGTGATCTGGGCGAGGGTCTTGAGGGCGGCCGCGACGGAATCGGGACTCGCGTTGTACGCGTCGTTGACGACGGCGACCCCGCCCGGTGCCTCGAAGAGCTCCATGCGCCAGCGCTCGGCTCGGGCCACGCCCTCGAGGACGGTGGCCGCTCGATCGAGATCGACGCCCCACTCGCCCACGACGGTGAGCGCGGCCAGGGCGTTCATCACGTGATGCTCGCCGAGGATGCGCAGAGCGACACGGCGACGCAGGTCGCCGTGCTCGAAGACGAAGGTGGTTCCCCCGGCCGTGACGTCGACGTCGGACGCCCGGTAGTCGGCCGTCGGGCTCTGCCCGAAGGTGACCACGCGTGCCGCCGTGACGGACGCCATGCCGGCCACGCGCTCGTCATCGGCGTTCAGCACGGCGGTGCCCGACTCGGGGAGGTCCGTCACCATCTCGGCCTTGGCGGCACGAGTGCCCTCGATCCCGCCGAAGCCGCCGGCGTGAGCGAGCCCCACCTTGAGCACGACGCCCGTGTCGGGGCGGGCGATGTCGACCAGACGAGCGATCTCACCCGGGCCGGCAGCGCCCATCTCGACCACGAGGTACTCGGTCGAGTCGTCGATGCGCAGCATCGAGATCGGTGCGCCGACGTGGTTGTTGAAGGACCCCTCGGGAGCGACCGTCGGAGCGATGTCCGACAGGATGGCGCGGAGCATGTTCTTCGTGCTCGTCTTGCCGTTCGAGCCGGTGATGCCCACGACCTTGAGCCGGCCGTGACGACGCACGCGCTCGACGACGGCAGCGGCCAGACGCGAGAGCGCCACGACGCCGTCGCCGACGACGACCGTCGGGACATCGGTCTCGACCGGCTGCTCGGCGACGACGAGCGCGGCCCCGTTGGAGACTGCGGCGTCGACGAAGAGGTGACCGTCGGTGACCTCTCCGCGCAGGGCGAAGAAGATCGACCCCGGGGTGACGAGACGCGAGTCCGTCTCGACGGAGCCGTCGAGGACGAGCCCGTCGACGACGGCGCCGCCGAGTGCTCCGCCGGTGATCTCGGCGATCTCGTGAGCGGTCAGCGCGATCATTCGGCCCACCCGGCCTCACGCAGGGCCGCACGGGCCTCATCGCGCGCCGAGTAGGGCGTGCGCTCACCCCGGATGTCGCGGTAGTCCTGGTGACCGGGGCCTGCCCAGAGGATCGAGTCGCCCTCGCCCGCCAGCGCCACGGCGGCACGGATGGCCGCCTCGGGCGGACTCACCTCGTGGATCTCGTGCTCGGGGTAGGCCTCGCGCGCAGCGTCGACGAGCGTGCGTCGGATGGCTGCGGGGTCTTCGAACCGCGGGTGGTGATCGGTGACGACCAGGATGTCGGAACCGGCGGCTGCGACGCGGGCCATCTCGCCGCGCTTGGTGGTGTCGCGGTCGCCGTCCGCGCCGAAGAGCATGACGACCTTGCCGGTGGTGAAGCGCCGGACCGCGGCGAGGGTGGTCAGGAAGGCGTCGGGGCTGTGCCCGAAGTCGACGTACACGCTGGGCCCTCTGTCGCCGGAGACGCGCTCGGTGCGACCGGGCAGGTACGCGACGATGCCGCCCTCCGTCTCGAGCGCCTGGGCGATCGCCCCGAGCTCGAAGCCCGCCTCGACGAGCATGACGATCGCGAGCGCCGCGTTGGCGACCATGTGCCAGCCGATGAGCGGCACCCTCGTCACGAGCGACCGGTTCTCGGGGCCGGTCAGGCGGAACTCGGTGTAGGCCGCCTGCTCGTCGACGATCTCGACCGTCCAGTCCGCCTCGACGTCGGGCAGGACCGTGATCGTCGTCAGCGGGATGCGGGCGTTGTCGACGACGCGCTGACCGTAAGGCGAGTCGAGGGAGATGACGGCGCGCTTCGCCCGATCGGGTTGGAAGAGCGGCAGCTTCGCATGGAAGTACTCCTCCATGTCGGCGTAGTCGTCGAGGTGGTCGTGACTGAGGTTCGTGAATGCGGCCACGTCGAAGACCAGCCCGTCGACGCGATTGCGGCTGAGAGCCTGGGCGCTCACCTCGACGGCGACCGCACGGACCTCGCTCTCGCGCATCCGGGCGAGGAGGGCGTGCATCTCGCTCGCCTCGGGCGTGGTGAGTCGGCTGACGACCGTGAGGTCGCCGATGTGCCTCTCGGCGGTGCTGCTCAGACCGGTGACGAGCCCGAGCTGGCGGAGGATGCCCTCGAGCAGGTACGACGTCGAGGTCTTGCCGTTCGTGCCGGTGACGGCGAACAGCAGGGGTGAGCCCTCGCCGCCCGTGCGGTAGATCCAGGCGGACACGTCGCCGAGGGCGGCGCGCGGCGAGTCGACCAGCACGACGGGCAGGCCCGACTCGCGCGCGATGTCGAGACCGGCCTGGTCGGTGAGCAGAGCCACCGCACCGCCCTCACGGGCCTGGGCGGCGAACTCGGCACCGTGTCGGTGCGCGCCGGGCATGCCGACGTACAGGTCGCCGGGGTGGAGGTCCGCCGTGCTCAGCGTGACGCCCGTGACTTCGATGCCGTCGAGGGAGCCCTCGTGCTCGAGTCCGAACTCGCTGACCAGTTGGGCGAGGGACCTCGCCGACGGATGTTCCGGTCGGAGGACCGGGGGGATCCGGGCGTTCAATGAATCCTCTTCTCTCACCAGGTCTCGGCGATGTCCGGTGCCGGCTCCGTCGACGGAGGGACGCGGTACATCTCGAGGGCCTGGGACATGATCTTGTTGAAGGTCGGCGCCGCGGCGGCCGACGTCTTGATGGTACTGGGCTTCGTGAAGGTCACGACGACGACGAACTGCGGGTCTTCGGCGGGGGCGATGCCGGCGACCGACACGATGCGGTCCGAACCGTAGCCCGTGCCGTCCGACTTCGCCACTTCGGCGGTTCCGGTCTTGGCCGCGACACGGTAGCCGGGGATGGTCAGGACGTCTTTGAGGTCGCCGTCGCTGACGACCTTCTCGAGCATGTTCACCGTCGTATCCGCCGCGTACGACGAGACGACCTGGGTGCCCTCGGCGCTCGGCGTCTGAGACACCGAGCCGTCGGGTGCCGTGCACTTCTGCACCAGGTTCACGGGAAGCCGCTGACCGTGGTTGGCGAGGGTCTGGAAGACGCTCGCCAGGTGCACGGCCGTGGTGGAGACGCCCTGCCCGAACATGGAGTTGATGCTGGTCTGCTGATCCCAGTCGGAGACGTTGCGGACGCCCTGCGTGGGCTCGCCGAGGAACCCCACGCCCGTGGGCTCGTTGAGCCCGAACTTCAGCATGTAGTCGTACCTGGCCTGCGCCGGCAGGTTCTCGCCGAGCAGCGAGATGCCGACGTTCGACGAGTCGCGGAGGATGCCGGTGAGCGTGAGGTTCTCGGTCGGGTGGAACACCGCGTCGTGGATCGAGCCACCCCAGGGGAAGCTGCGCGAGTAGGGCACCGTGGCCGGGCTCGTCGGGGTGGCCGTGCCGGAGTCGAGGAGCATGGCCGCGGTCATCGCCTTGAACGTGGACCCGGGCTCGTAGGAAGCGGTGAACGCCTTCGATCCGAGGTCATCCACATCCGTGCCGTCGACGTCGTTCGGGTCGACGGCCGGGTAGTCGGCCACGGCGAGGAGCGCGGCGGTGTCGGCCTTCATGACGACCGCCGTCGCCGACTCGGCCCCGATGGCCTGCGCCTGCTCGGCGAGCGACTGCTGCGTCATGTACTGGAGATCCTTGTCGATCGACAGCGTGAGCGCACCGCCGGGGACGGCTGCCTTGTCGGTCACGGTGCTGCCGGGCAGCTGGACCCCGTCGGCGCCTCGTTCATAGATCTGGCTTCCGTCCGTGCCGGCCAGGCACTGGTCGGCGCTGAGCTCGAGGCCCGCCTGCGGACCGTCCGTGCCGATGAACCCGGTCAGGTTGCCGGCCACCGATCCGTTGGGATACGTCCGAGCCGACTGGCGCTCGTAGTAGAGGTAGGAGATGCCGCTGTTCTTCAGATCGCGGACGGCGCGGAAGGCGTCGACGTCGACCCCCTTGACGAGGTACGCGAAGTTCGCGGTGGGGTCTTTCGTGATGCTCTCGTACATCGCGTCGGCGTCGCCGCCGGTGATCTCGGCCACCTGGGCCATGACCTGCTCGACGGTGAGCGTCTTCTTCGTCTTCTCGCCGTCCGCGTCCTTCTCCGTGATCGTCCGCGTCTTGGCGAATGCCGGTGCCGCGGTGATGTTGTAACGCGTCACGCTGCCGGCGAGGACCGTGCCGTCGGAGGCCAGGATGTCGCCGCGATCTCCGTAGATGACCTGGCTGATCTCGCGCTTGTTCTGCGACTGGTCGTTCAGCTCGGCCGCCTGGACGAGCTGGATGTCGGCAAGTCGGACGACGAACACCCCGATCAGCGCGATCACGAGGGCCATGGCCAGGGTCGCTCGAAGCCGGCGGCTGCGGGGTGTTGCGTTCACGAAGGATTCCTCACCGCGGCGGGCCGTGCTGCCCCGACCGCTGTCGTCGTCCGGTGGCCCGGACGGGGATACCGCTAACGGGTCTGCGGAGCCGCCAGCTGATTCGGGTCAGACGCTACCGACTGCTCGGGCGATCCCTCGCTCGGCGCGCCCGCCACTGCGGAGTCGGTCGCCGACGCGGCCGACCCCGCGGAGGCGACCGTCGTGTCGGACGCCGAGGTGCCCGAGTCACCCGCGCCTGCGGCCGCGACGGACGGCGCGACCTCGGCCGGTGCGGCCTCGGCCGGTGCCGCCTTCTCGGGAGCGGTCGCCAGGGGGACGCCGTCGAGGAGGGTGTTGGGGATGAGATTGTCGGTGCCATCGGCCTCACCGTCGGCGGGTGACGGCTGACCGTGCACCACCCCGGTGGAGGGATCGAGGTAGACGGGGTTGGAGTTCCGCACCATCCCCAGCTCCTCGGCGTTGTTCGCCAGGTTCTGCGGAGACGACAGCACGTCGAGGCGCTCGGAGTACTTCTGCTGGTCACGCGTGAGCTCGGTCTGCGAGGCTTGGAGCGCCGAGATCTTGTAGGCCCCGTCGCTCAACGCGATGCTGATGGCCAGCTGCGCGAGGAGGAGGACGAAGAGGGCCGCCGTTGCGACGAGTGCGTAGGCGATCTTCGGCCGGGCCCGCCGTTGCGCGCGGCTGGCGACGATCTCGACCGGCCGAGCACGGGGGCCGGGAGCTGCGTCGACGAGGGGCGTCGGGTCGACGAGGGCGAACTGGCTGCTCATGCTGATCTCCGGATTCGTTCGGCTGCGCGGAGGCGCACGGGTTTGGCCCGGGGGTTCCGGTCGATCTCTTCCGCTGAGGCCAGTTCGGCTCCGCGGACGAGGAGTCGGAACTCGGGGCGGTGCTCGGGGAGCTCGACGGGCAGGCCCTGCGGCGCCGTCGAAGTCGTGCGGGCCGCCAGCTCGCGCTTGACGAAGCGGTCTTCGAGGGACTGGTAGGCGAGCACGACCATGCGGCCAGACTCCCCCAGCCGGTCGAGGGCGATGGGTACGGCCGCCTCGAGGGAGGCGAGCTCGCCGTTGACCTCGATCCGGAGGGCCTGGAAGACCCGCTTGGCAGGGTGACCCGCGCGCTGAAGGGCCATCGGCGTGGCGGCGACGAGGAGGTCGACCAGCTCGCCGCTGCGGGTCAGCGGCGAGTCGACGCGACCTTCGACGATGCGACGGGCGTAGCGGGGAGCCAGCTTCTCTTCGCCGTACTGGTAGAAGATGCGTCGGAGCTCGGACTCGGGGTACTCGGCGAGGATCGTCTCGGCCGTGACCTCGGACGTCGGGTCCATCCGCATGTCGAGCGGTGCGTCCTTCGAGTACGAGAAGCCGCGCTCGACCCGGTCGAGCTGCAACGACGACACCCCGAGGTCGAAGAGCACTCCGTCGACCGTGCCGATGCCCAGGCCGTCGAGCGCGTCGCCGATGCCGTCGTAGGTCGTGTGCACGAGCCTGGCGCGGTCGCCGAAGGGCCGCAGACGATCGCCGGCGATCTCGAGGGCCTGCGTGTCGCGGTCGAGGCCGACGACCGTCAGCTCGGGAAATCTCGCGAGCAGGGCCTCGGTGTGACCACCCATGCCGAGCGTGCAGTCGACGGCGACGGCGCCCGGTCGACCGAGCGACGGGGCGAGCAGCTCGAGCGTGCGGTCGAGGAGGACGGGGGTGTGGATCTGTTCTGCCATGGCGATGTCGGCTCGTGTTCTCAGGCCCTGATCCCCATCCGTCCCGACCTGGCACCGGGGAAGGTGCGCCAGGGCGGACGGCTGGGAGTCGGGGCCGAAGACCTAGAAGAGGCCGGGGATCACCTCCTCCGTGGTGTTGGCGAATGCGGCCTCTTGGGCCTCGTAGTAGGTGTTCCAGGCGTCGGTGGCCCAGATCTCGGCGCGGTTGCCGGCGCCGATGACGGTGAGCTCGCGCCCGAGACCGGCGTAGTCGCGCAGCTGAGCCGGGATGGTGACCCGGTTCTGCTTGTCGGGGATCTCGTCGCTGGCACCCGACAGGAACAGGCGCATGTAGTCGCGCCCCTCTTTGCTCGTGATGGGCGCCTGTCGGATCCGCGAGTGCATGTCCTCGAACTCGCGCTGCGAGAAGACGTACACGCAGCGCTCCTGACCGCGGGTCATGACGAGGCCGGAGGCCAGCTCGTCACGGAACTTCGCGGGAAGGATGATCCGGCCTTTCTCGTCGAGCTTGGGCGAGTAGGTGCCGAGGAACATGCGCCTCGCCCCCTCCCGCATCGCACCCGGTGGCGCCATGTACCTCCACTTTACTCCACAACCCACCACTCGACAACGAAAAGCCCCGTTCTGGGCACAGAAAAACCCCCTCGATCGCCGCTGTTCAGCGGATCGAGGGGGTGGAGGAAGAGGGAGCAGCAGGACTGCAGGAGGAGCGGGTCGACGAGCTGGAGCACGTCCCATCGCCGAAACGGCCGGTCTCAGAGCCCCGTGCACGCCGAAGGGGCCGGCCCGGAGGCCGACCCCTGAGATCGGTGGAGCGCTGTGGAGGAAGTCGGTTACCGACCACCGTCGCCGTCGTTGCGGCGATCCCAGCGCTCGTTGAGGCGGTCCATCATGCTGGCCGACGACCTGCCGGATGCGGTCGTCCGAGTGCTCGACGACCGGGACGAGCTCGGCGGCGGCGGGACGGACGCGCCCTTGCGCTTCGGCGGGGCGATGGCGAAGAGCGCACCGGCCACGACGAGGACGAACCCGAGGACGCCGACGAGCGGCTGGCGCAGGATGACCCCGGCGACGATGACGGCGATGCCGAGCAGACCGCCCAGCACGCCGACGACGACCATCGTGTAGTTCGGTCGACCGCGGCCACTGCCGACGGCCGCCACGAAATCGGAGTCGTTGCTGTAGAGGCTGCGCTCCATCTCGTCGAGGAGCCGCTGCTCCTGTTCGGAAAGTGGCATCTTGGTGTTCCCTTCGAGCACAGGCCCTACGACCTCGGGATCGACGCGTATGAGTAGCTGGCAGTGTATGCCTGAGTGCTGTCGCTAGGCTAGGCAGCGTGGCTGAGAGTACGCGGTTAGTGGACGTCGTTCAAGAGCGGATAGACCAGTTCCTCGAGCGGCAGCGGCCGGTGCTCCGCGCCATCGCTCCGGACCTCGATCCGTTCGCGGTCTTCTCCAACGATCTGCTGCGCGGCGGCAAGCGGTTCCGGGCGCTCTTCTGCTACTGGGGCTGGCAGTCCGTCGCCGGTCTCGACACGGGGTTCGACCCCATGGGCACGCCGCCCGACGCACGCTCCCTCGACGCCGTGATGGGCGCCTCCACGGGGCTCGAGTTCTTCCACGCCGCGGCGCTCGTCCACGACGACATCATGGACAACTCCGACACCCGGAGGGGCATGCCGTCCGCGCACCGCCGATTCGAGCGACTGCACCGCGAGGGCTCCTGGCTCGGCGATCCCACCCCGTTCGGCACCTCCGGGGCTCTCCTGATGGGCGATCTGCTCCTGGCCTGGAGCGACGAGCTCATGTCCGAGGCGTTCGACGGGCTCGCCTCCCGCGACGCCGCTCGGGCGGCCAGGGCCGAGTTCAACCGCATGCGCACCGAGGTCACGGTCGGGCAGTACCTCGACATCCTCGAGGAGAACGCCTGGCGCACGGTCGACGACATCGACCTCCTCCCCCGGGCGCAGCGGGTGATCGTCTACAAATCGGCCAAGTACAGCGTCGAGGCGCCGCTCACCATCGGCGCGGCGATGGCCGGAGGCTCCCCCGAGGCCCTCGAGTCGCTCCGTCACTTCGGCCTGCCGCTCGGAATCGCCTACCAGCTGAGAGACGACCTCCTCGGCGTCTTCGGCGACCCCGAGGTCACGGGCAAGCCCGCCGGCGACGACCTCAGAGAGGGCAAGCGCACCGTGCTGGTGGCCATGGCCCGGCGCTCTCTGCCCGCCGGCGCCGTCCGTCTGCTCGACGAGCTCCTCGGCGACCCCGAACTCGACGACGACCAGATCTCGATGCTGCAGGCGACCCTGCGCGACTCCGGCGCGGTCGACGCCGTCGAGCAGTCGATCAGCGACCAGGTCGAGCGAGCCACGCACGCCCTCGACCGCTCGGGGCTCGCGCCGTCGGCGCGCGCTCAGCTCACGCGCCTCGCCGACACGGTCACACGCCGGACGTCGTAGCGCACCGCGGGGGCGGCGACTCCGCAGTCGGCATCGTCGGCGGAGCGACCAGCGGCTGCGTCAGAGGAGACCCTGTGCGACGCGTCGGACCTCGGCCTTGCGACCGGCCCGGAGGGCCTCGATGGGACTGGTGGCAAGCGACTCCTCCGTCGACATCAACCAGTCGAGGGTCTCCTCATCGCTGAACCCGTTGTCGTGCAGCACGGTGATCGTGCCCCGGAGATCGCTTCGCGGCTGCCCGTCCACATCGAGGAAGACCGACGGGGTCCGCAGCGCGCCAGCCACCTTGGCACCCACGAGGGCGTGGTCGTCGAAGAGGCGACGGACCCGACTGACGCTCATGCCCGTCTTCTCGACGAGGTCGGGCACCGCCAACCACTCGGTGTCGGAGAACCAGGACTGCGCAGAGAGATCGATCACCGGTCAACCTTGCCATGCCCGGCGGCGACGTGCCTCCTCGCCAATGACACCGACCTCAAAAGTCACTGCAGTCACAGCAGTCACAGCAGTCACAGCAGTCAACGGAGTCACAGCAGTCACGGTGATTGACTTGACACACCACCTGTGTCAACTTGATATCTTCGAGACACGCCGTCCGAATCAGGCCGACGGCGCGCTCGCCCCCCCGAGACTCGAGGATCACCGCATGAACGACAGCCCGACGACGAGCGCCTTCGGCCGCATCGACACAGCCGGTGACGACCAGCGTGCGACCGGCAAGATCGCTCGCTCCATGCTCAACACCGTGCCGATCATGCTGGTCGGCTCCATGGCACTGGGCCTCGGTCTCACAGGACCGATCTCTTCGCTCGACGACTCGGGCGACAAGGTGAAGAAGCCCCAGGCCGCTCCCAAGCCGGTGCTCCCCGCCATCGAGACGGCCGGGGCGACCGTCGTGGAGGAGGCCGTGGTCGAGCTCGCGTCGACCCGCGCCTCGGTCATCGCCCCCTCCTCGTACACGGTGAAGAAGGGCGACACGGTCGCGACGATCGCCGGGTCGTTCGGACTCAGCACCGCTTCCGTCCTGGCCCTCAACGGCCTCAGCTGGAAGTCGACGATCTTCCCCGGGCAGAAACTGAGCCTGACGACCGCGGGGTCCGGTGCTCAGCCGACCCGCGCCTCCTCGGGAGCCGCCCGCAGCTACACGATCAAGCGGGGCGACACGCTCAGCTCGATCGCGGGGGCGCACGGCGTCGGCACCTCGGCTCTCCTCGCGGCCAACGGCCTCGGCTGGTCGAGCATCATCTACCCCGGTCAGAAGCTCACCGTCCCGGGCGGCTCGACGCCGAGCACCGCCGCACCGCAGAAGCCCGCGACACCTGCGCTCTCCACGTCGTCGGCGACCGGGTCGAAGTACACGATCAAGTCGGGCGACACGATCGGTCGCATCGCGTCGGCGACGGGCACGAGCGTCTCGGCGCTGCTGTCGGCGAACGGCCTGCGCATCACCAGCACCATCTACGCGGGCAAGACCCTCACGATCCCCGGTCGCGGCGCGACCTCGGCCCCCACCACCACGCCCGCCGCCACATCCGCCACTCCGAGGCCCGCCGGCACGTCCCTGAGCGCCGAGCAGGAGCGCAACGCCCGGGCGATCATCTCCGTCGGGCGTCAGATCGGCGCGAACGACCGCGCCATCGTGATCGCCCTCGCCGCCGCCGCACAGGAGTCGAGCCTCCGCAACATCGACCACGGCGACCGCGACTCGGTCGGGCTCTTCCAGCAGCGTCCGAGCACCGGGTGGGGCACCCGGGCGCAGCTGCTCGACCCGACGCACGCCACGAAGCTGTTCTTCGGCGGCGCGACCAACCCCAACAAGGGCTTCACCCGGGGCCTGCTCGACATCAAGGGATGGTCGTCCATGTCGCTGACGAGCGCGGCGCAGGCCGTCCAGATCTCGGGTCACCCGACCGCGTACGCCAAGTGGGAGTCGTCGGCCGCCTCCTGGCTGGCCGCTCTGGGCTAGGCCGCACGATCTCCCCGCCGGGCGACTTCGGCTCCGGCCGGTGATTCGGAGCGACCGGCGGCCCGTAGCACCGTAAAATCGGCGCCGTGAGCGTGAACCAGACTGACCCGATGATCGGCCGGCTCATCGACGATCGGTACCAGGTCCGTTCACGGATCGCGCGTGGCGGGATGGCCACCGTCTACCTCGCGACCGACCTCCGACTCGAGCGCCGCGTCGCGATCAAGATCATGCACGGCCACCTCGCCGACGACGCCTCGTTCAAGGAGCGCTTCATCCAGGAGGCGCGCTCGGCGGCACGCCTGGCGCACCCGAACGTCGTCAACGTCTTCGACCAGGGCCAGGACGACGACTCCGCCTACCTGGTGATGGAGTACCTGCCGGGCATCACCCTCCGGGAGCTGCTGCAGGACCACAAGGTCCTCACCCCCGAGCAGGCGATGGACATCATGGAAGCCGTGCTGGCAGGTCTCGCGGCCGCGCACCGCGCGGGCATCGTGCACCGCGACCTCAAGCCCGAGAACGTCCTGCTCGCCGACGACGGCCGCATCAAGATCGGCGACTTCGGGCTGGCCCGGGCGGCGACGGCCAACACGGCGACCGGGGCCGCCCTGCTCGGCACCATCGCCTATCTCTCGCCCGAACTCGTGACCCGGGGCATCGCCGACACGCGCAGCGACATCTACGCCCTCGGCATCATGCTCTACGAGATGCTGACGGGCGAGCAGCCGTACAAGGGCGACCAGCCCATGCAGATCGCCTACCAGCACGCCAACGACACCGTTCCGGCTCCCGGCATCGTGAACCCGTCGGTGCCCGTCGAACTGGACGAGCTCGTGCTCTGGGCCACGGCTCGCGACCCCGAGCACCGTCCCCGCGACGCGCGGGCGCTGCTCGACCAGCTGCTCGACGTCCAGCGCGCGCTGGCCGACCCCTCCGGTCCCCCGCCGAACCGCACGATGGTCCTCCCCTCCGCCGCGGCGACGGCGGTGCTGCCGGGCTTCTCGGCGGCGGGCGCGACGGGCGACACCGAGGTCGTGCCCAGAGCCCGCCACCGGACCGGACCGGTCGGCCCCGCCACCGAAGACGGCAACGCCGACCGCCTGCAGGCTCTCGCCGCCCGTCGACACCGGCGCGGGGCGATCTGGCTCGTCGTCGTGGTGGTGCTCGCGCTGCTCGCCGGCGGCGCGGGTTGGTACTTCGGCTCCGGCCCCGGCGCTCAGGCCCAGGTTCCCGATGTCTCGGGGAAGGACCCGGCGGCCGCCGCCGCGCAGCTCATCGACGAGGGCTTCACGGTGGCCCCCGACAACCGCAGCGACTTCTCCCCCGTGGTGCCGGCCGGCCAGGTCACCGCCACGGACCCGCAGGCGAGCACCGCCCTGCAGAAGGGGTCGACGGTGACCCTCGTGGTGTCGCAGGGCCCCCGGCAGATCGCGATCCCGGAGGTGCTCGGCGCCACCCTCGACGCGGCCCGGGCGGCTCTGTCCGACTTCTCCGTCGAGGAGCCCGTCCGCCAGTTCGACGCCAAAGACGAGGGGACAGTGATCGGCATCGCCGGCGTCGGCGGGGACGGGAACGCGGTCGGCCTGTCGGCTGGAGCCGAGTACGGCGAACAGCAGCCGATCACGCTGACCGTGTCGCTCGGCCCCGTGCCCGATGTCGTCGGCCAGACCCTGGAAGACGCCCAGTCCGAGCTGACCGGGGCCGGTCTCGTCGGCACGCAGTCGGGCAGCGAGTACAGCGGCGAGATGGAGGCCGGGTCGGTCATCCGCGCTCAGCCGACGGAGCAGGGTCCGGTCACACCCGGTGACACCATCGACCTGATCGTCTCGGACGGCCCGGCTCCGGTCACCGTCCCCGACGTCACCGGTCAGACCATCGACGACGCCACCGCGCAGCTCGAGGCCCTCGGCCTCTTCGCCGACTTCGACGACTGCCTCAACTTCACCTGCGCCTTCTACGACTGGAAGGCCTCGCTGCCCGTCACCGCCACCGACCCGGCACCCGGGAGCGTCGTGGCCGCAGGGTCGACGATCAGGCTCAGCTACCGGGTCGAGTGAGACTCCTCGGCGGCGCGACCCGCGCCTCCTGAATCGACGACGGGCCCCTGCCGGGAATCGACAGGGGCCCGAGGCGACGAGGAGGTGCGGGTCAGTTCGCCGCGAGCTCCTCCGCCACGAGGAACGCCAGCTCGAGCGACTGCATGTGGTTGAGGCGCGGGTCGCAGAGCGACTCGTACCGCGTCGCCAAGGTGGCCTCGTCGATGTGCTCGGAGCCGCCGAGGCACTCCGTCACGTCGTCGCCGGTCAGCTCGATGTGGATGCCGCCCGGGTGCGTGCCCGCGGCGCGGTGCGCCTCGAAGAAGCCCTTGACCTCGTCCATGATCTCGTCGAAGCGACGGGTCTTGTAGCCCGTCGGCGTGGTGAGACCGTTGCCGTGCATCGGGTCGCTGACCCAGAGCGGAGTCGCATCGGCCCGCGTAATCGCCTCGAGCAGCGGCGGCAGGGCGTCGCGGATCCTCTTCGCCCCCATGCGGGTGATGAAGGTCAGACGACCGGGCTCGCGCTCGGGGTCGAGCTTGTCGATCAGGCGCATCATGTCGTCGGGCGTCGTGCTCGGCCCGAGCTTGACCCCGATCGGGTTGCGGACGCGCGACAGGAAGTCGACGTGGGCGCCGTCGAGGTCGCGGGTGCGCTCGCCGATCCAGACGAAGTGCGACGACAGGAGGTACGGGTCGCCCGTGCGGGAGTCGATCCGTGTCATGGGGCGCTCGTAGTCCATCAGCAGCCCCTCGTGGCTGGTGTAGAACTCGACGCGCTTGAGCTCGTCGAAGTCGGCCCCGGCGGCCTCCATGAACCGGATGGCCTTGTCGATCTCCTTCGCCAGGTGCTCGTACGCGGCGTTCGCGGGATTGGCCGCGAAGCCCCGGTTCCAGCTGTGGACCTGACGGAGATCGGCGAAGCCGCCCTGGGTGAAGGCTCGGATGAGGTTTATCGTCGATGCCGAGGTGTGGTACCCCTTGACCAGTCGAGCCGGATCGGCCCGACGCGACTCGGGGGTGAAGTCGTAGCCGTTGACGATGTCGCCGCGGTAGGCCGGGAGGGTCACGCCGTCGCGCGTCTCGTCGTCGCTGGAGCGGGGCTTCGCGAACTGACCGGCCATCCGGCCCATCTTGATGACGGGCATCGAGGCGCCGTAGGTGAGGACGACCGCCATCTGGAGGATGGTCTTCACCCGGTCGCGGATCTGGTCGGCGGTGGCCCCTGCGAAGGTCTCGGCGCAGTCGCCCCCCTGGAGGAGGAACGCCTCGCCGCGAGCCGCCGAAGCGAGCCTGGACCGGAGGGTGTCGACCTCGCCCGCGAAGACGAGCGGCGGCAGGGTGGCGATCTCGGCGGAGGCCGCCTCGACCGCCGCGGCGTCGGGCCACGACGGCTGCTGCTTGATGGGAAGGGTGCGCCAATAGTCGAGACCCTCGACGACGTCGGTGTCGGACGTGGCGAACGGTTCTCTGGGCTGGGTCACGGTCTTCCTTGCGAGCGTAAGCGGGCTCGGGGTCGAACGACCCCGACGAGCGAGCCTACCGCGAAGACCCCGAGCGCTTCTCTTTGACGCTGGAGGCGTACACGTCGGCGTACTCCTGACCGCTCAGGGCGTTGAGCTCGTACATGATCTCGTCGGTGATGGAGCGGAGGATGAACCGGTCGCCCTCCATGCCCTCGAAGCGGCTGAAGTCCAGGGGCTCGCCGAAGACCACGCCGACCCGACGGATCTTGGGGATCTTCGTGCCCGTCTTCATGACCTTCTCGGTGTCGATCATCGCCACGGGGATGACGGGCACGTGGCCCTCGAGGATCATCCGGGCCACACCGGTGCGACCGCGGTAGAGGCGACCGTCGGGGCTGCGCGTGCCCTCGGGGTAGATGCCGAGCTGCTCGCCGCGGCTCAGCACCGAGAGACCGGTGGCCAACGACGCCTCCGACGCCTTGCCGCCCGAACGGTCGATGGACAGCTGACCCGTCGCCGTGAAGAACAGCCGCATGGCCCAGCCCTTGACGCCCTTGCCGGTGAAGTAGTCGCTCTTGGCGAGGAACGAGATGCGTCGGTCGAGGGCGATGGGCAGGAAGATCGAGTCGACGAACGAGAGGTGGTTGCTGGCGAAGATCACCGCGCCCGTCTCGGGCACGTGCTCGGCGCCCCGGACCCAGGGCCGGAACACCGAGAGCACCAGGGGTGTCGCGATGAGTGTCTTCAGGAACCAGTAGAGCATCGATGCATCTCTCGTCGGACGATGGTGCGGTGGGCGGTTCCGATCGCGGAGCGACCGGTTCGGATCAGAGCCCGGTGGCGTGCAGCCGGGCGAGGTCGGCGGCGCCGACGACGCCGGCGTCGTTGACGAGCTCGGCGATGACGAAGTCGGGCTCGGGGTGATAGCCCCGCGCCGGGAGGTGCGCGAGGTACGCCTCGCGGACGGGAGCGAGCAGCAGCTCCCCCGACTGGGCGACGCCGCCGCCGAAGACGAAGACCTGGGGATCGAGGACGACGGACAGGGAGGCGGCGGCCTGACCCAGCCAGCCGCCCAGCTCGCGGAGCGCCTCGACCGCCCCCGGATCGCCCTCCTTGAGGAGCTCGCCGACGTCGTGACCGGTCAGCTCGCCCCGGGACTCGCGGACCGCTGCCAGAGCGGCGCCGGCACCGGGGCGGTCGGCGACCTCGCCGGCCATGCGGAGGAGCGCCCGGCCCGAGCCGTACTGCTCGATGCACCCGCGGGCACCGCAGCCGCACGGGAGACCGTCGGGGACCACGCGCAGGTGACCGAGCTCGCCGCCCGTGCCGAAGCCACCGCGCAGGAGGCGGTCTTGAGCGACGATCGCCCCGCCGACGCCCGTGCCGATGGTGAGCATGGTCATGTCGCTCGCGAGTCGCCCTGCGCCGAAGCGGAACTCGGCCCAGCCTGCGGCGTTCGCGTCGTTGTCGATCGTGATGTGCAGGTCGAGGCGCTCGGACAGCAGCGCCCGGAGGGGCTCGTTCCGCCACGCGATGTTCGGCGTGTAGTAGACGGTCGACTGGGCCGCGTCGATGAATCCGGGGGCGGCCACGCCCGCGGCGACGACGTCGCCGTGCTCGGACTGCAGCGACGTGATCATCTCGACGACGGCGTCGACGATGGCCTTCGAGTCGCCCGCCGGCGTCGGCACCCGCCTCTCGGCGACGATCTCGCCCAGCTCGGTGACGACGCCACCCGCGATCTTCGTTCCACCGATGTCGATTCCGATTGCCTGCACGAGGATCGAGTCTATCCCCGGCCCCCGCTCGGCCAGGCATCCCGCTCCGACGGGCTCCCCGCTAGGGTGTGGGGACCATCGTTCGGTACCGAAGGAGCTGCCGTGAACGAACACACCGTCCCCCTCGCCCTGGAGCCCGACGTGAACGCCAACGCGACCGACCTCTTGATCGATCGCGCCGAGGCCACGCCCGACGCAGCACTGTTCGCCGTCCCCGACGGCGTCGGAGGCTGGTCGGACGTCACGGCCGCGGAGTTCCTCGCCCAGGTCCGCGCCCTCGCCAAGGGTCTGATCGCCTCGGGCATCCGCCCCGGCGACGCCGTCGGGCTCATGTGCCGGACCCGCTACGAGTGGACTCTCGTCGACTTCGCCACCTGGTTCGCCGGAGCCCTGCTCGTACCGGTGTACGAGACCTCGTCGCCTGCCCAGGTGCATTGGAACCTCAGCGACTCGGGGGCCGTCGCGCTCATCCTCGAGACGGCCGACCACTTCGCCCGTTTCGACGAGGTCCACCCCGAGCTGCCCGAGGTCGCCCACGTCTGGCAGATCGATCTCGGAGATCTCGACAAGCTCGCGGCCGCAGGAGTCGACGTCGCCGACGACGAGCTCGAGCGCCGCCGGTCCGCCGCCGGGCCGAGCGATCTCGCGACCATCATCTACACCTCCGGCACCACCGGGCGGCCGCGGGGCTGCATGCTCACCCACGCGAACTTCGTCGAGACGAGCCGCAACGCCGCGCACGCCATGTCCGACGTCGTCGCACCGGGGTCGTCGACGCTCCTCTTCATCACCACCGCGCACGTCTTCGCGCGCTTCATCGCCGTGATGTCCGTCCATGCGGGCGTCCGGGTCGGTCACCAGGCCGACACGAAGCAGCTGCTGCCGTCTCTCGCGTCGTTCAAGCCGTCGTTCCTGCTGGCGGTCCCCCGCGTGTTCGAGAAGGTCTACAACTCCGCCGAGCAGAAGGCCGAGGCCGGCGGCAAGGGCGCCATCTTCCGTCGTGCCGTCGCGGTCGCCATCGCCCACAGCAAGGCGCTCGACGAGGGCGCCGTGCCCCTGGGGCTGAAGCTGCGCTTCGCCCTGTTCGACCGACTCGTCTACAGCAAGCTGAAGAAGGCCATGGGCGGGAACATCAGGTACGCCGTGTCGGGCTCCGCGCCGCTCGGCACGAGGCTCGGACACTTCTTCCGCAGTCTCGACATCCGGATCCTCGAGGGGTACGGACTCACCGAGACCACCGCGCCGGCATCGGTCAATCTCGTCTCGAAGTTCAAGATCGGCACGGTCGGCCCCGCGCTGCCCGGCGTCTCGATCCGCACGGACGACGACGGTGAGATCTCCGTGAAGGGCGAGAACGTCTTCGCCGGCTACTGGAACGACCCCGAAGGCACTGCCGAGGTCCTGTCGGACGGCTGGTTCCGCACCGGGGACCTCGGCTCCCTCGACGCCGACGGCTATCTCACGATCACCGGCCGCAAGAAGGAGATCATCGTGACGGCGGGCGGCAAGAACGTCGCACCGGCCGTGCTCGAGGACCCTATCCGCGCCAACCCCCTCGTCGCTCAGGTCGTCGTGGTCGGAGATCAGAAGCCGTTCATCTCGGCGCTGGTGACGCTCGACACCGAGATGCTGCCCGTGTGGTTGAACAACGCCGGTGAGGCCGCCGACATGCCGCTCGCGGAGGCGGCGGAGCATCCCGGCGTGATCGCGGAGATCCAACGGGCCGTCGACGAGGCGAACACCGCGGTCTCGCGCGCCGAATCGATCCGCAAGTTCATCGTGCTCCCCACCGAGTTCACGGAGCAGAGCGGCCACCTGACGCCCAAGATGAGCATCAAACGCGCCGTCATCGTCAAGGACTTCGCGCCGCAGATCGCGGACCTCTACACGGTGTACCCCAGCACCGACTCGGTGCGGACGGTCACCGAGCCGAAGCGCTGAGTCGTGCGCCCGGCCGGCCCATCGGTCGGCCGGGCTCCTGATCGTCGGTCAGGCTCGCCACCAGTCGCTCATGCGGATCTCCCGCAGGGCCTCGCGTCGCGTGGCAGGCTCGAGCGTCATGACGTAGAGCGTGCCGTCGAGGTGATCCGTCTCGTGCTGCAGGGCCTGAGCCATCAAACCGGTGCCCTCGAGCACGACCGGCTCGCCGTCGAGGTCCACGCCCTCGACCCGGGCGTACGACCAGCGCGGAGTCGGGAACCAGAACCCGGGCACCGAGAGGCACCCCTCGTCGACGAGCTCGCGCTCACCCGACGTCTCGACCAGCACGGGGTTCAGCACGTAGCCGACGTCGCCGTCGACGTTGTAGCTGAACGCCCGAAGATTGACACCGATCTGCGCCGCCGCCACACCGGCACGGCCCGGCTCGCGGACGGTGTCGAGCAGGTCGGCGACGAGCGACGCGAGCCGCGGGTCGCCGATCGTCACGGGATCGGAGGGCGACCGGAGGACCGGGTCGCCGAACAGGCGGATGGATCTCACGCTCACGGCGTGCACCTCCAAGGTGGGAGTGGCAGGGGAATCGAGGTCGCCGACGTGGCTTTTAGGTGCTTCAACAGTAGTGAAGGTATCGTGTGGCTCGTGCATGTACTCAGCGTCAGCTCTCTCAAGGGGGGCGTCGGCAAGACGACGGTGACGCTCGGACTCACGTCGGCCGCCTTCGCCAAAGGCCTCAGAACCCTCGTCGTCGACCTCGATCCGCAGTCGGACGTCTCGACCGGTCTCGACATCACCGTGGCCGGCCACCTCAACGTGGCCGACGTCCTGGCCTCGCCGAAGGAGAAGACCGTCCGAGCGGCCATCGCGCCGAGCGGTTGGACGAAGGGCAGCCAGGGCAAGGTCGACGTCATGATCGGCAGCCCGTCCGCCATCAACTTCGACGGCCCGCACCCGTCGATCCGCGACATCTGGAAGCTCGAGGAGGCGCTGGCCAACGTCGAGGCCGATTACGACCTCGTCCTGATCGACTGCGCACCCTCGCTCAACGCGCTCACCCGCACGGCATGGGCGGCCTCGGACCGCGTCACGGTCGTGACCGAGCCCGGCCTCTTCAGCGTCGCCGCGGCGGATCGCGCGCTCCGTGCCATCGAGGAGATCCGTCGAGGTCTCTCGCCGCGCCTCCAGCCCCTCGGGATCATCGTGAACCGCGCCCGGGTGCAGTCGATCGAGCACCAGTTCCGCATCAAGGAGCTCCGCGACATGTTCGGCCCGCTCGTCCTCAGCCCGCAGCTGCCCGAGCGCACGTCGTTGCAGCAGGCGCAGGGTGCGGCCAAGCCGCTGCACGTCTGGCCCGGCGAGAGCGCCCAGGAGATGGCGCGGAACTTCGATCAGCTGCTCGAGCGCATCATGCGGACGGCCAAGATCGGCGACTACGCCGAGCCCGCGACCCGCTGATCGTCGCAGCCGGCGGCGCCCACCACTGACACGAGAAGAGCCCCCACCGGCCGGTGGGGGCTCTTCTCGTCATCTGTCCGGGTACGTCGGTCTCGGAGGGCGCACCGGCGCCGGGTGGGTCAGCTGGCGCGGGAGTCGCGACGGGCCGCGAGCTCGTCGGACGGGTCGGCGGCAGGCGTGCTGTCGAGCTCGACCAGGCTGGTCTCGACCTCGCGCAGCACCTTGCCGACGGCGATGCCGAAGACGCCCTGGCCGCGGCTCACGAGGTCGATGACCTCGTCGTCGGAGGTGCACAGGTAGACGCTCGCACCGTCGGACATCAGCGTCGTCTGGGCCAGGTCGCTGACACCGGACTCGCGGAGCTGGTTGACCGCGGTGCGGATCTGCTGGAGGGAGATGCCGGTGTCGAGCAGTCGCTTGACGAGCTTGAGGACGAGGATGTCGCGGAAGCCGTAGAGCCGCTGGGAGCCGGACCCCGCCGCGCTGCGGATGGTCGGCTCGACCAGCCCCGTACGGGCCCAGTAGTCGAGCTGGCGATAGCTGATGCCCGCGGCTCGGGCGGCGACCGTGCCCCGGTAGCCGCTGTCGGCGTCGAGGTCGGGCATCCCGTCGGTGAACAGCAGCCCCAGCTCGTAGCGGGACCCCTCGGGGGAACCTGACTCACTCATGCCGTTGCCTTCCGCTGTGTTCTGCCCAGACCCGGAACGTTCAACGTCGGGTTGATGGTTTGACCTGGACCCACGGTACCCACATGGGAACCTCGACCAGGCGACATTCGCGTGGAGACCTCGGCGTGTCGAGGATATTCGCCGCGCGGCCGCGCGTCTACGTGTCGAGACGGTCGAGGGCCGACCGGACGAGGGAGCGGCGGACGACGTCCAGCTGCTCGGCGAGCTCGCGCGACAGCTCGGCCACGCGGGCTCGACCCGCGGCGTCGCGACGCCGGGCCACCGAGGCGACGGCCGACTCGATCAGATCGAGCTCGCGTTCTGCGGCGACCCGGACGGTGCGGAGGTGCCGGGGCTCGATACCGGTCTTCCGCAGCTCGACGAGGGCGGCGAGGACGGTCACGGACTCGTCGCCGTGGTGCTCGACGGCGGGGATCAGCGACGCGGCGACCGCGTCGTCGAGGAGCGCAGGGGTCGCCCCGGTGCGGGCGATGAGCTCGTCTCGCGAGAGTCGTCGAGGGGACGTGACCAGCGACACGCCGCCGGCCCCCGGGGGCAGTGCGGTCGGACGACCGGCGTCGAGGTCGGCCAGGTGCTGCCGGATGACTTTGAGCGGGAGGTAGTGGTCGCGCTGGAGGCCGAGGATGAAGCGGAGACGCTCGACATCGGCTGGTGAGAACTTGCGGTAGCCGGATGGGGTCCGCACCGGGGTGACGAGCTCTCGCTCTTCGAGGAATCGCAGCTTGCTGTTGCTGAGATCGGGGAACTCCGGCTTGAGTCGTGACAGCACCTGCCCGATGGTGAGGAGATCCGTCTGCCCGGTCTGCGGCGACCGAGCGGCGGCGGGTCGGGGCACTACTGGATCGCCAGGTGCGCCAGGTCGACGCGCGATGCGTAGAACGTCAGACGGAACTTGCCGACCTGCACCTCGGCACCGTCGCTCAGCAGGGCCTCGTCGATGCGGACGCCGTCGAAGTAGGTGCCGTTCAGCGAACCGAGGTCGACGACGCTGAAGGAGGTGCCCTGGCGACGGAACTCGGCGTGCTTCCGACTGACGGTGACGTCGTCGAGGAAGATGCCGGCATCGGGGTGGCGACCGGCCACGGTGACATCCGAGTCGAGGAGGAAGCGCGCGCCGATGTTCGGGCCGCGACGGACGACCAGCAGCGCCGAGCCGGACGGGAGCGCCGCGACGGCATCGCGCTCGTCGGTCGAGACGCCACCCTCGAGGGCCGCCAGCTGCGCCTGGAACTCCTCGTTGAAACTCAGGGTGGTGTCGACCTCGCGATGGGCGCCCTGAGCACCGGGGTGCTCGCCGGGTACCTGATTGGCGTGCTCTGCCATCGTGGACCTCCTTCGGCCTCCCAGCGTATCGGAAGTCGGGACCTCGTCCGCAACGTCGGAGGCGGAACGGCTCTCGCGGAGGACGGCGTCATCCCGGAGACGGACCGGCCCGCGCCTCCTGGGCTGGTCCTCACGGAACTCCCCACTGCCTCCGAGGTGGGTCATAGGGATTCCATGGGAACGGGAGCTTCTCTTGTCTCACCGCACCACCACCGCACCTGGAGGCACCCCATGAACGACCACGAGAGCGACACGACCGACGGAACCGACGGCGCACCCGGACGCCCCACCGACGACGCGACGACGACGCCGGCGCCGACGCCGACAGCCCCGGCGGACGCCCGCACGCTGCCCCACGTCACCGGATCGTCGGACGCACGCTACGTGAACGCGCCGTCGTCGACGGGCGCGCACGACACGGCCCACCAGTCGTACGACGCGAGCTCGACCGCGGGCCCGACCACCGCCTCCGGCACGGAGTCGGTCCCCGCCGCGTTCGCACGCCCTCGGGAGACCCGCCGCCCGAAGCGCTGGGTGCTGCTGACCGGCGCGGCCGCGGCCCTCGTGCTCGGCGCCGGCGGGGCGGGAGGCGCGGCCTACGCCATCGGGCACACCGCCGGCATCGCGGCGGCCCAGGCGGCGTCGCAGCAGCAGTCGATCGAGCTCGCCCCGCAGTACACGTCGCCCGAGGGCGGGACGGGCACGTCCCCGTTCGGAGACGGCCGGGGCAGCGGCGGGACGCAGGGCGGCACCGGCGACGGAGCGCAGGGCGGCACGCAGGGATCCTCGGGCGGCGCCGAGTCGAGCGCCACCGCAGCCACGTCGGACGAGACGGCCGGCGTGGTGACGATCGTCTCCACCCTGAACTACGACGACTCGTACAAGTCGGCGGGCACCGGCATGATCCTCGACGCCGACGGGCTCATCCTGACGAACAACCACGTCGTGCAGGGCGCCACGAGCATCGAGGTGACCGACGAGACGACCGGGCGCTCGTACACCGCCGACGTCGTGGGGACCGACGCCACGAACGACGTCGCCGTGTTGCAGCTGCAGGACGCCTCGGGGCTCACCCCCGTGTCGTTCGGCGACTCCGACTCCGTGTCGGTCGACGACGCCGTGCACTCCACGGGCAACGCCGACGGCACGGGCGACCTCGTGACCGCGGCGGGAAGCGTGCTCGCCACCGACCAGTCGATCCAGGTGCAGAGCGAGACCGGCACCGGCGGCGAGTCGCTCTCGGGCCTGATCGAGATCCAGTCGGACGTCGTGTCCGGCGACTCCGGCGGGCCGCTGCGCGATGCTGACGGCGACGTCGTCGGGATCGTGACGGCCGCCTCCTCGGGCACCACCCCGATCACGGGCTACGCCATCCCCATCGACGACGCGCTGAGCATCGCCAAGCAGATCGTCGCCGGGAACGGCAGCGACACTATCCGAATCGGGCTGCCGCCGTTCCTCGGAGCTCAGATCTCGCAGACCGCGACGGGTGCCGCCACGACCGGTGTGCCCATCGCCGGAACCGTCGCGGGCAGCGCCGCGGAGTCGGCGGGCCTCGCCGCCGGCGACACGATCACCGCGCTCGACGGCACCCCCGTCGCCGACGCGTCGGCTCTCACCGCGGCCGTGCAGGCCCACGAGTCGGGCGACAGCGTCTCGCTCGCCTGGACCGACGCCGCCGGCGCCTCGCACACCGCCACGGTCACCCTCGGCGACGGCCCCGCCGCCTGAGCCGCAGCACCATCGACGAGCCCGTCACCGCCCTCATGGCGGCGGCGGGCTCTCGGCGTCAGTCGCGGGCGAGAGCGTCGAGGAGGCGCCTCGGACCCACGACGCTCGCCCCGAGGCGCTCGACGCGACCGGCCAGCTCGCGGTCGGCCGTGACCACGACGACCCGCGCCTCCGGAGACCGCTGCGTCAGCTGCTCGACGTGGGCGACGATGGCCCCGTCGCCGTCGCCGGGGGCGCGCAGGACGTCGATCGCGGCGTCCGACGACTCGGCGGCCCGGGCCTCGCCCTCGAGCACCACGGTCGTCTCGGGCCACCACGAGGTCGGCGCACCGGGCCCCTGAGGCGACTCGTCGAGCACCAGCGACGCCGGCAGACCGACGGTCTGCGCCGCAGCCAGGCCGCCGAGGAGGCGCGTGGCCGCTCCCGCACGATCGCGCCACCACCCGTCGGGTCGCGAGCCGACGACGTTCGCCGCGTCGACGACCAGGCGCACGTCGAGATCGAGATAGCCCGCGAGCCCCGGCCAGGACGTCGCGAAGCCGGGGTGCAGCGGCAGGCCGTCGATCTCGGCGCGGGGCACCCACCGGAGCTCGAGGCTCTCGGCGTCGGCCACGACGGCGTCGAAGGGAGTCACCACGCGGGCGACGATGGTGGAGTACGACCAGAAGCCGAGATCGAGCGCCGAGGCGAAGAGCAGCCGCAGGGACTCCCCCGGGACGGCGGCCTCCTCGCCGCTCTCGCGGAGCGCGCCCTCGACCGCGGACTCGTCGAACTGGCGGGCGCCGCCGGGCAGGCCCCAGGTGCCGCCGAAGTGGCTCCACTCGGCACGATGCTGCAGCAGGACGCGGTCGTCGGCGTCGATGGCGAGCAGACCCGCAGCCCCCGCTCGGCCCCAGAATCGTCGGCCGTCAGGGCTCTCGACCCAGCCGTCGGCCGGTCCGTGGATGGTCACGGGTCGAGCTTGCCACATGCGCGCACGGCGTCAGACGAAACGGACGGTCTGCTGCAGACGATCACGGATCTCGAAGACGTCGGAGATCGTCGTGCGGTCGGACAGGTCGGGCCCGTGCCTCAGCACCTGCGGAAGCAGCGAGCGGCGGAGCACGAACGTGCCCCCGCGGCGACCCCGACCGGCCGGCTCGAGCGCGGCGGCGAAGTCGTCGTCGGGCACGACGATCAGCTGATGAGTGAACGAGACCCGGGTGTCGCGGCGCACGGCCCGAGCCTGACGCGTGAGGTCTCGGACGGGGTGCTCGTGCTCGGGGACGCCCGCGCCGACGAGCTCGCCCTTCGTCAGCGAGACCTCGCTGCCCCAGTCGGACGACTGGATCGCGAACAGTCCGGCGGGCCCGAGCACGATGTGATCGAGCTTGCCCTCGGCGCCGGCGTCGACGTCGCTCCAGATCGTGAAGGCGATGCCGAGGTCGGTGACCGTGGCCACCGTGGCCTCTTCCGCCAGGGCGTCGGCGAGCACGTGCCGGATCTCAGGAGGCGCGGTGCGGACGAGTCGCTCGTCGTACGGATCGTCGAGGGGGACGCCCCGACCGACCCACTCGCGCATGAGGCCGAGATACCGCTCGCGGTTGGCGCCGCCCGGGTGCCCGTGGACGCGAGCCCGGGGCTTCGAGTCGGTGCGCGCGGTCTCCCGCGACGGCGGCGCCCAGCCGGGGGCGGTGCCCGCCGTGCGGGCGGAGGAGGCCGATGGGGAGGACGACGGTCGCCGACGGTCGTAGGCGGCCCGGGCCTCGGGGGTGCCGATCTGCTCCCACGCGAGCTGGAGGGATCGGAAGGCCGAGGCGCTGCCGCCGAGGTCGGGGTGGGTCTCGCGGGCGAGACGCCGGTAGGCGCGACGCAGGTCGTCGTCGGAGGCGGCGGCCGGGACGCCGAGCACCTCGTACGGGGTCGAGGAGGCGGGGCTGGGCGTCACGACGACGAGGATACCGGGGGGCGGCTGAACGTCTCGATGCGGGTGGTCAGCGGGTCGCCGGACCCGTCGACCGGCCCCCGCGAGCGGCCCGAGCGGCACGCCACGCGCGCCACCGCAGGAGGAGACGGTGCGCGAGGCGACGCAGCGCGAGCGAGATGCGGTGCGCGAGCGGGAACTCGGTGCCGAGGATGGCGACGCCGACGAACACGATCAGCCAGCCCGGACCGGGCAGCGGCACGAGGACGAGACCGAGCACGACGACGAACAGCCCGACCAGGGCCACCCCGACCTTGTACAGCCAGCGGAGCCGGGGGAACGCGTCGAGACGCGCCCGCTGCCGGCGGTAGGAGGCCCGGAACCGGCCGCGCCCGCCCGACGAGCCGGAGCCCGATCCGTCGGACCCCGAGGAGGTCGCGCGGACCATCGGCGTCGAGTGGCGCGGGTCGCCCGAGGCGTCGGAGATCATGTCGAGACCATACGGCGCGGCCCTGGCAGAGACCGCCGCGCCGACTGCCAAGCGGCTGAGTGGCGTGCCGTCGGGCGGTGGGAGGCGTAGTCAGGACGGATGCACGACATGCACCCCGCACGGACGGGGTGCGTCCCCGGGCACCGCGCGTCGTCGGAGGACGCCGCGTGGTGAGAAGGAGAGACCCATGAGAACGAGAACCATCGGAGACGTGACGGTCAGCGCCGTCGGACTGGGCGCCATGCCCCTGTCGATCGAGGGGCGCCCCGACGAGCGTCAGGCCGTGGCCACGATCCACGCCGCGCTCGAGCAGGGCATCACCCTGATCGACACCGCCGACGCGTACCACCAGGCGGGCGCGCACGAGGTCGGTCACAACGAGGAGCTGATCGCGCGGGCGCTGGCCGGGTTCCACGGCGACACGTCGGATGTGCTCGTCGCCACCAAGGGCGGTCACCTGCGGCCGACGGAGGGCGCCTGGGCGCAGAACGGCGACCCGGCCTACCTGAAGGAGGCGGCCAAGGCCTCCGCGAAGCGCCTCGGTGTGGACGCCATCGGGCTGTACCAGTTCCACCGCCCGGACCCGGCCGTCCCATACGCGGATTCGATCGGCGCGCTCGCCGAGCTGCTGGACGAGGGCGTCATCCGGATGGCGGGCATCTCGAACGCCACCGTCGAGCAGATCCGCGAGGCGAACACGGTGCTCGACAACCGCCTCGTCTCGGTGCAGAACCAGTACTCGCCGGCCTTCCGGTCGAGCGAGGTCGAGCTGGCCCTCTGCGACGAGCTCGGCATCGCCTTCCTGCCCTGGAGCCCGCTCGGCGGCATCACCGACGCCGCGGAGCTCGGCGCGAAGCACTCCGTCTTCGCCGAGATCGCCAACGCCCGCCGCGTGACCCCGCAGGTGCTGACGCTCGCCTGGGAGCTGGCGAAGTCGGAGCTCGTCATCCCCATCCCCGGCGCGCGCCGACCGCAGACGATCATGAACTCCGCGACGGCCCCGACGATCAAGCTGTCCGCCGACGAGATCCAGCGTCTCGACGCGCCCTGATGCCCCGGAGACCGGCGCCGGCATCCCGCCGGCGCCGGTCTCGACGCACCGCGGACACGACGACCGCCACGAAACGACCAGACCAGAACCGACCCGACCCGACCCGACCCGACCCGAGGAGCACCATGACCGAGTCCCACTTCGACCGCCCGTACGACATCATCGCCGAGGTGCCGTCGTTCGACCTCACGAGCACCGACGTCCACGACGGCGGTGAGCTCGGCCGGGCCCAGGTCAGCGGCCTCATGGGCCCCGGGGGCGACGACGCCAGCCCGCAGCTGAGCTGGAGCGGCGCCCCCGAGGGCACGAAGAGCTACGCCGTGACCGTCTACGACCCCTACGCCCCGACCGGATCGGGTTTCTGGCACTGGGCCGTCGCGGACCTCCCCGCGGGCACCACCTCGCTCCCCTCGGGCGCGGGCGACGACGAGGGGTCCGGTCTGCCCGACGGCGCCATCCAGCTGAAGAACGACGCGGGCATGGCCCGCTTCGTCGGCGCCGCGCCGCCCGCCGGGCACGGACCGCACACCTACTTCGTGGCGGTGCACGCCCTCGACGTCGAGACGCTGGAGATCGACGGCTCGGCCAGCCCCGCCTACCTGGGTTTCAACCTGCACTTCCACACCCTGGGGCGGGCCGTCATCAGCGCGACGTTCGAGGTTCCGGCCGGGTCGTGAACTCGAGACCCGAGTCGACCAGGGCGAAGTAGCCCTCGGGCGTCCGGTGCCAGAGGGCCCGGAGCGCCAAGGGGCCGCCGGTCATCCGGTCGAGGAGACCCAGCGCCCAGGTCTCGACGCCGAGCCGGTCGGTGATGTCGTCGTCCGGCGTCTGCCAGACCAGCACCACCTGGCGGGCCCGGACGCGGAGGCCCTGGTGCCGCAGCATGTCGACGAACTGGTCGAGTTCGGACGCCCGTGGCAGGCGCGGGGCGTTGTGCAGGCGGCCGGCCGGAGAGAGTTGCTCGCCGGCCTCGCCGAGGAACACGACGTGCACGACCTCGCGGTCGCAGGCCTCGGCGCAGAGCTCGGCGGCGTACGCGTCGGCCGTGTCGGGATCGGCGTCGGGGCTGAGGGCGGGCAGCCGCAGGTACTCGGGGTCGGGGTCGAGGGGGATCTCGGGGCCGCGGACTCCCACCTCTCAGCCCGCCAGGACGAGTCGTGACACGTCGGTCGGAGTCCGCCGCATCGGTGGATGGATCGTCAGGCCGCCGGGATCGACGCAGGAGAGGATCGCCTGGGCCCAGCGCTGGTCGTCGAACGAGGCCGAGAGAGACTCGTCGTCGTTCTGCCAGACCAGCAGGACCGAGGCGGCCTCGACCCACCCGGCGACCTCGACGATGCGTGTGGCGTAGAGCTCCGCCTCGCCGCGGGTCGGCACGGCCGGGCATCCGCCGACGGCGATCGGCGGCGCGAGAGGGACGCCGTCGTCGTCGAGGTACATCCAGAGGATCGCGCGCATGTCGCACGGCTCGAGGCAGAAGTCGTCGACGAAGTCGGCCAGCTCTTCGTCGGTGGGCAGAGGGGCGAGGGTGGGTGGATACGTCTCGAGAGCTGTCATGGGAACGAGGATGCCCAGCACGGAGACCGCGTCGAGGCGGGCGACGGGGCGGTTGTGGAGAGGGTCGACGTCGACCGGATGGGGAGGGGAGGACACGGGCCGGGCTGTGGAGGACGCGGGAGGACGGCATGACCGGACCCGCGCCTCCTCGGCTCGGTACTCTCTCGGGGTGGACGTGGTCAGGGAGTTCCTCGCCGGTGTCGGCCTGCTCGGACGCGGCCTGCGGCTCTGGGGCACGTCGCCGCGCCTGATGCTGCTCGGCGCCGTCCCGGCGCTCGTCGTCGGCGCCGTGTTCGTCGGGCTCGTCGTCGTCGTGGGGTTCGCCGCCGACGACATCGCCGTGACCGTGACCCCGTTCGCGCGGGACTGGTCGGAGTGGGCGCGGACCGCCGCCCGCCTCGTCGCCGGGCTGGCCGTGACGGCGCTCGCCGTGCTGCTGGCCGTCGTCGCCTTCACCGCGGTGACGCTGCTGGTCGGCGACCCGTTCTACGAGCGCATCTGGCGTCGGGTCGAGGAGCGCGAGGGCGACGCCCCCGCCGAGGTCGATCGCGGCTTCTGGGCCGGTCTCGCCCGCAGCGCCGGCGACTCGGTGCGCCTGCTGATCGCCACCGGCGGAGTCGGGCTCCTGCTGTTCGCCGGCGGATTCGTGCCCGTGGTCGGCCAGACGGCAATCCCGGTGCTGGGCGCGCTGACGGGAGGCTGGTTCCTGGCGGTCGAGCTCACGGGCTACGCCTTCGACGCCCGGGGGCGGAGCCTCCGCGAGCGACGCCGGCTCCTGGCCACGCGGCGGGCCCGCACCCTCGGTCTCGGCACGGCCACCTACCTGCTCTTCTTCGTGCCCTTCGGAGCCGTCGCCGTCATGCCCGCCGCCGTGGCCGCCGCCACCCTCCTCTCCCGGGAGGTGCTCGCCCAGCCGCCCGGCGACTACCATCGCCCCGCATGACGACCCCCGCCTCCCCCACCAACCCGTCCGTGCCGCTTCCCGACGGACGCGTCGTGCCCGCACTCGGCCAGGGAACCTGGCGGCTGGGCGACGACCCCCGCCGCCGAGACACCGAGATCGCAGCCCTGCGCGCCGGCATCGACGCCGGCCTGACGCTGCTCGACACGGCCGAGATGTACGGACAGGGGGCGTCGGAGAGCCTCGTCGGCGAGGCGATCGCCGGTCGGCGCGACGAGGTGTTCCTCGTGAGCAAGGTGCTGCCGGGGAACGCCTCCCGCCGCGGCACGATCAAGGCCTGTCACGCGAGTCTCGGGCGACTGGGCGTCGAACGGCTCGACCTCTACCTGCTGCACTGGCGCGGCGGGCACCCGCTGACCGACACCGTGGAGGCCATGGAGGCGCTGGTCGCCGAGGGATCGATCGGCGGCTGGGGGGTCAGCAACTTCGACGTCGTCGACATGACCGAGCTCGTCGGCCCCGCCGGGGGCGTGAACGTGCAGACGAACCAGGTGCTCTACAACCTCGCCCACCGCGGGCCCGAGTTCGACCTGCTGCCCTGGGCGCGCGACCACGGCATGCCGCTCATGTCGTACTCCCCCGTCGACAGCGGTGAGCTGCTCGACCACCCCGTGCTGACGTCGGTCGCCGCCGACCTCGGGGCCGCACCGGCGCAGGTCGCGCTCGCCTGGGTGCTTCGACTCGCCCCCGACATGCTCGCGGCCATCAAGGCCGGGACGACCGGGCACGCGCTCGAGAACGCCGCCGCGCTGGCCGTCGACCTCGACGATCAGGCGTTCGTGCAGCTCGAGCGGGCGTTCCCGGCCCCGTCGGGACCGGTGCCGCTCGAGATGCGCTGACCCGCGCCTCCTCGGCTCGGGCGTCGCCGGGTCGACGACTCGCTCACCGGTGGGTCGCCCGATCGCCGCCTCGCCGACCGGCGACGGGCAGCAGTCCGCTACCGGGCGAGCAGAGCCTCGATCGGCCCGCGCACGAAGTAGACCAGGAACCCGGCGGCGACGATCCACAGCAGCGGGCTGATGCCCCGCGCCTTGCCCGAGAACGCTCGGACCAGCACCCAGCTGATGAAGCCCGCGCCGATGCCGTTGGCGATCGAGTAGGTCAGCGGCATCACGATGATCGTGAGGAAGACGGGCAGGGCGACGGAGAAGTCGGTCCAGTCGATGTCGCGGATCTGCGAGACCATCAGCGCACCGACGATGACGAGCGCCGCCGACGCGACCTCGAGCGGCACGACCTGCGTGAGCGGCGTGAAGAACATCGCGAGGATGAAGAGCAGACCGGTGACCACCGAGGCGAACCCGGTGCGCGCACCCTCGCCGATCCCCGAGGCCGACTCGACGAACACCGTGTTCGACGACGAGCTGGTCGCCCCGCCGGCGACCGCGCCGATGCCCTCGACGACCAGCGCCGAACGCAGCCGCGGGAACGTGCCCTTGTCGTCGGCGACCTCGGACGCCTTCGCGAGGCCGGTCATGGTGCCCATGGCGTCGAAGAAGTTCGTGAAGACCAGGGTGAAGACGAGCATGACGGCCGAGAGGACGCCGATGCGGGCGAAGGCGCCGAAGCTGACGTCGCCGATCAGCGACAGGTCGGGGAGGGCGATGATCTGCGTGGGCAGCACGGGGGCGTTGAGGTTCCACTTGTCGGCGTCCTGACCGAGCGACGGCCCCACGCGGAAGATCGACTCGAGCACGATCGACACGATCGTCGTGCCCACGATGCCGATGAGGATGGCGCCCTTGACGCGACGGGCCATCAGGACGGCGATCGCGATGAGTCCGATCACGAAGGTGAGCGTCGGCAGGCTGGCGATCGAGCCGGCGTCGCCGAGCTGCACCGGCGGCGAGGCCGATCCGCTCGGGCGCACGAAGCCGGAGTCGACGAGGCCGATGAAGGCGATGAAGAGGCCGATGCCGACCGTGATCGCGGTCTTGAGGGCGGCAGGGACGGCGTTGAAGATCAGCCCGCGGAGGCCCGTGACGGCGAGGATCGTGATGACGAGGCCGTTGATGACCACCAGCCCCATCGCCTCGGGCCAGGTGACGTCGTTCACGACGTTGACGGCGAGGAACGAGTTGATGCCGAGCCCTGCGGCGAAGGCGAACGGGAGGCGCGCGACCGTTCCGAACAGGATGGTCATCACCCCCGCGGTGAGGGCCGTGACCGCGGCGACCTGGTCGTTCTGCAGCCAGCCGCCCGTGACGTCCTGTGCCGCCTGGTCGGCGCTGAAACCGCCGAGGATCAGCGGGTTCAGGATGACGATGTACGCCATCGTGACGAAGGTCACGATGCCGCCGCGGAACTCCCGTGCGAACGACGAACCTCGGGCCGTGATCTCGAAGTACCGATCGAGACGGCCGGCGGGCCTCGTGGGTGTCGTGGCGGGGCCGGTGGGCGCGGACGTGGTCATGAGGCGACTCCGAGGTGGGGGACGTGGCCCGACGGCCGCGGGCAGACGCCCATCTTAGAGCGGCGGCGGATCGCCCTCCGTCGTCGACGCCGCGACGAGGGCGGCCACGACCTCGGACGACGCCAGCGCGGCCGACAGGGCGACCTCGACCCGCCTGCCGTCGACCTCGATCCAGCTGCGGACGGGGCCCGGCTCGCGACCGCCCGGCGGCGTGGCGACCGCGAGGGCGTCGAGGCCGTCGAGCTCGGTCTCGATCCAGCGGGTGTGCACCCCGAACCGCCCGTCGCCGGCGGTGAAGGCCTCTTCGTCGAGCAGCAGACGGTGGAACGGCGCGGTCGTCGCCGGCCCGACGACGTCGAGATCGGAGAGCGCTCGTCGGGCCCGCCGCAGCGCCTCGTCACGATCGCGACCGCTGGCCGTGACGGTCAGGAGGAGCGAGTCGCGCCCCGCAGGCACCGCGCCGCCGGACACCACGCCGGGATCGACCCGGACCCCGGGGCCGCCGGGCAGCGACAGGGCCGTGACCGCGGCGTCGGTCGGCAGGAAGCCCCGCCCCGGGTCTTCGGCGGTGACGCGGAAGGTGATGCTGTGACCGAGCACCGGCGGCTGGTCGCCGACCTCGAGGGGCCGGTCGGCGGCGACGAGCAGCTGCTGCCGGACGAGGTCGACCCCCGTCGACTGCTCCGTCGCGGCGTGCTCGACCGCCAGGGCCGTGCCGAACTCGAGGAACGAGACCGCACCGGCCTGCGAGACGAGGAACTCGACCGTGCCGGCCCCCCGGTAGTCGACCGCACCCGCGATCGACCGCGCGGTCTCGACGACCGTGTCGCGCTGGGCGTCGGTCAGGAACGGCGCGGGCGACTCGGCGACGAGCTTCTGATGACGTCGCTGCACCGAGCAGTCGCGCACGTCGACGACGACCACCCCGCCGCGGCCGTCGCCGAGCACCTGGGCCTCGACGTGCCGCGGCCGGTCGACGTACTGCTCGACGAAGCACTCGCCCCGACCGAAGACCGCCGCCGACTCGCGCACCGCTGAATCGAAGAAGTCGGCGACCTCGTCGAGGCGGCGGGCGACGCGGAGGCCCAGCCCTCCCCCGCCGTGCGCCGCCTTGAGCGCGATCGGCATGCCGTGCCGCTGAGCGAACACGACGGCGTCGGAGGCGCTTTCGATCGGCCCCGCCGTGCCGACGACCAGCGCCGCGCCGACCGAGTCGGCGAGGGCGCGCGTCGCGATCTTGTCGCCCAGGGTCTCCATCGTCTCGGGGGTCGGGCCGATCCAGGTCAGCCCGGCGGCGACCACGCGGCGCGCGAACTCGGCGTTCTCGGAGAGCGGGCCGCAGCCGGGGTGGACGGCGTCGGCTCCGCTGCGACGCGCGATCCCGATCAGGGCGTCCATGTCGAGGTAGGCGTCGAGGGCGTCGCCGGTGTCGAGGGCCCACGCCTCGTCGGCCGCACGGACGTGGAGGGCCTCGGCGTCGTCGGCCGCATGCACCGCGACCGAGCCGAGGTCGAGCTCGGCGCAGGCGCCCGCGATGCGGACGGCGATCAGACCGCGCTCGGCGATCAGGACCTTCTTCACGCCGCGTCACCTCGCTCGGGCACGGCGGCCGGCGGCCCGACGGGTGCGGTGTCGGCGGCTTCGGACCGGGCCCCGGCCCCGGGCGACGATGCTGCGGCGGCCGCCGCAGCGGCGCGGCCGGTCAGCGCCGGGCCGGGCACGGCGCGGAAGCGCACCCGGGCGCCGATCGGCACCTGAGCGGCGCGATCGAGCTGATCGCCGACCACGCAGGCGACGACCGGGTACCCGCCGGTGACGGGGTGGTCGGCCATGAACAGGACCGGCTGCCCGTCGGGCGGGATCTGCAGGGCGCCCGAGACCGTGGCCTCGCTGTCGAGCTCGTCGGTCACGGCGCGGTCGAGCGGGACCGCGCCCTCGAGCCGGAGCCCGATGCGGTTCGACTGCGGCGTGACCGTCCACTCCTGCTCGGTCAGGCGGGCGAGCGCCTCGTCGGTGAACCAGTCGTCACGGGGTCCCAGCACGACGTCGAGGAACGTCACCTCGTCGGGCCCCGAGACGTTCCGCTGCACGTGAGGGGCCGCGGCGGCCACCGACTCGGACCACCCGCGAGCCACGACGAGCTCGTCGCCCGCCTGCAGGCGCTCGGGCCCGAGCCCGGCCAGGACGTCGCCTGACGCGCTGTCGAGCACCGGGTCGACGAGCCAGCCGCCGCGGACGGCGAGGTACGAGTAGACGCCCCGAGGAGGCGCGCCCACCTCGAGCACGTCGCCGTCGTCGAGCGCGAAGGGGGCTCCGACGACGCCGGTGATCCGGTCGCCGCCGCGGTCGACGGTGATGGCGACGGGCGCCCCGGCGATCGCCACGACGAGGTCGCCCCGGGCCGTGGCCACGAGACCCCCGTAGGCCATCTCGAGGGCCGGGGACCCGGTGGACGAGCCGACGAGCCGGTTCGCCTCGCGGAGCGCCCGGTGGTCCATCGCGCCCGATCGCGAGACGCCGAGACCCGACCGGCCGGGGCGCCCCAGGTCTTCGATGATGCTGAACGGCCCGGGAGCCGACACGACGAGCGCGCGGGTCGGCGACACCGCCGGGTCCGCCGCGTGCTCGACCGTGGCGGCCCGGAGCGCGACGGGAGCCGTCGTCGGGGAGCCGACCCGCGCCTCCTCGGTGCGGTCGTCGCCGTGGGGCGTCGTGACGCCGTCGAGATCGACGCCGCCCTCGCGCTCCGGCACGGCGACGAAGCGGACGCGCATGCCCGGCTGCAGGAGGGCGGGGACGCGCTCGGAGAGATCCCACATCGGGACGGTCGTGCGACCGAGGAGCTGCCAGCCGCCCGGGCTCTCTCGAGGGTAGACGCCGGAGAAGCCCGCGGCGAGGGCGACGGCGCCCGCGGGCACGGCCGTGCGCGGGACGTCCCGCCGGGGCACGTCGAGAGCCGGGTCGCCGCCCGAGAGGTAGGCGAAGCCGGGCGCGAAGCCGGTGAACGCGACGGTGTGCACTGCGTCCGTGTGGCGCCGCACGACCTCGTCGACGCTCAGCCCGGTGAGTCGCGCCACCTCGTCGAGATCGGCCCCGTCGTAGTGCACGGGGATCTCCACGAGTCGACCGCTGGTCGCCGCGTCGCGGGACTTCGGCAGCGATCGGATCACCGCGAGCAGCGACCGCACAGGTAGGAGGCTGGGCAGGAACCGCACCGCGACCGTCCGCGCCGCGGGCACGACGTCGAGCAGACCGGCGACGGGCTGCGCGAGCAGCGCTCCGAACAGCGCCAGCGACTCGTCGAGCCCGCCGGTCTCGATCAGGATGCCGTCGGTGCCGAGCGGGAGCACCCGCAGGCGCGCGATCGCCGACTGGAGGTCGACCCCGTGGTCGTCGCTCACGACGGCGACCCGGCGGCGGAATCGGCCGAGGGCTGGAGCGGGAGCGGGAGCGCTGTGGTCTGCGCCGCCGGCGGGACGGCGGACTCGGTGGCCGCGACCTGGCGCGGGACGGCGACGAACGAGCGGACGTCGACGCCGGCCGCCTCGAGAGCCGTGCGCAGCCCGGCGGCGATCGCGACGGCGCCGGGGGTGTCGCCGTGCACGCAGACCGACTCGGCGTGCAATGCGAGATCGGTGCCGTCGACGGCCCGGATGCGCCCCGTCTCGACGAGCCGCAGCACGCGGTCGACGATCTCGGCGGGGTCGTGCAGCACGGCGCCGGGGTCCGTGCGCGGGACGAGTCGACCGTCGGGCGTGTAGGCCCGGTCGGCGAAGGCCTCGGCGATGGTCGACAGCCCCGCCTCGGTGGCCCGGGTCAGCAGCGGCGAACCCGCCAGGCCCACGAGCACCAGGCCGGGGTCGACCCGCGTGACGGCCTCGACGACGGCATGGGCGTGCCGCTGACCGCGCTCGTCGTCGCCCGCGATCACCGAGTAGAGCGCACCGTGCGGCTTGACGTAGCGGACCGTGGCACCGACCGACGCCGCGACCCCGGTCAGCGCACCGATCTGGTAGACGACGTCGCCGACCAGCTCGGCCTCGGAAGCGTCGACGAAACGGCGCCCGAAGCCCGCGAGATCGCGGTACGAGACGTGGGCGCCCACGGCGACGCCGCGTCGGTGCGCCGCGTCGACCACGGCGGTCATGGTCAGGGGGTCGCCCGCGTGGAACCCGCAGGCGACGTTGGCGCTCGTGACCGCGGCGAGCATCGCGTCGTCGTCGCCGAGAGTCCAGCGACCGTAGCCCTCGCCGAGGTCGGCGTTCAGGTCGATGGTCGTCATGCGGGGCCTTCCGTGCGGCTCGGGCGGTGCGACGGGATGCGCAGAGGGGTCGTTCCCCACCGTAGCGGGGTCGGCGAGTCGGCTGCTGGGCGCCGCCGGGCGGCCGGTGCGTCGGGGATCAGGAGGCGCGGCGCACGAGCAGCGCCCGACTCACCAGCGGCCACTGCAGGGGCAGCCGTGCGATCGCGATCGCGGTGCGCACCGAGGAGGCGCGGCCGCTGCGGACGGATCGGCCCGCCATCGAGACGTTGGCCGGGAACACGGCGACGAAGAGCGCCGCGGCGAGGGTGCCGCCGAGACGGCGGGTCGGCCGCGACAGCAGAGCCGCCGCGATGCCGATCTCGGCCACGCCCGAGACGACCGTGTAGGTCCGGGCGGGACCGGGGAGCACGCGGGGCACGATCGAGTCGTAGACCGCGGGGCGGACGAGGTGCAGGACCCCGCTGACCCCGAGAGCCGCGGCGAGCGCCCGTGCCGTGGTGCGGGCACGGTCGGCGTCGGGGTGGGCCGGCCCGGAGGCGGGGCGGAGGGGGTTCGGGGTGCGGGAGGGGCGGTGGTTCATGGTGCCCATGGTGCTCGCGTGCGCCTCCTCGGCCTGTCAGCGGGGTCGGCGTGGCCGGGGGTCGGCGTGGTCGGGGGTCGGCGCTGATCGCGGTGGGCGGGTCAGACGGCTCGGCTGACCCCGCGGCTCATGATGGCGGTGGTGAGGGCGTCGACGGGTTCGCGGGGGGCGACGGGGTTGGCGACGAGGACGTAGTCGACGTCTCCGAGGTCGGGCAGCGAGAAGCGGCGGCTGACCTTGACGAGGTCGGTGGGGATGAGGGAGAAGGGGAAGGCGGCGATGCCCATGCCGGCGCGCACGGCGGCGAGCATGCCGTTGACGTCGCGGGTGTTGCAGGTGATGCGCCAGGTGCGGCCGGCGGACTCGAGCGCGTCGATGGCGAGCTGTCGGCTGAGGCTCGGCGCCTGGTAGGCGATGAGGGGCACGGGGTGACCGGTCTCGATCTGCAGTTTCTCTTGCGCCATCCAGACCATGGTGTCTCCGGCGACCCGGGTGCCCTCGGTGCTCTCGCCCGCCGTCTGCTTGACGAAGATGAGGTCGAGGTGTCCGGAGGCGAGGCGGCGGCGGAGCGGGGCGCTCTGGTTGACGGTGAGCTCGAGGTCGATCTGCGGATGCAGCTGACGGAAGTGGCGGAGGATGCGGGGCAGCTGCGTGATGGCGAGGTCGTCGGCGGCGCCGAAGCGGAGTCGCCCGCGCATGGCCGAGCCGCTGAAGTAGCTCTCGGCGGCGGTGTGGGCGGCGAGGATCGTGCGGGCGAAGCCGGCCATGGCGTCGCCGTTGTCGGTGAGTCGGACCTCGCGGGTGTCGCGCGTGACGAGCGTGCGGCCGGCGGCCTTCTCGAGACGGCCGATGTGCTGGCTGACCGTGGGCTGGCTGATGCCGAGTCGGAGCCCGGCGTTCGTGAAGCTGCGGGTCTCCGCGACGGCGAGGAACGTGGCGAGCAGGGCGGGGTCGAACACGGGCTCCTCTCGGTGCATTGGGATGACCAATGGCACTGATTCGAACCATAGCGGGTCCGAATGAGGGTTCGGGCCGTAGCGTCGTGGGTGATGTCAGTCCCGCCCCGCACCGTCGCCCCGCCCCCCGCCACCGAACCCCTGCCCGTCATGGCCGAGCGCCCGCCGTGGCGCCACACCTTCATCGCCCTGAGCGTGCCGAACTTCCGGCTGTGGACGGCCGGCAACGTCGTCGCGATGACGGCGGGCTGGATGCAGCGCATCGCGCAGGACTGGCTCGTGCTCGAGCTGACGGGCAGCGCGACGGCCGTCGGCATCACCGTGGCGCTGCAGTTCGCCCCGATGCTCTTCTTCGGCCTGCTCGGCGGGGTGATCGTCGACCGCTTCTCGAAGCGCGCCCTGATGATCGCGACGCAGAGCGTGTTCGCGGTCCTCAGTCTCGGGCTGGCGGCTCTGACGCTCTCGGGCGTCGTGATGCCCTGGCACGTCTTCGCCATCGCGTTCGCGACCGGTCTCGTGACGGTCATCGACAACCCGGCACGGCAGGTGATCGTGTCGGAGCTCGTGGGGCACAGGTACCTGCGGAACGCCATCAGCGTGAACTCCAGCGTGTTCCAGCTCGGCGGGATGATCGGACCCGCCGTGAGCGGGGTGCTGCTGCTGGCCGTGGGCGCCGGCTGGGCGTTCGTCGTCAACGGGGTCGCCTGCCTGCTGGTGGTCGTCATGCTCGGCCTGCTGAAGACGGCGCAGATGACCCGGACGGCGCCGGGCCCGCGCAGTCGCGGTCAGCTGCGGGCGGGCCTCGCCTACGCCCGGGCGAAGCCGACGATCCTGGTGCCGGTGGTGCTCGTCGCCTCGTACGCGGTCTTCGGCCTCACGATGCCGGTGCTGCTGGCCTCGTTCGCCGACGACGTCTACGACGTGGGGGCGGGCGGCTACGGGCTCTTCAACTCGATGATCGCGGTGGGCGCCCTCACCGGCGCGCTGCTGTCGACGCGGCGGGCGACCATCCGGCTCCGGACCATCGTGCTCGGCCTGCTGGCGACGGGCCTGCTCCAGGCGGTCGCCGGCTCGATGCCGTCGGTCGGGCTCTTCGCCGTCACCCTCGTCACCGTCGGCTTCGCATCGCTGCTGTTCCTCACGGCGGCGAACCAGCTGGTGCAGCTCTCGAGCAACATCGCCATCAGAGGCCGCGTCATGTCGCTGTACGTGCTGGTGCTGCTCGGCGGGCAGGCCATCGGCGGGCCGCTGATGGGGCTCGTCGTCGAGACGTTCGGAACCCACGCGGCGATGGTGCTGTCGGGTGGAGTGCCTGCGCTCGTCGCGGCGATCACCGCCCTCGTGCTCGCCCGGCGGGGGCAGCTGACCCTGCAGATGCGCGTGCGGCGATACGTGCCGGTGGTCGAGATCGCGCACCGCTGAGGCGTCGGCTGGACACCGCTGAGGCGGCCGCCGCGACCCGCGAGCCGTCAGACGGCGGGTGCGCGCCTGGTGCCGCCGAACGCGAGGGCGACGTCGAGTCGCCACGAGGTGGGCTCGCCCGAGACGTGGGTGGTGCCGACGAAGCGCAGCAGGTCGCCGGCGCGGAGGCTGAGCACCCCGTGCACGTCGTCGCTGCCCTCGAGCCAGAAGGCGATGTCGTGCTCGTCGAGCAGGTCGTCGTCGACGGTCGCCCCGAAGCTGGCCCCGTCGAACTTGAGCGGCACGTCGCGGAACCGGAGGCGCGGCGGCGACTCCGTCCAGTCGGCCGCGGCGGGCACCCGCTGGGCGACCACGACCGCGTCGATCACCCCGTCGTCGTCGAGCGTGACGCTCGAGGCCTGCAGGTCGACCCCGAGGTCGTCGTCGTCGATGCGAAACCGATTCTCCACACGATCACGCTACCGAGATGAGCGGCCGGGCGGAATGGGCTGCGAGCGCCGATGGTTCGCCCGGTCATGAAGAAGCGCATCGGGTTCCTGTCGTTCGGCCACTATCAGGACGTCCGCGGGTCGGCGACCCCGACCGCCCGGGAGGCGCTGGTCCAGTCGATCGAGCTGGCCGAGGCCGCGGAGGAGATCGGCATCGACGTGGCCGCCGTGCGCGTGCACCACTTCGTGCGTCAGCTGGCCAGCCCGTTCCCGCTGCTGGCGGCCATGGCGGCGCGCACCAGCCGCATCGAACTCGGCACCGGCGTGATCGACATGCGCTACGAGAACCCGCTGTCGATGGCGGAGCAGGCCGCGGCGGCCGATCTGATCAGCGCAGGGCGACTGCAGCTCGGCGTCAGTCGGGGATCACCCGAGCCGGCCCTCCACGGATGGGAGTCGTTCGGCTTCACGCCGGCGGACGGCGAGAGCGACGCCGACCTCGCTCGTCGGCACACCGAGCTGTTCCGGGCCGCGATCGGCGGAGCGGACGTCGCTCGGTCGGACCCGAAGATGACCGGCTGGTCTCAGGGCCTGTCGATCGAGCCGCAGTCCCCCGGTCTCGGCGAGCGCATCTGGTGGGGTTCGGGCAGCCGGGCCACCGCCGCCTGGACCGGGCAGCAGGGCATGAACCTGATGAGCAGCACCCTGCTGACCGAAGACACCGGTGTCCCCTTCGATCAGCTGCAGGCCGAGCAGATCGAGCTCTATCGCCGGGCATGGGCCGACGCGGGTCACACCCGGGAGCCCCGCGTCTCGATCAGCCGCAGCGTCATCCCGATCACCACCGACGAGGACCGCCGCTACTTCGGCGTGCGCGCCCAGGCCGACGGCGGCGACCAGGTCGGTCTGCTCGACGGCGTGCAGTCGCGCTTCGGCAAGAGCTACATCGGCGAGCCCGACGTCATCGCCGAGCAGCTGGCGGCCGACGCGGCCGTGCAGGCCGCCGACACCGTGCTGCTCACCGTTCCGAACCAGTTGGGCGTCGAGTACAACGCCCGCCTGCTGCAGACCGTGGCGGAGCACGTCGCTCCCGCGTTCGGCTGGGTGCCGAACCTGGTGCCGGCGGCCTGACCCGCGCCTCCTCGGCTCGAGGGGTCGGGACACGCCGCGTCGCATCGGAGGCGCGCGGCATGTCGTGACTCCTCGACGAGCCGCTCGACGGGTAGACAGGAGCGCATGTTCACCGACATGCCCGAGACAGCCCTCTGGGAGCACCGCAGCACCCAGACCGAGCCCGACGACTTCGACGCGTTCTGGGCCGCCACCCTCGACGAGACCCGTGCGCACCCCCTCGACGTGCGGGTCGAGGCGGTCGACACCGGACTGACGACGGTCGACGTGTACGACGTCACCTTCGCCGGCTGGGCCGGGCAGCCCGTGCGGGCGTGGCTGCGAGTTCCGGCCGGTGCGACCGGGCCGTTGCCCGCCGTCGTGCAGTACGTCGGCTACGGGGGCGGCCGCGGCGCCCCCACCGAGAACCTGTTCTGGTCGGCGACCGGCCACGCGCACCTCCAGATGGACACCCGCGGCCAGGGCTCGGGCTGGAGCCGCGGCGACACCCCCGACCCCGACGGCTCGGGGCCCGCCCACCCCGGCGTCATGACGCGCGGCATCGACAGCCGTGAGACGTACTACTTCCGACGCGTGTTCGCCGACGCCGTGCGTGCCGTCGAGGCCGCTCGCTCGCTCGAGGTCGTCGACCCCGCACGGGTGTCCGTCGTGGGCGGCAGCCAGGGCGGCGGCATCGCGCTAGCCGTCGCCGGCCTCGTGCCCGACCTCGCCGCCGTCGCGGCATACGTGCCGTTCCTCTGCGACTTCCGCCGAGCCAGCGTGATCACCGACGCCGACCCGTACAAGGAGATCGGACGGTACCTGGCCGTCCACCGGCACCGCGCCTCCTCGGTGCACGAGGTCCTGTCGTACTTCGACGGGGTGAACTTCGCTCGCCGCGGCAGTGCTCCCGCCGTGTTCACCACCGCGCTGATGGACCCGATCTGCCCGCCGTCGACCGTGTTCGGCGCGTTCCACGCCTACGGCGGACCGAAGGACATCACGATCTGGCCGTACAACGGGCACGAGGGCGGCGGGCCCGAGGACGACCTGCTGGCGCTCGCCGCGTTCCGCCGCGCGTCCGCCTGAGCCGGCTCTCCGGACTCGAAGAGTCACGACACGCCGAGGGGACTGCAGGAGGCGCGGCGCGTCGTGACTCCTCGAGCGCGGTCTCCGAGGCGGCGGGAACATCGGGCGGCCGCGTCTGGTTGGCTCCGGGCATGAAGTCGATCGTGTACACCGAGACCGGACCCGCCACCACCGTGCTGCAGCTCGTCGACCGCGAGGTGCCCGAACCCGCCGCCGGCGAGGTGCGCGTGCGCGTCGTGTGGTCGGGCGTCAACCCCACCGACTGGAAGTCCCGAGCCGGCGGCGAGCCGGGCGAGAGCCTGCCGTTCGACGAGGTCACCCCGAACCAGGACGGCTCGGGCATCGTCGACGCCGTCGGCGAGGGAGTCACCGGGCTCTCGGTCGGCGACCGGGTCTGGACGTACCTCTCCGCCTACCAGCGCCCGACCGGCACGGCGCAGGAGTTCACCGTGCTGCCCGCACGACTCGTCGTCCCGCTGCCCGCCGGCATCGGACTCGACGTCGGCGCCGCGCTCGGCGTCCCCGCGATGACCGCCCACCGCGCGCTCACCGTCTGGGAGGACGGCCCGAGCCGCCTGACCCCCGGCAGCCTCGACGGCGCGACCGTTCTCGTCGCCGGAGGCGCGGGTGCCGTCGGTCACGCCGCCATCCAGCTCGCCCGCTGGGCCGGTGCAACGGTCATCACGACCATCAGCTCGGACGCCAAGGCGGCGCTGGCCACCGCCGCCGGCGCGCACCACGTCGTGAACTACCGCACCGGCGACGCCGCCGCCGAGATCCGCTCCATCGCACCCGACGGGGTCGACGTCGTCGTCGAGGTCGCCATCTCACAGAACGCCGACCTGCTCGCCGACGTCGTCGCCCACCGCGCCTCCGTCGCCATCTACGCCGACAACGGCGGCGACACGACGACGATCCCGATCCGCGCGAACATGATCACCAACACGCGGTACCAGTTCGTGCTGCTGTACACGGTCGGCGCGGCGGCGCTCGACGCCGCGGCGGAGGACGTCACGGCGGCCCTCCGCGACGGGGTGCTGCCGATCGGCGAGGCCGCGGGCCTGCCGGTGCACACGTTCCCGCTCGCCGAGACCGCGGCCGCGCACGAGGCGGTCGAGGGCGACATCGTCGGCAAGGTGCTGATCGAGGTGTCGGCCGAGTAGCCGTCGGCCGCGCTGCCGCCGCGAACCCCGTTCGCGAAGATGAACCGCCGTATATCGCGGTTCATCTTCGCGAACGGGGTTCATCGCTGCCGGGGCGGCGGCAGGACGGGCGGGCGGCGGGCGGGCGGCACGGCGGGCGGGCGGCGGGGCGGGCCTGGCTAGGCTCGGAGGGTGAGCGACCCTGCCAGCCGACCCGTTCCTCCCACCCCCGTCAGCGCCGTCCAGGCGCAGGCGCTCGACCGCGGCGAGCTGCCCCCGGTCGAGGAGGTGCGGCACGGAGTCTGGTCGATCCCGTTCCCGTTCGGCGACGGCGACTTCTCGCTCGGCTACCTGGTCGAGGGCTCCGACGGCGCGCTCACCCTCATCGACCCCGGGTGGGCCGACGACGCGAACCTCGACCGGCTCGAGGCCGCACTCCGCGAGATCGACCACACGATGGCGGACATCGCCCTCGTGGCCATCACCCATCTGCACGCCGACCACCTGGGTGGTGCCGATGCCGTGCGCCGCGCCTCCGGAGCCCGCATCGCCCTGCACGCGTCCGAGCAGCGCGCGCTCGACGAGCGCACCGCCGACGCCGCCGCAGCCGACGCCGACATCGCCCGCTGGGGCGCACCGGCCGACGACGAGGAGGCGCTGGTCGCGTCGTGGGGATCGGGTCGCCACCTCCCCCGCGTCACCGCCGACCTGCTGCTCGCCGACGGCGACGAGCTGCCGATCGCCGGGCGACGACTGCGCGCCGTCCACACCCCCGGTCACACCGCCGGGCACCTCTGCTTCGTCGAACCGGATCAGCGGCTGATCTTCACCGGCGACCACGTGCTGCCGCGCATCAACCCGGGCATCGGGCTCGGCGGCCGGGCGGACGGCAACCCCCTCGACGACTACCTCGCGTCGCTCGGTCGGGTCATCGCCCTCGACGTCCCGGGGGCGGACGCCCTCGAGGTCTGCCCGGGGCACGAGTTCCGGTTCGTCGGTCTCTCCGACCGGGCGCAGGCCCTCGTCGATCACCGTGCCGCCCGCAGCGCCGACGCCGCAGCCGCGCTCGACGCTCTCGCGGGGGCGCGCGAGAGCCCGACTGACGCCGACACGACAGTCGCCAGCGCGACCGATGCCCGCACGACGCACGCCGGTACGACCGACCCCAGCGCGTCCGATGCCGGCACGACCGACGCGTCTCTCGACCGTCCGACGGTCTGGCAGGTCGCCGAACGCATGTCGTGGACCGGCGGCATCGCCTCGCTGCACGGCTACCGGCTCGGCTCGGCGCTCGCCCAGACCGAGTGGCACGTGCAGGCGCTCGGCCGACTCGGCGAACTCCGACCGTCCTCTTAGGCGACGGGCCTACCGTCGGGGCCGGCCCCGTGGCAGCGCGATCTCGCACCCGAGACGACCCGCGCCCGAGACGCCATCGAACCGACACACCGCCGACACTCCGGAGATGCACGACATGACCAGCCCCGCCTCCTCCCGCCCACGCACCGCTCTCGTCCTCGGCGGCGGCGGCATCACCGGAATCGCCTGGGAGCTCGGCGTGCTGTCGCGCCTCCTCGAGGCCGGTGTCGCCCTCGACGACGCCGATCTGGTGGTCGGCACGTCGGCCGGCTCGGTCGTCGGCACGATGGTGCGGCTCGGACGCGTGGACGAGGGTCTGCGCGAGCAGTACGAGGCGGTCACGGAGCTGCCGACCGGCTCGATCGACCCCGAGGCGTTCCAGCAGACGCTCGGTCAGGCGCTGATGGGCGCGACGGACCAGCAGGAGGCGCGGGCCCGCATCGGCGCGCTCGCCCGGCAGACACCGGTCACCGGCGACGAGCCCGCCCTGCTCACGACGATGCGCGCGCGATTCGGCGACGTCGGCTGGCCGACCTGCGCGTTCACGGTCTGCACCGTGGACGCGACCGACGGCGCCTTCCGCCCCCTCGACGCCGACTCGGGCGTCGACCTCCACCGGGCCGTCGCCGCGAGCTGCTCGGTGCCCGTCGTCTGGCCCACCGTCGAGATCGACGGGCGCCCCACCATGGACGGCGGGGTCCGCTCGGGCACGAACGCCGACGTGGCCGACGAGTACGACCGGGTGCTGGTGCTCTCGTGCGGCCCCGAGCTCGACGTCTCGCCGCTCGGGCCGACGCTGCCCCAGGTCGTCGCGGCCCGCCGTGCTGCCGGGCGCGAGGTGCTCGTGATCCAGGCGGACGCCGAGGCTCTCGCGGCCTTCGGCGGCGACGTGCTGTCGACCGCCACCCGCCGCCCCGCTGCCGAGGCCGGACGACGCCAGGCGGAGGCGCTGCTCGACGACGTCCGCATGTTCTGGACCGGCGCGGCCGCCTGATCCGCCGGCCGGGCGGGTCCGGCGAAGACGGGCGCGTCCGGGCGACCGTCCTGGCCGGACTCGCCCGCATCGTCCGGCGCACCGGGCGCGCGGGCCGCGCGCACCTGCGGGCCGGTACCCTCGGGAAGTGACCACCGCCTCATCCCCGCTCCGCATCGCGCTCGTGTCGCTGCACACCTCCCCCGGCGCCGAGCCGGGCTCGGGCGACGTCGGCGGGATGAACGTCGTGGTGCGCAACCAGGCCGAGGCGCTCGGCGCCGCCGGCCACCGGGTCGACATCGTCACGCGACGCTCGTCGCCCGACGAGCCGCCCCGCGTCGACCTGTCGCCGGGTGTCACGCTCCACTTCGTCGCGGCGGGCCCCGCCGAGCCCGTCACGAAGGGCCGCAACGAGCTCTTCGTCGACGAGTTCCGCGACCGTCTCGCCGACCTCGGTCCATGGGACGTCGTGCACTCCCACCACTGGTTCTCGGGCATGGCCGCCCTGCCCGTCGCCCGAGCGCTCGGCGTGCCCCACGTGCAGAGCTTCCACTCGATCGCGGCCGCCGACTCGACCCCCCTCTCGCACGGGGAGCGCGCGGAGTCCCCCGGCCGCCTCGCCGGCGAGGCCCACCTGGCCCGCGAGTCCGACGCCGTCGTCGCCATCAGCCGCGCCGAGGCCGAGACCGTGCTGACCCGTCTCGGCGGCAGCCCCGATCGCGTCGCCGTCGTGCTGCCCGGCGTCGACAGCGAGCTGTTCCACCCGCTCGACGGCACGGTGTCGGACGAGACGGCTCACGAAGACACCGCATCGGAGGGCACCGCGGAGGCGCGGGTCGTCGACCCCGCACGCCCCTACGTCGTCGTCGCCGGGCGCCTCGAGCCGCTCAAGGCCCCCGACCTCGCCATCCGCGCGGTCGCCGCCGTGCCCGCGGAGGTGCGCCCCGACCTGGTGATCGCCGGCGGCGCGTCGACGGAGTTCGCCGGCTACGAGGACGACCTCCTGGCCCTCGTCGACGAGCTCGACGTCACCGTGCGCTTCGTCGGCCCCCGCACGCGCACCGGTCTCGCGACGCTCCTGCGCGGAGCGCGCGCAGTGCTCGTGCCGTCGCACTCCGAGACCTACGGCCTGATCGCCCTCGAGGCGGCCGCCAGCGGGGTGCCCGTCATCGCCGCCTCCTCGGGCGGACTCCGCGAGAGCGTCGTCGACGGCGTCACCGGCGTCGTGCTCGACTCGCGCGATCCCGACGTCTGGGCGGCCGCCATCACCCGCGTCGTCCGCGACGTCGAGTGGGCCGGGCGACTCTCGCGCGCCTCCCGGGCCAGGGCGCTCGACCACCCGTGGGCGTGGTCGGCCGCCGAGCTGGCCGACGTGTACTGCCGCGTCGCGGGCAGCGACGACTGCTCCGAGCTCGCGTCCGCCGGAGTCCGCCGCTGACCGTTCGGCGACGGGTCACCGACGCACGGCCTCCGGGGCCCGGTCGGCAGGGTCGCCCGACGCCCCCGGCTCGGACGCCCCCGGCTCCGATGCTCTCGGCTCCGATGTCAGGGGCCCGGCCTATGCTCGGATGCGACCAGACGACCCGCATCGACCGGAGGCCCTCATGACCGACGACACCCTGCTGACCGAGCTCGCCGAGCAGGAGGAGCGCCTGGTCTTCCGTCGCTTCACCACCGACACCGCTCTCGATCTCGGTGCGTTCCTGCTCGCCGAGGCGCGTCGCCGCGGTCTCGCCGTCACCGTCACGGTGCGCAAGGGCCGCCAGCGGGTCTTCCACGCCGCGCTGCCCGGCACGTCGCTCGACAACGACGAGTGGCTCGACCGCAAGGCCCGCGTGGTCGAGCGCTACGGGCAGAGCTCGTACCGGGTCGGCGAGTCGTTCCGCGTCGCCGGGTCCACCTTCGACGAGAAGTCCCGTCTCGACACCGACCTCTACGCCGCCCACGGCGGTCTCTTCCCGGTGACGGTGGTCGGGGTGGGCGTCGTCGGGTCCGTCGGGGTGTCGGGGCTGCCGCAGGCCGACGACCACGCCCTGGTCGTGGAGGTGCTCGACGACTTCCTGGCGCACGGCTACGACTCCTGAGCCGATCGTGCCCGCACCGATCGCGCCCGCACCGAGCGAGGCCGATGAGCAGGCGGCCGCGCAGCTCCGCGCGTTGCTCGCCGACACGGCCCGCGACCTCGCCGCGCGTGACGCCCGCACCGAGGCGCTCGCCCGCTACCGGCCGTCGCGCCGGATCGTCGTCGTGAAGACCGCCGACTCGCTCGAGCCCGTCGGCCGGGCCTGGCGCCTCGGCGTGCTGCTGCTCGAGACCGACGGCCGTGTGCACGAGACGGGTCGCATCACCCGGGCCCTCGAACCGACCCGATCGCAGAACCTCTCGCCGTCGGTCGAGAGGCGCAAGGCCGAACGGCGGGCTGCGGCCCGGGGTCACTTCACCGAGGGCGAGGTCGTCGACTACGCCTATCTGCCCATCGACCTCTCGACCGCGGCCCTCGTCGCCGGCGACCAGCGCCTCCTCGTCTCCGACGGCCGGGCACTGGTGCGCTGGGGCGCCGGGCCCGGCGAGGTACGCGACGCGGCGGCGTACCTGGCCGACCGAGGCGACCTGCTCTAGGCGATCCGCTCCTGGCGATCCGCGCTAGGCGATCTGCTCTAGGCGACCTGCTTTAGGCGATCTGCTCCAGGCGACGTGCTCAAGGGGACGTGCTCCAGGGGGGGGCGGGCGTCGTCGGCGAGGCACGCCGCGCCTCCTCGGCTCGCGCCCAGTGAGGGTCCGAGACCGGACGATATCCTCGGACTCCGTCAGACGCCTCCGAGCCGTCTGCTCCATCCGCCCGACCGAGAGGCCCACCTGTGCGCCGAGTGCTGATCGCCGCGTCGATCGTCTTCTGCGCCGCGGTGCTGGCTCTCGTCGTCGCGCTCGTGATGGTCGTGTCGTCGTTGGCGGCGCCGCGCGATCAGGTGGCGCGACCCGTGACTCCGCCGGTGACCTGCCCCGCGGTCGACCCGGTCATGGTGGGCGACATCGAGGTGCCTGCCGGTCCGGTCGCCGGCTACTGCCAGGACCGCCTGATCAACGCGGCGTGGATCATGCAGGCCGCCCGGGCGCAGGGCATCGGCGAGCACACCCAGGCGATCGGCGTGATGACGGCGATGGGCGAGTCCAGCCTGCGCAACATCGACCACGGCGACGCGGTCGGCCCCGACAGTCGCGGGCTCTTCCAGCAACGCGACAACGGCGCCTGGGGAACCTATGCCGAGCGGATGGATCCGTACTCGGCGGCCACCCGGTTCTTCTCGAAGCTCGTGGCGATCCCCGGCTGGAAGGAGCTGTCGCCGACCGAGGCGGCGCACGCCGTCCAGATCAACGACGACCCCGACCACTACGCGCGGTGGTTCCCCGAGGCCGAGCAGGTGGTCGCGGCGCTGTCGGGTTCGACGTCTCCCTGACCCGGGGGCCGCGCGTCGTTCGCAGGCCGACCCGCGCCTCCTCGGTGTTCGCGTCGAGTGGTCGGAAGATGCCGTTCATCTGAGCCCGAAGGACCTTTTCTGACCACTCGAGGCCGCCAGCACGGAACCGAGGAGGCGCGGGTCACCAGCCGAGCGTGCCGGGCGGTCCCTTGAACGGGCCGACGATCGCGTCGGTGATCCAGCCGCCGTAGAAGTCGCCCTCCTGCGCCCGCACGGTCTCACCGTCCATCTCGATCGACTCGACGCGACCCGGGTAGAGCGCGACATGGTCGACGAGCTGCTCGTACCCCGCCCACGGGGACGGATAGAACCAGCCGGCTCCGCTCGACCGGTCCGCCCCGCCCCGCAGATCGACGTAGCCGGCGCTGCCCTTGAACTCGCACATGCTGGATCCGTCGCCCCGGGTCAGGGCGCCCTCGACGAACGCGCTCCGCGGCAGGTAGTAGACCGGCGGGTGGCTGGTCTCGAGCACGCGGAACGAGCGGGTCGTGTCGGCCACCACCTGCCCGCCGAGTCGCACGACGATGCGCTCGGTGCGCGCCTCGACGCGAGGGGGTCGGGGATAGTCCCAGACGGACTCCTGACCGGGGCCGGGGATGTCGCGGTCGGGTCGGCGGACGCTGCGTCTCATCCCGCCATCGTGCACCCCGGGCCGACGAGTCGTCGGGGCGATGCTCAGGCCCGGACGACCGCGGGTGCCGAACGGAGCGTCGACGACAGGCCGTCGAGGGCCGCGACGCCGCCCGTGGCTCCACGCGCCGACGCGACGAGCAGCTCGAGCGCGGCCCGGGCGGTCGTCGGCGACACGTCGACGTGCTGACCGACGCTGAGCGCGAGGTCCTCGAGATCGGCGGCGAGGGAGGCGAGTCGCGAGGCCGGGATGTCGCCGCGATCGATGGGACCACCCGCCGAAGCGCCGACCGCATGCTGCTCGAGACGCTCGACGAGCAGTCGCGCCTCGCGGGCCGTGGACTCCGCGGTCGGACGCAGCACCGACGGCACGGAAGGACCCCGGCCCACCCCGAGCGCGCTCAGACGCAGCCCCCGCACCAGCTCCGTCGCGACGTCGCCCACCCGGAGCCCGTCGTGCACGGACGGCAGCGCCCAGGCCGCCGCCAGCTCGGGTCGCTCCAGCAGCCGGACGGCCACGGAGGCGCAGGCCAGGAAGGCCGATCGGGTCTCGGTCACGGGAACCATCCTCGCATCGCCGCCGAGACGGGGACGACCGGAGGGCGCGGATCATCTTTTGCTTCTTCGGCAACAGACGTTGCCGCGCAGGTCATCAACCGGCACCCTGGAGTCAGGAGGTCATCGACTATGACGCACGACACCACCCATCCCCGGACCGACTCCCCCGAGACCGAGAACGCACACGAGCACGAGCACGAACACGCCATCGAGCACGACGCCGTCGTGATCGGCGGAGGGGCCGCCGGCCTCAGCGCCGCCCTGACGCTCGCGAGGGCCCGCCGCGACGTCGTCGTCGTCGACGCGGGCGAGCCGCGCAACGCCCCGGCCGACGGCGTCCACGGGTTCCTCGGACTCGACGGCATCGCCCCGCTCGAGCTGCTCCGTCGCGGGCGCGCCGAGGTCGAGTCGTACGGCGGGGTCATCGTCTCGGGCACCGCCACCGACGTCCGCCGCACCGGCCGAGGAGGCGCGCCCGGCTTCACCGTCGAGGTCGCCACCCCCGACGGCGGCCACCGCACCCTGCGCGCCCGTCGCCTCGTCGTCAGCACCGGCCTCGTCGACGCTCTGCCGCCCGTCGACGGACTCTCCGCACGCTGGGGCCGGGACGTCGTGCACTGCCCCTACTGCCACGGCTGGGAGGTGCGCGACCGTGCCATCGGCGTGATCGGCACCGGGCCGATGAGCATCCATCAGACGCTGCTCTTCCGGCAGTGGAGCGACGACGTCACCCTGTTCGCGAACGACCGCCTGGCCCCTGACGACGCCGACCGCGCGCGTCTCGAGGCGCGCGGGGTCCGCATCGTCGAGGGGCCCGTCGCCTCGGTGCGCGTGGAGGACGACCGTCTGACCGGAGTCGTCCTCGCCGACGGGACGACCGTCCCGGTGGGCGCCGTCGCCGTCGCGACGACCGTCGCGGCTCGCAGCGACGTGCTCGTCTCGCTCGGTCTCGACGCCGAACCGCACCCGTCGGGCATGGGCACGATCGTCGTCGCCGACCCCGTCACGGGGCAGAGCGCCGAACCGGGCGTCTGGCTGGCCGGCAACCTGACGAACCCCGGTCACCAGGTCGTGATGGCCGCGGCGTCCGGCGTCATGGCGGGCGCCGCGCTCAACATGGACCTCGTGTCCGCCGAGACCCGGGCCGCCGTCGAGGCCGTCGAGACCTGGGGCGCCGACGCGACCCGCCGGTCGGCGAGTGCACCCGAGACCGCACCCCCGAGCCAGAGCCCGCACACCACCGGCGGCGAGCTCTTCGACGCCGCCTACTGGGAGGACCGCTACGGCACCGAGGGCTGGGCCTGGAGCGGCGACCCCAACGCCGCGCTGGTCGACGAGGTCGCGGCGCTGACACCCGGCCGCGCCCTCGACATCGGCAGCGGCGAGGGCGGCGACGCGATCTGGCTGGCGCGCCGGGGCTGGACGGTCACGGGCACCGACATCGCCGTGAACGCACTGGACAAGGCGCGCGCTCGGGCCGAGGAGGTCGACGCGGAGGCGGCCGGGCGCATCACCTGGGAGCAGCACGACATCACCGGGTGGACGCCGCCCCGCGCCTCCTACGATCTGGTCACGTCGCACTTCATGCATCTGCCGGCGGCGGACCGCGACCAGGTCTTCCGCGGACTCGGCGAGGCGGTCGCGCCGGGCGGCAGCGTGCTCATCGTCGGACACGACCTGTCGGATCTCGACTCCGACGCGCACCGGCTGCACCACCCCGAGCTGATGTTCGGCGTCGACGAGCTCGTCGCGCTGTTCGACCCGGTCGAGTGGACGATCGTCACGGCCGAGACCCGCGAACGCGAGACCGCCGCCGGGCACGAGGGCCCGGCGACGGTCCGCGATGTGGTCGTCCGCGCGGTCAGAGCCCTCTGACCCGCAGCCGGATCGCCCGGGCGGAGGGTCGCAGCACGTGCGGGGCCGAGACGTCGGGCCCGCACGCCCGCGAGCCGACGCCGTTCTGCGCCGCGTCGATCCAGAGGTGGGTCGCCTCGGGCTCGGGCAGCTCGAACGGGTGCTCGGCGGCGTCGACCTGCTGGGCCGTGTGCCGCCGCAGCGAGAACCCGGGGCGCCGCCCGGCGGTGTCGGGCGCGGCGTCGAGACGCAGCCACGGGGCGCCCGCCCCGGTCCGCAGCTCGAGGCTGCGGAGGTCGCTGCGGTGCCCGCTCTCCTGCGGCCGCGCGTAGTCGACGGTGAGGTCGTCGACGCTCGACTCGAAGCGACCCACCCGGGCGGCCTCGCGGCTGTCGGGGTACGACTCGAGCGGGCCGGTGCCGAACCACGAGACGCGGTCGACGTCGAGCGGCAGGTCGAAGCGCACGCCGACCCTCGGCCACGAGAGGTCCCAGCCGGCCGACGGCACGAGGTCGAGCGAGAGCCAGAGCTCGCCGCGCTCGAGGCTCCACCGCTCGTCGACGGTGACCGAGTGGCGACTGTCGGCGGCGGCCCAGCGGGTGCGGACGGCGACGTGCTCGGACGACGACCGCACCGACTCGACCCGGGAGGTCAGGCGGTGCAGCCCGGCCCGCTTCGCGATCGTCTCGGCGCTCGGCAGCAGCTCGTCGGTCGGCAGGTCGGTGCGGTGCCGGTCGCGCATCGGGTCGGCGTCGATGTCGCGCGGGGCATCCCAGTGACCGCGCTCGTTGTCGGTCGTGGCGCGCCACAGCTCGAGCCGCGGGCCGGAGACGGGTCGCCCGGCCAGCGAGACGAGCCGGCCGTCGACGAACGACGCGGGGCCGAGCTCGAGGGCGCCGTCGAGGGCCCCCGAGGAGGCGCGGGTCGAGTCGTCCCGCCCGGCACCCGGTGCCGCGGGCCGCGGGTAGGCGGCGACGTGGCGCACGGCCGCCGGCGCGCTCAGGTCGACCTGGGTCGTCGCGAGCACATGACCGGCGTCGGCCCAGCCGTGGTCGGCGCGGAGGGCGACCCGCACCGTGAGCCACGTCTCGCCGGTCGCCGACACCTCGAGTCCGGGCAGGGCGAGGGCGACCTGCTCCCCCGCGGCCAGGGCGCGCCCGCGGTCGTCGAGCGCGTCGAGGCGCCCGGTGGCGACGACGTCGCCGTCGTGCTCGAGCGACCAGAGCAGCTCGACGTCGGCGGTCGTGGCGCTGTGCCGGCGGTTCTCTACGACGATCGACGCGCCGGCGAGGTCGGCGTCGGCGTCGGTGCCCGCGGCCCGAGTCGCCGTGAGTCGGATCGGCGAGACGACCTGGGCCCATTCGTGCAGACCCGGGCTCGGCGTGCCGTCCGAGAGCACCATGCCGTCCATGACGAAGTTGCCGTCGTGGACGACCTCGCCGAAGTCGCCGCCGTAGCCGAAGTACTCGACGCCGTCGGGCGTCGTCGTGCGGAGGCCGTGGTCGCGCCACTCCCAGACGAAGCCGCCGTGCAGACGCGGGTACTCGTCGACGAGCCGCTCGTACTCGTCGACCGCGCCGGGGCCGTTGCCCATGGCGTGCACGTACTCGCAGAGCACGAACGGCTTCGAGCGCTGACGGGCCGCCTCGGAGGCCGTGCAGCCGAGCAGGCGGAACCCCTCGTCGCCGGCGCCGATCGCCCGGGTCTCGTCGATCCACGAGTACATGCGCGAGTAGACGTCGGTGTACGAGCCGGTGTAGTCGCCCTCGTAGTGGACCGGTCGACCGCGGTCGCGCGCGTGGGTCCACGCGGCCATCGCCGCGAGGTTCCGCCCGGTGCCCGCCTCGTTGCCGAGCGACCACATCACGATGCTCGGGTGGTTCTTGTCGCGCTCGACGGTGCGGACCATGCGGTCGACGTAGGCGTCGTGCCAGTCGGCGTCGTCGCTCGGGTTGCCGACCCAGCGCTCGCGCTCGAAGCCGTGCGTCTCGAGGTCGCACTCGAGCACGACCCAGAAGCCGAGCTCGTCGGCGAGGTCGAGGAGGCGCGGGTGCGGCGGGTAGTGCGAGGTGCGGATCGCGTTCACGTTGAACCGCTTCATCAGCTCGAGGTCGCGGCGCGCGTACTCCTCGTCGAACACGCGTCCCTTGTCGGCGTGCACCTCGTGCCGGTTGACGCCGTGGAAGACCACGCGGCGGCCGTTGACCTCGAACCGGTCGCCGACGATGCGGACGGTGCGGAACCCGAGCCGGTGCGAGATCGTCTCGACCGCGTCGGCGCTCGACACGGTCGCCTCGTAGAGTCGCGGCACCTCGGCGCTCCACGGCTCGACGTCGATCAGCTCGATCGGCGCGACGTCGGCCGGGGACTCCCACGTGACGTCGACGCCCAGCTCGGGGACGGCGAGCGTGACCGGCCACGCGGCGGGGCCGGCGGTGATCTCGGCGACGATCGTCGCGCCTCCTGCCGTCTCGCCGGCCGTCCCGTGCCATTCGCTGCGCAGCCAGACGTCGTCGATGCCGCCGACCGGTCGCGCCTCGAGCGACACGCTGCGGAAGACGCCGGGCAGCCACCACTGGTCCTGATCCTCGACGTAGCTCTGGGCCGACCACTGGTGCACCCGCACGGCCACGGTGTTGATGCCGGGGTGCACGAGATCGGTGACGTCGTACTCCTGCGCGAGACGGCTGCCGACGCCGACGCCGACGTGCACGCCGTTGACCCAGACGACCGCCGTCGACTCGACGCCGTCGAAGCGCAGCAGCACGCGCTCGGCGCCCTCGAACGAGGCGGGCAGCTCGAAGGTGCGCCGGTGGTCGCCCGTCGGGTTCGCGTCGGGCACGTGCGGCGCGTCGGTCGGGAACGGGAACTGCACGTTCGTGTAGATCGGGGCGCCGCGACGACCGTCGCCCGTGAGCACCCAGTGCGACGGCACCGTGATTGTCTCCCAGCCCGAGTCGTCGAGGTCGACCGAGCCGACGTCGTACGCGCCCTCGCCGTCGGGCAGCACGCCGCGCCCGCCGGGCAGCCCCGGCACCCCGGCGAGCAGGCGGAACGACCACTCGCCGTCGAGCGAGAGACGCGGGGCGTCGCTGTGCAGCCACGAGCGCGCGGGCGAGCGGCGACCGCTGCCGGGGCCCGTGTCGGAGAGGTACCCGACGGGCGGCGAGAGGGGCGAGCCGGCGGTGGTCGAAGAGGCGGTGGTCGAGGAGGCGGTGGTCGAGGGGACGACGGAGGTCACTTCACGGATCCTTCGGTGAGGCCGCCGCGCCAGAAGCGCTGCAGCACGATCATGGCGATGACGAGCGGGATGATCGACAGCAGGACGCCGCCGGTCGTCAGTTGGTAGAACTCGGGCAGTCGGTCGGTCTGGCTCAGCCAGTTGTTGAGACCCAGCGTGACGGGGAACTTGTCGACGTCGCTCAGCATCACCAGCGGCAGGAAGTAGTTGTTCCAGATGCCGACGAGCTGGAAGAGGAACACCGTGACGAGCGCCGGGGTGAGGATGCGCAGACCCAGGGTGTGGAAGATGCGCAGCTCGCTGGCGCCGTCGAGGCGGGCGGCCTCCATCAGCGAGGTGTCGACCGTCGCCTGCGCGTAGATGCGGCAGAGGAACAGCCCGAACGGCGACACCAGCGACGGCAGCAGCACGCTCCAGTAGGTGTTCGCGAGACCCATCTGACTGAAGAGCAGGAACAGCGGCAGCGCGGTCGCGGTGCCGGGCACCAGCACGCCGCCGAGGATCGTGCCGAAGACCAGATTGCGGCCCTTGAACTCGTACTTGGCGAGGGCGTAGCCGCCGGCCGCGGCGAAGTAGGTGGCGATGAGGGCGCCGACGCCGGCGTAGAGCACCGAGTTGCCGAGCCAGCGGACGAAGACGCCGTCGCCGTAGGTCAGCACCTGACCGAGGTTGTCCCACAGGGCGAACGACGGGGCGAACCAGAAGCCGAAGGTGCCGAAGAGGTCGCCGGTGGTCTTCGTGGCCGCGACGACGACCCAGTAGACCGGGATCAGGAAGTACAGCGCGACGACCGTGAGCACGGCGGTGACGATGATGGTGGAGGCGCGGCTGCGACCCGCGGACCTGTCGGGCCCGGCCCCACGCGAGCGTCGGGCGGAGACGCGACCCGCGCCGCGCCTCCCGCCCTGCCCGGCGGTGACGATCGACTCGGTCTCGGTGGCGTGCTCGGCGACCGTGGCGCGGGGGCTCATGCGGACTTCCTGTTCGTGATGGTGAGGAACACGATCGAGAGCGTGAAGGCGACGAGCGCGATCAGCACGGACTGCGCCGCGGCGACGTTGTAGTCGTTGTAGGCGAAGGCGGTCGTGTAGGCGCTGAGGTTCGGCGTGTACTGGCTGTCGATGGCGGGGGCCACGCGCTGCAGCACCTGCGCCTCGGCGAACAGCTGCAGGGTGCCGATGATCGAGAAGACGGCGGTCAGCAGCAGGGCCGGGCGGATCAACGGCAGCTGGATGCTCGTCGCGACGCGCAGAGGCGACGCGCCGTCGACCTTCGCGGCCTCGTAGAGCTCGACCGGGATCGACTTGAGCTGGGCGATGATGATCAGCATGTTGTAGCCGGTGTAGCTCCAGGTGACGATGTTCGCGATCGACCAGAGGACGGTGTTCGGCCCGAGGAAGTCGGGCGAGACGCCGAACGTCTCGGCGACGTCGATGATCGGGCTGAGACCGGGCACGTAGAGGAACGACCAGAGGATGGTCGCGATGACGCCCGGCACCCCGTACGGCAGGAAGTACGCGGCGCGGAACAGCCCCGGCCACTTCGCCGACGCCGACTCGAGCAGCAGGGCGAGCACCGTGCAGAGGATGAGCATCAGCGGCACCTGCACGATGCCGAACAGGAACATGCGCCCGATCGAGGCGACGAAGTTGGGGTCGCCGAGCACCTGGGCGTAGTTGCCGAACCCGGCGAACTGCGTCACGACGCCGGTCTCGCCGAAGAGACCGCCTCGGCGCACCTGCGTGAAGCTCGACACGAGCGCCATCAGGATCGGCACGATGAAGGTCAGCAGGAACAGCGCGAGGAACGGGAAGAGCAGCACCCACGGTGCCCGGGCGACCGAACGCGACGACGGGCCGCTCATGCGCCGGCCTTGCGGATCGAGAGGCCCTTGTTCTTCATGACCGTGATGATGTCCTTCTCGGCCTGCACCACCGCGTCGACGAGGGTCCCGCCCGACGCCTTGCCGCGGAATCCGTCGCTGAGGATGTTGAACGACTGCTGCGTCACGGGCCACCAGCTCCAGTCCTGGTTCTGACTCGACTCCTTCGTGGCGGGCACGAACACCTCCTGGTTGTAGTTCTGACCGCTGAAGAACTCGCTCGGCTTCTCGCGCAGGTCGCCGACCACGTCGACGGCGGGCGACCAGCCGATGCCGCAGAACTCGATCAGCGCGTTGACGCCCTCGGGGGTCGTGGTCATCCAGACGGCGAAGTCGAGCGCCTCCTGCGGGTGCCGGCTGTTGGCGAGGATCGCCGCCGTCGACCCGCCGAGGAACGACGACGCGTAGCCGTCCTCCCAGGTCGGCAGGGGCGCGGCGCGCCACTTGCCCGAGGCGCCGCTGACGCCCTCGATGAGCGCGTCGCCCCACGAGCCCGTCGCTACCGACGCGATCTTCCCGTCGGCGGCGGCCGAGAACCAGGCGGGCGTGTACGCGCCGTAGGCCGTCGTGACGATCCCGTCGTCGATCGCCTGGTCGAAGAACGCCGCGACCTTCATCGTCGCCTCGTCGGTCATGTCGATGACCCACCCGTCGTCCTCCGCGCGGAACCACGAGGCGCCGGCCTGGGTGGCGTAGGCGGCGAACGGCGAGGCGTCGGCGAGCGGGAACGAGTCCATCAGCACGCCCGCGCCCTTCAGCTCGGCGCCCACGGCGGCCCAGTCGCTCCACGTGGCGGGCACGGACGCGCCGACCTGGTCGAAGACGGCCGGCTGGTAGAACATGCCCATCGGTCCGCTGTCCTGCGGCACGGCGTAGACGCCGCCCGTGTAGCTGACCTGGTTCCAGAGCGTGGGGTCGTAGAGCTCGCGGTACTGGTCGATCCCGTAGCGCGAGAGGTCGACGACGCCGTTGGCCAGCAGGAACTCGGGCAGCGACCGCAGCTCGACCTGGGCGATGTCGGGGCCGGCGCCCGCCGCCAGCGCCGAGTACAGCTTCTGGTAGCCGCCGGCGTTGCCACCCGGGATGAACACGGTCTCGACCTGGACGCGGTCCTGGCTGCGGTTGTAGAGGTCGGTCACCTGGTCGAGGCCCTTGAGCCAGGCCCAGTACTCGAGGCGGACGCGGCCGTCGGCCGGCGGGATGGTCGGCAGGCTGTTGACCGAGGTCGTGCCGGGTGTCGCGCACCCGGCCAGGATCGCGGCAGCGCCGGCGCTCAGGCCGAAGCCGAGCAGTTGACGTCGACTGAGGGGGCTCATCGTGACTCACTTCATCGTGGACGGGACCCGCCGAACCTAACACAATTCCGAGTGCCCACTCGGATTTGAGCCGAGGAGGCGCGGGTCGGCCGTAGAGTCCCCTCATGACCGCAGACACCACCGCCGCCCACCCGGAGCCCGCCGCCCGGCACGACGCGCCGGTCGCCCGCGGCCCGCGGGGCCCGCGCGGCCCCTACGCGAAGTCGTCCGAGCGCCGGGCCGCGATCGTGGACGCCGCCTTCGAGGTGTTCTCGACCCGCGGCTACCGCGGCGGCTCGCTGCAGGAGGTCGCGGATCGCGTGGGCGTCAGCCAGACCGGCCTGCTGCACTACTTCCCCTCGAAGCGCGATCTACTGCGGGCCGTGCTCGAGCGACGGGACTCGATGGCGAGCGGCGCCGTGCGCGACGGGACCACCGACGGCGACTTCATCGAGGGGGTGCTGCGACAGGCACGGCACAACGAGACGGTGCCGGGTCTGATCGCGCTGTACGCGGTGCTGGCCGGAGAGGCCGCCACGGAGGACGCCCCCGTGCGCGGCTACGTGGCGACGCGCTTCGAGGGGTTGCGGGCCGAGTACACGGCCGGGTTCCGCGACCTCGAGTCGCAGGGGCGCCTCCGTCCGGGGGTGGACCCCGCCCGGGCCGCGTCCGGGCTCGTGGCGCTCTGGGACGGCATCCAGCTGCAGTGGCTGATCGACCCGTCGAGCGTCGACGTCGAGCAGCAGCTGCGCGACCACCTCGGGTCGCTGGTGCTGCCCGGCTGAGCTGCGCCGCGCCTCCTCGGCGCCGCTACTTCGAGCGGGTGAGCTGCGAACGGAGCGCCGCACGGTCGCGCCACGCGCCCGTGGACCAGAGCGCGAGGAGGACGAGGAGGGGCTGGCCGATCAGGCGGACGGCCCGCTTCGTGTCGGTGTCGAGGCCGAACGCGTCGGAGTGCGTCACGAGCTGCGAGATGTTGCCGGGGAAGATCGCGATGAAGAACGCCGCGACGGCCCAGCCGACGGCGACGCGCTTCTTGCCGAGCACGAGCAGCGCCCCGCCGAGCGTGATCTCGACGACACCCGAGGCGAGCACCACGGCGTCGTCGTCGAAGGGCAGCCACTCGGGCACCTGCGCCTGGAAGTCGTCGCGGGCGAAGGTGAGGTGGCTGACGCCGGCGAGGACGAGGATGCCGCCGAGGGCCAGACGCCCGATGACGCGGGGGACGGACGTGGGGCGCGGGCGCGTGGTTCGACGTGACATCCCGTCAGTCTGCTCCTCCCCCGGTGCGTCGTCGACCCGTGTCGCTGCACGTCCGTGCAGGTCGGACCGTGGGCGTCGTGTCTGCGGACCGGTGCCAGGGTCGTCGGGTAGAAGAGATGGATGAGCCTCGCATCCACACTCCTCCGCACGACGATCGGCGGCCTCTTCGTGGGCCACGGACTCCAGAAGCTGACGGGCGCCTTCGACGGCCCCGGGCTCGAGGGCACCGAGCAGATGATGGCGGGGACGGGCATGCACCCGGCCGCCCGCACCGCACGACTCGTCGCCGTCGCCGAGACCGCCGGCGGCGCCGCGCTGGCCCTCGGCGCCGCGACCCCGCTCGCCGCCGCGACGGTCGTCGCCACCATGGTCACCGCCGTCCGCAAGGTGCACGGTTCGAAGGGCCCGTGGAACACCGAGGGCGGCTTCGAGTACAACGCCGTCCTGATCGCCGCGGCCGCCGCCGTCGCCGCGGGCCCCGGCGGGCCCTCGATCGACCAGGCCTTCGGCAAGAAGACCTGGGGCACCGGCGGCACGCTGTTCGCCCTCGTCGCCGGCACGATCGGCTCGTTCGTGGTCGTCGAGCTCGGCCGCCGCGCCGCGCCGAAGGACGCCTGACCCGCACCGCTGGCGCCGCCAGCACCAGCACCAGCACCAGCTGAACCGCCTGTGCAAATCGCGACCGTCCAAGTGCGACACGCCGCTCACCTTCACGCGTGCGCGGCGTGTCGCGGCCGGCAGGTCGGGTTCGGCACGCCGACGCGACGCCCGCCGGTCGGGTTCGGCACGCAGAAGCGACGCCCGCAGCTCGCCATCCACCCAGAGCAGCCCGAGAACTCCCGGCCCGGTATCCCTCCCCAGACGGCCCTGCCGAGGAGGCGCGGTGCAGGCACCCGACGAGGGCCCGGCACTGTCGGTGGCGTCTGACAGCATGACGGCATGACTTCGACGAGCACCACGACCGACATCGACGCCGAGGCCCTCGATCTGCTCAGGGCTCTGACGGGTCGCGACGACGCGGTGTTCCACGACGGTCAGCTCGAGGCCATCCGCGCCCTCGTGGCCGACCGGCGCCGCGCTCTCGTCGTGCAGCGCACGGGGTGGGGCAAGTCGGCGGTCTACTTCATCGCGACGCTGCTGCTCCGTCGTCGCGGCACCGGGCCGACGCTGCTCGTCTCGCCCCTCCTCGCCCTGATGCGCGACCAGGTCGCGGCCGCCGCGCGGGCGGGGGTCAGGGCCGTCGCCGTGAACTCCGCCAATGCGCACGAGTGGTCCGACGTGCAGCAGCAGCTCGTCGACGACGAGATCGACGTGCTGCTCGTCTCGCCCGAGCGCCTCAACAACCCGAGGTTCCGAGACGAGCAGCTGCCCGTGCTGATCGCCCGACTCGGCATGCTCGTCGTCGACGAGGCGCACTGCATCTCCGACTGGGGCCACGACTTCCGGCCCGACTACCGCCGTCTCGCCGAGCTCATCCGCACGCTGCCGAACGGCGTCCCCGTCCTCGCGACCACCGCGACCGCCAACGCCCGGGTCGTCGCCGACGTGGCCGAGCAGCTGGCGGTGGGGCCGGGCGACGACGTGCTGACCATCCGCGGGTCGCTGGCGCGCGCCTCCCTGCGGCTGGGGGTGCTGCAGCTGCCCACCTCGCGCGACCGGCTCGGCTGGCTGCTCAGCCACCTCGCCGACCTCCCGGGCAGCGGCATCATCTACACGCTGACCATCTCGGCCGCCGACGACACCGCGCGGCTGCTGCGCGAGGCCGGTCACGACGTCCGCTCGTACTCGGGGCGCACCGACCCCGAAGAGCGCGAGCAGCTCGAGCAGCGGCTGAAAGACAACGACCTCAAGGCCCTCGTCGCGACCAGCGCCCTCGGCATGGGGTTCGACAAGCCCGACCTCGGGTTCGTCATCCACCTCGGCGCGCCGTCGTCGCCCGTGGCCTACTACCAGCAGATCGGTCGAGCCGGTCGGGCCACCGACAACGCCGACGTCCTTCTGCTGCCCGGCAGCGAAGACGCCGAGATCTGGCAGTACTTCGCCACGGCCTCGATGCCGTCCGAAGCCAGGGCCTCCGCCGTGCTGGCCGAGTTGACCGACACCCCGCTGTCGACCCCCGCGCTGGAGGCACGGGTCGACATCAAACGCACCCCCCTCGAGCTGATGCTGAAGGTGCTCGACGTCGACGGGGCCGTCCGGCGGGTCCAGGGCGGGTGGGTGAGCACCGGGCAGCCCTGGGTGTACGACGCCGAGCGCTACGACCGCATCGCGACCGCCCGCGTGGCCGAGCAGCAGTCGATGCTCGACTACCAGCACGCCACCACCTGCCGCATGCAGATGCTGCAGACCGATCTCGACGACCCCGACGCCAAGCCGTGCGGGCGCTGCGACGTCTGCGCGGGCGCCTGGTACCCCACCGACATCAGCGGCGAGGCCGCCACCTCGGCCACGTCGTCGCTCGACCGGGTCGGCGTCGAGATCGAGGCCCGCGCGCAGTGGCCCACGGGCGCCGACCGCGCCGGGGTGCCCGTCAAGGGCAAGCTGCCCGAGGGCGAGCGCGTCGAGCAGGGCCGGGCACTCGCACGGCTGACCGACCTGGGCTGGGGCACGACGCTGCGCGAGGTCTTCGCACCCTCGACCCCCGACGCCCCCCTGTCGAAGAACCTGCTCGACGGCGTCGTGCGCGTGCTGCGCGAATGGCCCTGGGCCGAACGACCCGTCGGCGTGGTGGCCATGCCATCGGCGTCGCGACCGCTGCTCGTCGGCTCGCTCGCCGAGGCCATCAGCACCGTCGGGCGACTCCCCCTGCTCGGGGCGCTCACCCCCACCCGTCCGTCCGCGGGGCGGGGCCAGGGGGGCAACAGCGTCTACCGACTCGCCGACGTCTGGCAGTCGTTCGAGGTCGGCCCCGAGCTGGCCGCCGCCCTGGCCGGCGTGCAGGGCCCGGTGCTGCTCGTCGACGACCTCGTCGACAGCCGCTGGACGCTCACCGTCGCCGGTCGCGAGCTGCGCCGAGCAGGGGCACCCGCCGTGCTCCCGTTCGGACTCGCGATCGTTGGCTGACCACCGCGCCGCCGAGGTCGCCCGCCGATCGCACCAGCGATGAGCGACCTCCCACCGCCGACAGACGCGATCGCCGCCCTCGCCTCATCGCGCCCACCTCACCGCCCCCGCATCACCGCCCGAAGCGCATGCCGTCCCGCGTCAGCGAGCTGAACCGCATGGCCCACACGTCGCGCGGGTAGTTCTGGTGCATCCGCCACGGAGCGCGCCCGCCCTGGCGGGGCAGCAGATGCTCACCCCGCGCGACGTACCCGCTCGACAGGTCGATCAGCGGCATCGTCCGACCGGTGCGTCGAGGCGCCGTCGGCACCGCCCACCGCAGACCCCGGCGGTCCAGGTGTCGGAGAAGCCGAGACAGGTACCGGCCGACCAGGTCGATCTTCAGCGTCCACGACGCGTTCGTGTACCCGATCGCGAACGCGAAGTTCGGCACGTCCGCGAGCATGAACCCTTTGTACGTCAGCTTGGTCGCCGGGTCGACCACCGCCCCGTCCACCGACAAGCGCATGCCGCCGAACAGCAGCAGATTCAGCCCCGTCGCGGTGACGACGACGTCCGCGGGCACGACCCGCGCCTCCTGCCCGTCACGCCCCTCGACCGCCACGCCCTCGGGCACGAACCGCTCGATGCCGTCGGTCACGATCGACGCCGACCCCGACCGCAGCGCACGGAACAGCGCGCCGTCCGGGGTGATGCACAGACGCTGATCCCACGGGTCGTAGCTCGGCTGGAAGTGCCGGTCGACGTCGAAGCCCTCGGGCAGACGACGCTCGACGCCCGACCGGAGGAACGCCTTCATCCGCTCCGGCGATCTGCGGCTCGCCTGGTAGCTCAGCAGCGCCATCCCGACGCTCCGCCACCGGACGAGCCGATCGTCGACCGATCGCGGCAGCAGTCGCCGCCAGGGCCGCGGTCGCTTCCGCTCCGACGGCAGCGACAGCACGTACGTCGGCGAGCGCTGCAGCATCGTCACATGCTCGGCCTGCTCGGCGAGCGCCGGCACGAGCGTGATCGCGGTCGCGCCCGACCCGACCACGACGACCCGCCTGCCGGTGACGTCGAGGTCGGCAGGCCAGTGCTGCGGGTGCACGAGGGTGCCGGCGAAGTCCTGCTGACCGGTGAAGGTCGGCGTGTAGCCCTCGTCGTAGCGGTAGTACCCCGAGCAGGCGACGAGCACGCCGCAGGTCACCGTGAGGCGGCGGGCGCCGACGGACCGGTCGGCGGAACCGGCGGAACCGGCGGAACTGCCTGAACCGTCCGAACCGTCCCCGGCTCCCCCGGCTCCCCCGGCTCCCCCAGAGGGAGGCGCGGCGACGTCGATCTCGACCGTCCAGCGGGCGTCGGCGGACGACCAGTCGGCGGCCACGACCCGGTGCCCGTAGCGCACCCGCTCGGCGACCCCGGTCTCGTCGGCGGTGTCGCGCACGTAGTCGCGGATGGCCGCGCCCGGGGCGATCGAGCGACGGTCGCGCCACGGGCGATCCGCGTAGCCGAGGGTGAACATGTCGCTGTCGGAGCGCACGCCGGGGTAGCGGAACAGATCCCAGGTGCCGCCCATCGCCTGGCGGGCCTCGACCACGGCGAGGGTGCGTCGCGGGAAGTCGCGCAGCAGGCGCGCGGCCATGCCCACGCCCGACAGCCCAGCGCCGACCACGAGCACGTCGACGTGCCCGGGCAGCGGCTCACCCGACGACCGTCTATCGCGTGACCGCTCCCCGTGCAGCGGCTCACCCGACGACACGCCCGCCGAGGAGGCGCGGTTCGAGCCGGTCACGGGACCAGCACGATCCGGATCGGGTCACCCTCTTTGCGCTCCAGCATCTCGACCGCGCGGGCCGCCTCGGCGAGGGGGACGGTGGCGCTGACGGACCGCGAGAAGTCGAGGCGGCCCTGCCCGGCCAGGGCGACGAGCGTCGTGACGTCGGCGGGCTCCGACCCGTAGTGGCCGAGCACCTGCTGCTGCAGGTAGCTGAACTTGGTGCCGTCGGCGATCGTGATGGGCTTGTCGGTCAGACCCACGAGGGTGAGTCGGCCGCGGTAGCCGAGGCAGGCGATGGCCTGCTCGCGGACGGCCGGCACCCCGGCGAAGTCGAAGGCGCGTGCGAGACCGGCGCCGCGCGTGGCCTGCCCGAGCTGCTGCGCGAAGTCGGGGGCGGCGGGGTCGAGGGCGAGGTCGGCGCCGAAGGCCAGGGCCCGCTCCCGCGCCTGCGGCAGCGGGTCGACGGCGATGATCGGGGCGGCTCCGATGAGGGCGAGCAGCTGCACGGCGTGGGCGCCGAGTCCGCCGACGCCCCAGACTCCGACGGCGGTACCGGGCTTCGTGTCGGCCGTGGTGGTGAGCGCGGCCCACGGGGTCGAGACGGCGTCGGGGATGAAGCAGGCCTGCTCGAACGGGAGGCCGTCGGGGATGGGGACGACCGTGTCGGCCCGGGCGACCGCGTACTCGGCCCAGCCGCCGTCGTAGTCGACGCCGCGGGTGAGGACCCGCCCGTCGTCCTCCTGGCCGGCCTGCAGCAGGACGCGATCGCCGACCGCGAGGTGCGCGACCCCGTCGCCGACCTGGTCGATCGTCCCCGCGACCTCGTGACCGAGGGTGACGGTGTCACCCGGCAGGTGGAGCGGTGTCAGCGACCCCTGGATGAGGTGGACGTCCGACAGGCAGACCCCGGCGGCGGCGACGGCGATGCGGACCTCTCCGGGGCCGGCGTCGGGGGTGGGCACCTCGACGACCTCGAACTGGCGGGTGGTGACGGTCAGGCGTCCGGCGAGCATGGTTCTTCCCATCTGGGGGCGGCACGCTCTCGGTCGTCGGTGACCGCGGGCTCGCACCGCGCCTCCTCGGCGACGGTACGCCCGCTCCCGTGGCCGTGCCCCACGCACGGCCACGGGAGGTCTCAGCGTCGGGTGCCGGTCTCCGCGTCGGCCGCGACCGCGGCGGCGGAGGGCGCCTCACCCGCGGCGGCGGCGTCGTCGACCGCGCCGTCGGACGAGCCGTGCCCGTCGGCGTTCATCGTCGCCTCGTCGAAGGGCGCCCGTCCGGACAGCACCGTCTCGACGCGCTCGGCGTCGATCTGCTTCGTCCAGGTGCCGACGAGCACGGTCGCGACCGCGTTGCCGGTGAAGTTCGTCAGCGCGCGGGCCTCCGACATGAACCGGTCGATGCCGACGATCACGCCGACGCCGTCGACCAGGTCGGGACGATGAGCCTGCAGCCCGCCCGCGAGCGTGGCGATGCCGGCGCCGGTGACCCCGGCGGCGCCCTTCGAGGCGATCATCATGAACAGCAGCAGCGAGATCTGCTCGCCGACGCTGAGCGGCGTGCCCATGGCGTTGGCGATGAACAGCGACGCCATCGTCAGGTAGATGGCCGTGCCGTCGAGGTTGAACGAGTACCCGGTGGGCACCGTGATGCCGACGACCGGCTTGGAGACGCCCAGGTGCTCCATCTTGGCGATGAGGCGGGGCAGGGCGACCTCGCTCGACGAGGTCGAGACGATCAGCAGGTACTCGCGACCGAGGTACCTCATCAGCCGGAAGATGTTGACCCCGGTGACGAGCTTGAGGATCGAGCCGAGCACCACCGCGACGAACACGATGCAGGTGATGTAGAACGCGATCATCAGGGTGCCGAGCGCGATGATCGCGGCGACGCCGGTCTCGCCGACGACCGCGGCGATGGCCCCGAAGGCGCCGATCGGCGCGACCCACATGATCATCGCGAGGATGCGGAAGACCAGCACCTGCAGGTTGCGGACGCCCTCGAGGATGGTGGCGCCGTGGGTGCCCATGCGCTGCAGTGCGAACCCGACGAGCAGGGCCACGAAGAGCGTCTGGAGGATCGAGCCCGACGTCAGCGACGACACCAGGGTCTCGGGGATGATGCCGAGCAGGAACCCCGCGGTGCCGCCGGCCTCCTCCGACGCGGGGGCCTCGTAGCCGGTCGAGCCGACCATCAGACCCTCGCCCGGGTGCACGAGGTTGCCGACCACGAGGCCGATCCCGAGCGCGAAGGTCGACATCGCGATGAAGTAGCCGAGCGCCAGACCGCCGACCTTGCCCACCGTCGCCGCCTTCGCGATCGACCCGACGCCGAGCACGATGGTGCAGAAGATGACGGGGGCGATCATCATCGAGATGAGCGAGACGAACGCCGTGCCGATGGGCTTCAGCTGCACGGCCACCTCGGGCGCGGTGAGACCGACGAGGATGCCGGCCGCGACCGCGACGATGACGGCGATGTACAGCCAGTGCGAGCGGTCGATGCGACGGCGCGTCCGCCCGCCGCCCGCCGTGGGTGTCGACGGTGTCGTGCTGCCACCGGGGGCGGGCGCGCCGGCGCCCTTGTGCGTCCTAGCCATGGGGACTTCCTCGTTCTCATGTCCGATCGACGTCGTCGTCGACGGTCTGCGGAGTGCGTTCGGGCGAGCCTGTCGTGCGGTCCGGCCCCGGTCGAGGTTCTGGTCATACTGGTCACGCCGGCTCGCGCGGGCCCGCGGCGCACGACCCGGTGCAGCGCGACCCGGTGCAGCGCGACCGGTGCAGCGCGACCCCCGCCGCACGACCCCGCGCCGCCCGACTCGACGAGGAGCCATCCGATGACCCGACCCCACCCCCGGTGGAGCATCGCCGCGCGCCTGTTCGCCCTGCAGGTCGTCGTCATCGTGCTGATCGCCGCCCTCGCGACGGTGTGGACGATCCGTTCGGCGCGCACCGACGCCGACTCCTCCGCCGCCCGGGCCTGCCTCGCGCTCGCCACCGGGATCGCCGACAACCCGTTCGTGCTCGACGCGCTGGCGACGACCGATCCGAGTGCGCGCCTCCAGCCCTACGCCCTCGACCTCATGCGCGACACGTCGACCGACTTCGTCACGATCATGAGCCCCGACCGCACCCGTCTCACGCACCCCGACGCCGCCGAGATCGGTCGGCCGTTCGTCGGCACGATCGAGCCCGCGCTCGCCGGGCGCTCGTTCACCGAGACCTACACGGGCACGCTCGGCCCGTCGGTGCGGGCCGTCGTCCCCGTGCTCGGCGCCGACGGCGAGGTCGTCGCCCTCGTCGCGGCCGGGGTCACCGTGTCGGCGATCGCCGACACCCTCGAGCAGCGACTGACGCTGGTGCTCGCGGCCGCCCTCGCGACCGTGCTGATCGGCGCCCTCGCCTCGTGGCTGCTCAGCCGCTACCTCCGTCGAGTGACGAGGGACCGCGGCCCGGAGGAGCTCGGCCGCCTCTTCGACTACTACGAGGGCGTCCTCCACTCCGTGCGCGAGGGCCTGCTGCTCGTCGACGGACGCGGTCGCCTCACCCTCTGCAACGACCAGGCGGCCGAGCTGCTCGGTCTGCCGCCGGGCGGGGTCGACCGGCCGGTGCCCCTCGAGAGCCTCGACCTCCCCGACTCCCTCGCGCGCCTCCTCGTCGGGGGGCGCGTCGCCGTCGACGAGGTGCACGTGACCGACGAGCGCGTCCTGGTCGTCAACCAGCAGCGCACCGGGACTCCGAGCCGAGGAGGCGCGGGTCGCGTCGTCCCGGCACGCACCCTCGGCACGGTGACCACGCTGCGCGACCGCACCGAGCTGACCGACCTCGCCGACGAGGTCGAGACGATGCGGACGCTCGCCGACGCCCTGCGCTCGCAGACGCACGAGTTCTCGAACCGGCTGCACACGATCGTCTCGCTGATCGAGCTCGGTCGCGGCGACGAGGCCCTGCGGTTCGCGGCCACCGGGCTCGACGTCGACCAGCGACTCGCCGACAGCCTCGTCTCGTCCGTCGCCGAACCGGCGCTCGCGGCGCTGCTGCTCGGCAAGTCCGCCCAGGCGCGCGAACGCGGCGTCGACCTCGTGATCGACGTCGATCCCGCCCTCGGCACCGTCGACGTCGAGCCGCGCGACCTCGTGACGGTGCTCGGCAACCTGCTCGACAACGCCCTCGACGCCGCCGCCGGCACCGTGCGGATCACGGCGCGACGGGAGCAGAGCGAGGGCGGCGAGCTCGGCGGCGCCGTCGTCTTCACGGTCGCCGACGACGGGCCGGGGCTCGGCGACGTCGAGCAGGCGTTCCACCGCGGCTTCAGCACGAAGGAGCCCGGCAGCACCGGTCGGGGCGTCGGGCTCGCGCTCGTGCGGCAGGCGGTCTCCCGCGCCGGCGGCGGCATCACGGTGACCACGGGCACCGACGGGACCGCCTTCTCGGTGCGGTTCTCGGACGCCGCGACCGCCGACGCGGCCGCGACGATCGACGGCGGAGGTGGGCGACGGTGACCCGCGCCTCCTCGGGGCCCGGGCTCGAAGCCCCGGTCGCGGACGTCCGGGTGCTCGTCGTCGAGGACGAGCCGCTGACCGCCGAGGCGCACGTCGCCTACGTCGCCCGCGTCGACGGCTTCGTCGTGGCGGCCACGGCCCGCGACGGGCGCGAGACCCTCGAGCGACTCCGCGACGACCCCTCGATCGACCTCGTGCTGCTCGACATGAACCTGCCCGACACGCACGGCATCGCCCTCTGCCGGGCCCTGCGCGCCGCGGGGTCCACCGTCGACGTGATCGCGGTCACGGCCGTGCGCGACGTCCAGGTCGTCCGCGCCGCCGTCTCGCTCGGCATCGTGCAGTACCTCATCAAGCCGTTCACCTTCGCGACGTTCGCCGAGCGCCTCGAGGGGTACCGCACGTTCCGGTCGTCGCTGACGCCCGACGGCGGACTCGTGACCCAGGGCGACGTAGACGCGGGGCTCGCGACCCTCCGCACGACGACGGCGCCCGCGCTCGGCAAGGGCCTCTCGCCCACCACGCTCGACCGGGTCGTCGCGGTGCTGCGCGGCGGACCCGACCCGTGGACCGCGGAGGCGCTGGCCGGGTCGACGGGGGTCTCGCGCGTCACGGCGCGCCGCTACCTCGAGCACCTCGAGACCGCCGGCCTCGTGCGCCGCGACCAGCGCTACGGCTCGCCCGGGCGGCCCGAGAGCACGTACCGGTGGCTGGGGCGGGAGTGACGCGCGGCCGCGAGTGACGCCCCGGCGCGAGTGACGGGCGCCCCGGCCCGAGTGACGTCCCGGCGCGGTCAGCGCACGGTGATCGTGTGCTCGTCCCAGCCCTCGGCGCCGTTCGGGGCCGGGGGCAGCGGCGTCTCCGACTGCGTGACGCCGTCGGCACCCGTGGCCCGCACCTGCACGGTGTGGTCGCCCGGAGTGGCGTCCCAGCGGTGGACCCACTGCACCCAGGTGTCGGCCGAGACCGACTCGGCCAGCTCGGCGGCGACCCAGGCCCCGCCGTCGATCCGCACCTCGACGCCCGAGACCCCCGTGTGCGGATGCCAGGCCACCCCGGCGATCGGCACCCGGCCGGCGTCGACCGACGCGCCCGCCTTCGGCGTATCGATGCGCGACTCCAGCTTGACCGGGCCGAGGGCGTCCCAGCCGCGCGGCGTCCAGTAGCCCTCGGTGTCGGCGAACCGGGTGACCTCGAGGTCGACGACCCACTTCGTCGCCGAGACGTAGCCGAACAGCCCGGGCACGACCATCCGCACCGGGAACCCATGCTGCTGAGGCAGGGGCTCGCCGTTCATCCCCACGGCCAGGATCGCGTCGGTCCCGTCGTCGACCAGCACGGACAGCGGCGTGCCCGCGGTGAACCCGTCGCTGCTGGTCGAGAGCACCATGTCGGCGCCGCTCTGCGGACCGGCCCGCTCGAGCAGGGCGCGGATCGGGTAGCCGAGCCAGAGCGCCGTGCCGATCAGGTCGCCGCCGACCTCGTTCGACACGCAGCTGAGGGTCGCGTAGTGCTCTTCGAGGGGCAGGGCGAGCAGCTCGTCGAACGAGATCTCGATCTCGCGGTCGACGAGACCGTGGATCCGCAGACTCCACTCGGCCGGGTCGATCGAGGGCACCTGCAGGGCGGTGTCGATGCGGTAGAAGTCGGCGTTCGGGGTGACGTACGGCGTGATGCCTTCGACGTCGAGGGAGGCGCCGGCCGGCACCGCGGGAGCGGCCTGCGCCGGCGCGGGCAGGGTCAGGGCGTCGCGGAGCGCCCCGACGTTCGCCCGGGTCGCGTTCACGAGACGGGCGCCGGTGCCGACGACGACGGACGCCGCACCCACGGCGATCGCCATCACCAGGAACCCGCGGCGCTCGAGCCCGGGGCCGCGCAGCGGCGGTTCGGGCACGGTCGCGGCGGCCCAGCCCGGCTCGGTCGAGGCCTCCCAGCGGTGCAGGCGCGTCATCAGCGCGGTGAGGACGACCAGCGACACGACGGTGCCGACGGCGGTCGGGGCGCCGTCGAGCGAGGTGCTGTCGGCCCGGGTCAGCACGGCGACGAGCGCGACGACCCCGCCGATGCCGAAGACGATCTTGCCGCCGGGCGGACGGCGATGCTCGAGCACGCCGGCCCCCGCGGTGATCGCGACGAGCAGCACGCCCATCAGCACGAAGAGCGCCACCTTGTCGCCGGTGCCGAACAGCGACACCATCAGGTTCTTGACGGCCGCGGGGGCCAGGTCGATCGCGGCCGAGCCCACACCGAACAGCGGGCTGCCGCCGGCGCCGGTGACCCACGCCACGGCCTCGGCCGACGCGAGGAACGCCGCCACCGACACCACGCCGGCCAGAGCGGCCCAGGCCGAGGAGGCGCGGGTCGTCATCCCGACGCCGGCGGGACGGGGCGGGGACTCCAGACGCACGGACATGCTGCCAGGCTAGGCCGCGCCTCCGGGGAGTCGCCTCTGCGCAGCCGCACCGCGGTCAGTCGTCGTCGCCGACGAGGCTCTCCATCAGCTCGACGATCAGCGCGACGGCCGACTCCGAGCCGGGCGGGTCGCCGGCGTCGGCCTCGGCGTCGGGGGCGTCGACGACCAGCAGCGGGATGCCGGGGCCGAGCACCAGCTGGGCGATCTCGGAGCGCCCCTCGATGCGGCAGGCGACCGGTACGCGGAACGTGCGGTCGTCGTCGGCGAACTCCATCGAGGCGGCGAGCAGCGTCTCGGCGAGCTCGTCGGTCACGGTCAGGCGGGCGCCGGCGTAGTGCAGGGTCTTCATCCCCTCACCTTAGGCGCGCGACCGGAGCACACTCGGGTGATGATCCCCGACGCCGCTCATCCCGTCGTTCCGATGCTCGCGAAGGCCGTCGCCGAGGTGCCCGAGCCCGACTCGGTGCCGGGTGGGTTGTCGTACGAGCCGAAGTGGGACGGCTTCCGCGGCATCGTCTACGCCCGATACCCCGACGCGGACCAGCCCGGCGGTGCGACCGACCCCGACGGATCGGCCGACCCCGACGGTGCGACCGACCCCGACGGTGCGGCCGAATCGGGCACGCCGCACGGCGGCACCGGCCGCCGCCCCCTCGAGATCGAGATCGGCAGCCGCGGCTCGAAGACGCTGACCCGGTACTTCCCCGAGCTGGTCGCGTCGCTCGCCGAGCTGCTTCCCGGTCCGTGCGTGCTCGACGGCGAGATCGTCGTCCGCACCGGCGAGCCGGGTCGCGAGCGGCTCGACTGGGAGGCGCTCGGTGCGCGGATCCACCCCGCGGAGTCCCGGGTCGCCACCCTGTCGGTCGAGACCCCCGCCCTCTTCGTGGCCTTCGACCTGCTGGCCCTCGGTGACCGCGAGCTCGTCGACGCGCCCTTCGGCGAACGACGCGCCCTCCTGGTCGAGACCGTCGGCGGAGGCGACGGCACCGGGCCGCTGCACGTCAGCCGCACCACCGACGACGTCGATCTCGCCCGACGCTGGCTCGCCGAGTTCGAGGGCGCCGGGCTCGACGGGGTCGTCGCGAAGCCCCTGGACGCCCCGTACTCCCCCGGCAAGCGCACCATGCTGAAGATCAAGCACCACCGCACGGCCGACGTCGTCGTGCTCGGCTACCGGGTGCACAAGAGCGGAGCCGGGGTCGGGTCGCTGCTGCTCGGCCTGTACGACGCCGACGGCGAGCTGAGGAACGTAGGAGGCGCGTCGGCGTTCTCCGACGCCCGTCGCCTCGAGCTCGTGACCGAGCTGGAACCCCTCGTGGCCCGCGGCGCCGACGGCGGCGTGTCGCACGCCGAGACGGAACGGAGCCGGTTCTCGTCGGGGAAGGACGTCTCGTACGTGCCGCTCCGGCCCGAGCGGGTCGTCGAGGTCCGCTACGACCAGATGGAGGGGTCGCGGTTCCGCCACACGGTGCAGTTCGCCCGCTGGCGGCCCGATCGCGACGCCCGCTCGTGCGGCTTCGACCAGCTCGAGGTGCCGGCCGCGTACGACCTCGGCGACGTGCTCGGGTAGGCGCGCCGCGCCTCCTCAGTTGGCGACCCGCGCCTCCTCGGCTGCGCGCGCCGCCTCGGTTGGCGACCCGGGCCTCCTGGGCTCCGCGCGCCTCCTCGGCTCGGTAGCGGGCGGGTCAGTCGGCGGCGGGCGTGCGGGCGCGACTGGGCTGCACGCGGGGCGGCTCGCCCGGCATCTTCGGGAAGTCGGGTGGGAACGGCAGCTCGCCGAGACCGTCGGCGACGTCGCGCTCCCACCAGCCGAGCAGGGTGTCGATGCGGCCCGGGCTGTCGTGCATGCCCGCCCACGGGTCGCCCAGCCGCTGCAGCCGGTCGGGCACCGTCAGCACGGTGTGCTCGGCCGGGTCGACGGTCGGCAGATCGTCCCAGCCGACGGGCAGCGAGACGGAGGCGCGGGGCAGCGCCCGAGGCGACCAGGCCCCCGCCATGGTCCGGTCGCGATTGGCCTGGTTGTAGTCGACGAAGATGCGCTCGCCGCGCTGCTCCTTCCACCAGGCGGTGGTGATGCGGTCGGGGGCGCGACGCTCGAGCTCGCGGGCGGCGGCGATCACCGCGTGCCGCACCACGAGGAACTCGTGCTCGGGTTCGATCGGTGCGAAGACGTGCAGCCCGCGGTTGCCGCTCGTCTTGACGAAGGCGGTCAGTCCCGCCTCGGCGAGCACCTCGCGGAGGTCGAGAGCGGCGCGGACGGCGTCGTCGAACCCCGTGCCCGGCTGCGGGTCGAGGTCGATGCGCAGCTGGTCGGGCAGATCGGGCTGCTCGGCGCGCGACGCCCACGGGTGGAAGACGAGGGTGTTCATCTGCGCGGCCCAGACGGCGGCGGCGGGTTCGTCGATCACGAGCTGCGGGTGGACGCGCCCGCTCGGATACGTGACGTCGACGGCGCGGACGTGGTCGGGGGTGCCGCGCGGCGGGTTCTTCGAGAAGTACTGGTCGCCGTCGACGTCGCCGCCGAAGCGCTGCAGCGAGATCGGTCGGTCGCCGTTCGCCTCGACGAACGGCGCACCCACCTCGACGAGATAGCGGGCGAGGTCGAGCTTCGTGACGCCGAGGTCGGGCCAGAGCACCCGGGAGGGGCTGCTGACCCGGACGTCGCGGTCGCCCACCCGCAGGGTCGTCGATTCGGAGGCCATGCGCGCGACGCTAGTCCGCCGGGCGAGGTGCGGCCCGGCGGGCGGGGTGGGGGTGCGGCCCGGCGGGCGGGGTGCGGCCCGGCGGGTGACATGCGCGACGATGAACCGTGTTCGCGAAGATGAACCGCGATCTATTGCGGTTCATCTTCGCGAACGCGGTTCATGGGGGAAGAGTGGCCCGCTTCGCGGACGCAGTTCATGGAGCGGAGGTGGCGGCGGGGAACGCCCGCGCTAGATTGTGCGCATGAGCAGCTCTCGCGAGTCCAAGGGTCCTCGGGTCGAGCGGGGAGATGCGGAGCTGACCCGCGCCTCCTTGGTGCTCGGTCTTCCTCCGACGATGGTCCCCGCGCTGGTGCGCCGGGCGGTGCAGACGAGCCCGTCGTTCACCGTGACCAGCGTCGACGACGACGGGGCCGTGCTGTCTCGCCGGTCGGCGACGGCGACGGGTGACGTCGCGTTCCGACTGACGTTCACGGCGGTCGACGGCGGGACACGCGTCGATGGCGAGCTGCGGCCCCCGACGGGGACGATCGGCGCCTCGGTCAAGCGTCGCGACGACGATGCGACCGCCCTCTTCGAGGCGCTGGCTGCCGCCGCCGGCCCCTTCTGAGCGAGCCTCCGGCCCGCCCTGGCTCGAGTGGTCAGAAACCGCCCTTCCGCGCGCGACGAAGGACATCTTCTGACCACCCACGCACCCGGCGACGCGGACGCCCGCGCACACCGCCCGGCTGACACCCACCCCGAGCTCGAGTGGTCAGAAACCGCCCTTCCGCGCGCCGCGAGGACAGCTTCTGACCAATCACGCACCCGGCGACGCGGACGCCCGCGTACACCACCCGGCTGACGCCCACCCCCGAGCTCGAGTGGTCAGAAACCGCCCTTCCGCCCGCCGCGAAGGACATCTTCTGACCAATCAAGCACGCGCGCGCGTGAGCGCGAGCGCGCCCGAGCACGACCACGAGCACCCGCCGGCGCCGCCCGTCAGCAGGCGGTACCTAGGCGCCCGCCTCGTCGTCCGTCTCGTACCGGTCGACGCTGATCGTCGGGATCGACGCCGTGATGACCGACCCGTCGGCGCGCATCAGCCCGCGCAGGTCGTTCGTCGTCGGCACCTTGGTGGTGATGCGCGGCCCCTGGTCGTCGAGCGCGATGCGCACCGGCGCCTCGGGCGTGACCGTGAAGCCCTGCTCGCGCACCCACAGCTCGACCTCGCCGCCGGTCTCGATCGTGAAGACGATCTCGTGCTGGGCCAGGTCGACGCGCACGCGGCTGCCCCGGATCTGCACCCGGAACGTGAGCTCGGTCCACTCGCCGGGCAGACGCGGGTCGAAGCTGAAGCGGCCGAGCCAGTCGCGCATGCCGCCGTACCCGTTGACGAGCGCGCTCCAGATGCCGCCGGTCGAGGCGACGTGCACCCCGTCGGAGGTGTTGTTGTGCAGGTCTGCGAGGTCGACGAAGAGCGACGACAGGAAGTACTGCTGTGACAGCTGGTGGTGCCCCACCTCGGCCGCGACGATCGACTGCACGACGCCCGAGAGGGTCGAGTCGCCGGTCGTCAGCGCGTCGTAGTACTCGAAGTCGCGCAGCTTCTGCTCGGCGGTGAACTCGTCGCCCTGCAGGTAGAGCGCCAGCACGACGTCGGCCTGCTTCAGCACCTGGAAGCGGTAGATCACGAGCGGGTGGTAGTGCAGCAGCAGGGGGCGCTTGTTCTCGGGCGTGGCGTCGAGGTCCCAGAGCTCCTTGTCGAGGAACTGCGCGTCTTGAGGGTGGATGCCGCGGTGCTCGTCGTAGGGGATGTGCATGGCCTCGGCGGCGAGGCTCCAGCCGTCGACCTCGTGGTCCTCGAGACGGAGGCGCGCCACGAGCCGGTCGTAGGCGGCCGGCGACTCCTCGGCCAGCCAGGTGACCGTGCGGACGGCGGCCCGGAGGTTCGCGCGGGCCATGACGTTCGTGTACAGGTTGTCGTCGACGACGGTCGTGTACTCGTCGGGCCCGGTGACGCCGTCGATGTGGAACCGCTGATCGCCGTTCGACCGCCAGAAGCCGAGGTCGGCCCAGAGACGGGCGGTCTCGACGAGGATGTCGACGGCGCCCCGCTCGAGGAAGTCCTGGTCGCCCGACGCCTGCACGTACTGACTGAGGGCATGCGAGATGTCGGCGTCGATGTGGTACTGCGCGGTGCCGGCGGCGTAGTACGCCGACGACTCGAGACCGTTGATCGTGCGCCAGGGGAACAGCGCCCCGCGCTGGTTCAGCTCGACGGCGCGGTCGCGTGCCGCGTCGAGCATGCCGAGCCGGAACCGCAGCGCGTTGCGGGCCACGTTCGGCGACGTGTATGTGAGGAACGGCAGCACGTAGATCTCGGTGTCCCAGAAGTAGTGCCCGCCGTAACCCGAGCCGGTGACGCCCTTCGCGGCGATGCCCTGGCCGTCGGTGCGGGCCGTCGCCTGCGCCAGCTGGAAGAGGTTCCAGCGGATGGCCTGCTGCACCTCGGGCTGACCGGCGACCTCGACGTCGCTGCGGGCCCAGTAGTCGTCGAGCCAGGCGCGCTGCTCGGCGAAGACGTTCTCGATGGGCTGATCGGCGATGCGGTCGAGGGTGCGGTCGCAGCGGTCGGCCAGCTCGCGCGGCGGCACCCCGCGCGACGTGTGGTAGGCGACGGTCTTGGTCAGCGTGACCTTCTGACCGGCCTTGGCGCGCACGCGGTAGACGTGCTTCGCGATGTCGTCGTCGATCTGCGACGACTCGTCCCAGCCGTTCTCGGTCTCGAGCACGTGGTCGGCGCCGACGGCGAGGGTCATGCCCGAGTTGGTGGTGCGGTAGCCGAGGATGGCGCGCGACCCGCCGTTGCGACGCAGCTCGGGCTGCAGCACGCGGTCGTCGAACGACTCGGCCCGTCGCGGGTCGAAGGCGTCGGCCGCCGCGCGCATCCCGGCGTGGTACTCGTCGCCCATGTCCTGGCGGTTGAGGATCTGACTCGAGATCAGCAGCGACGCGTCGGCGTCGAGCACCGTCACCTCGTACTGGATGACGGCGAGGTGACGCTCTTCGAACGACACCAGGCGGCGGCTGGTGACGAGCACCTGCTTGCCCGAGGGGGTGCGCCATTCGATCTCGCGGACGAGCACGCCGTCGCGGAAGTCGAGGCGGCGGCAGTGCCGGAGGATGTCGGCCTCGAACAGCACGAACGGCTCGTCGTCGACGTAGAGGCGGATCACCTTGGCGTCGGGCACGTTGACGATGGTCTGACCGACCCGCGCGAACCCGAAGGCCTCTTCGGCGTGGCGGATGGGCCACGTCTCGTGGAACCCGTTGATGAAGGTGCCGAACGAGTGCCCGCCGCGCCCCTCGTCGGGGTTGCCGCGGAGACCCAGGTAGCCGTTGCCGACCGCGAAGACCGTCTCGGTGCGACCCTCGTCGCCCTGGTGGTACTCGTCTTCGATCAGGGCCCACTCGTCGACCGGGAACCGGCGGCGGTCGAGCGGGTCGGACGTGATGTGGTTCACGGCTGGTCCTCTCGCGGGCTGGTGCTGATGTCGTGGTCGGTGTTCGGAGCGATCCGAGGAGGCGGTGGGTCCGAGGGACCGTCGGCCTGCGTCCGCGACGAACCGAGTCTCCCGACGACCTCGGCGAGGTCGTCGACGACGACGTCGGCCCCGAAGTCGAGCAGGGTCTGCGCCCCGGTGCCGCGGTCGACGCCGAGCACGAGGCCGAAGGCCCCGCGACGACCGGCCTCGACGCCCGACTGGGCGTCTTCGACCACGACGCAGTCGGCGGCGGTCAGCCCGAGACGGCGAGCGCCCTCGAGGTAGGTGTCGGGGGCGGGCTTGCCCGTGATGCCCTCCGCCGCGGCGACGACGCCGTCGACGATGACGTCGAAGCGGTCGCGGAGACCGGCGGCCTCGAGCACGGGCACGGCGTTGCGCGAGCTCGAGACGACGGCGACGCGGATGCCGAGCGCGATCGCCCGGTCGAGGAACTCGACCGACCCCGGGTACGGCGCGACCCCGTTCTCGTCGAGCTCCGCCGCGAAGGCGGCGTTCTTGCGGTTGCCGAGACCGCGCACGGTCTCGACGTCGGGCCCGTCGTCGTCCGACCCCTCGGGCAGGGTGACGCCGCGGGCGGCCAGCATGGCGCGCACGCCGTCGTAGCGCGGGCGGCCGTCGACGTGCTCGAAGTAGTCGGCCTCGGTGTACGGCGCGAGCCCTCGGGGTTCGAAGTACTCGGTGAACAGCCGCGACCAGGCGCGCATGTGCACCTCGGCGGTCGGTGTCAGCACCCCGTCGAGATCGAAGAGCAGAGCGTCGAGCGAGGCGAGACGGGAGACGTCGCGCGGGGCCTCGGAGGGCGGGGATGCAGGCACGGGCCGATCACTTTCGAGCGATGTCGAGTCAGGAGGTCGTCATCGGAGCGTCGGTGATCCGGTGAAGCACGACACCCCGCGGGGTGTCCGCGCCCAGTCTGGCAGGTCGGCGGCGACGGACGGACCCCGTCACGACCGCGCGTCGACGGGATCCCCCTCGCGCGCCTCCTCGGGTCCGACGATCCAGGTGTCCTTCAGCTCGCCGCCCTGCTCGGCGGTCACCACCATGCTGCCCTCCGGGGCGACCCGGGTCAGGGCCAGGTCGGCGAGCGCGCTCTCGCCCTCGCCGAGCCCGGTGAGGTGCACGAAGCAGCGCAGGTCGACGTGCCGCGGCTGCAGCCCCGTGGCGGTGAGGGTGGGGTGCGACGACAGCTGGACGACCTCCTGGGCGACCCAGTGCGCGGGGTCGGCGGCGATGGCGGCCCGACGCGCGCCGACGGCCGCGGCGGAGGCGGACGGCCCGATCAGCACCCCGTGCCCTCCTCGGCCGTCGACGGGCTTGGTGACGAGCTCGCCGACCCGTTCGAGCACCGAGACCCGCTCGGCCGGGTCGCCCGGGCGGTAGGTCGGCACCGATTCGAGCAGGGGCTTCTCGCCGAGGTAGTAGGCGATGAGGTCGGGCACGGCGCAGTACATCGACTTGTCGTCGGCGAGACCGGTGCCGGGGGTGTTCGCGAGCACGACTCCCCCGCCGGCGGCCGCGTCGATCAGGTGCTCGCCGAGCCGGTCGTCGTCGGGCGACGCCGCGTCGATCAGCTCGCCGTCGAGGCGCACGTACAGGGCGTCGATCACCGTGCCGGTCGCCCGCTCGACGACGAGCCCGTCGCGCACGATCAGATCGCCCGGTCGCACGAGCAGCAGACCGGCGCCGTCGGCCAGCACCCGGTGCTCGTACCAGCCCGAGCTGCCCGGTCCGTCGCTGAGCAGCGCCGCGACGCGCTCGCGGTCGCGGCCGCGGTCGGCATCGCGGTCGCCGCCCAGGTCGCCATCCCGGTCGCCTGCGAGGTCGCCGTCGACGGGCCGAGGAGGCGCGGCGTGCGCCAGCAGCGTCCGTCGCAGCATCGAGAACACGGTCGTCGGGTCGAGCAGCCCGGCCGGTCGAGGGGCGTCGGGCACGACCGCGTCGAGCATCGCGCGCACGGCGAGCGAGAAGGCGGCGCCGCCCGGCGAGCGCACGGTGTCCTCGAGCACCCGCCACGAGCCGAACTCGGTGCGGACGAGATCGAAGCCCTGGAGGGGCGCGCGCACGACGTCGGCCGGCAGCCGGGTCGCCTCGTCGCGCCAGCCCGAGGCGCCGACCACCTGGTGCTCGGCGAGGACGCCGTCGGCCACCACCCGGCGGTCGCCGTAGGCGTCACGGAGGAACGCCTCGATGGCCCGGGCGCGCTGGGTGAGCCCCGCCTCGAGTCGCGCCCACTCGTGCCGGCCGACGACGCGGGGCACGAGGTCGCCGCGGAACTCGCGTTCGTGACCGTCGACGACGGGGCCGACCCGCGCCTCCTCGGCCCAGCGGTCCCGGTGGGCGACGCGCTCGCGGAGGCCCTCCGCGCCGAGGTCGACGAAGAAGGCGGCGATGTCGGCGTAGGCGGCGCGGGGCTGCAGCCCGGGCCCGATCGCCTCGTCTCCGGCCCGGAGCCGGTAGCCCGTCAGGGTCGGCACGGCGGCGCGGCGCCCGGCGGCGGGGCCCCGGGTCTCGTCGAGCACCTGCGCCACGACGTCGTCGAGCTCGCCCCGTTCGGCGAAGGCGGCGCGTTGCCGGTCGGCGCTGTTGCCGCGGGCGAGGGTGGCCTCGGCGAGGTCGCGCACGTCGTCGTAGTCGCCGAGCTCCTCCAGCTGGGGCCGGAGGTGCTCGACGAGCGCGCGGACGGCGTCACGGGCCGGCAGGCGCGACGGGTGCGCGTCGAGGTCGAGCAGCTCGCCCGAGAGGCCCGCCCGCGCCGCCTGCCACATCGCCGCGCGGTGCAGCGGCTGGGCGCGGAGCTCGTAGGGCCGGTCGGCGAGCACGTCCAGCTCGGCGTGCCGGACGGCCGCCCGGTACAGCCCGGCGATCAGCACGGCGTCGTCGACGAGCGGGCAGGCGTCGCAGGTGCGCAGCTCGAGGGTCGGCGCGTGCGAGGACGGCCGCACGTCGAAGTAGGCCATCTTCGCGTCGGCGATGACGCCCGAGGCGATGAGGTCGTCGAGCAGGCGGCCGTACTCGGCGGCGTCGCGCATCGGGCCGGTGGCGCCGGCGCTCGGCCAGCGCTGCCAGATGATCGATCGGATGCTCGCGTAGCCGGTGTCCTGTCCGTTCCAGAACGGCGAGCTCGCCGACAGCGCCAGGAGGGCGGGCAGCACGGGGGCCACGCGACCGGCGATCCGCACGGCGACGTCGCGGTCGGCGACCCCCACGTGGATCTGCAGCCCGCAGATCAGCTGCTCGTCGACGAGCAGCCGGTACTGCTCGTGCATGCGCCCGTAGCGCCCGGTGGGGGTCAGCTCGAAGTCGGCGAACTCCGACCGGGGCGCCGTGCCGACGGCGGCGACGGCGAGACCCTCGGCGGCGGTGACCTCGGCGACCTCGCGCCGCAGCTCGACGATCTCGCGACGGAGGTCGCTCAGCGTCCGCACCACGGGCACGTTCGTCTCGATGGTCGAGCGCTGCAGCTCGGCGCCGAACCGGTCGGCGGGCAGGCGGCTGAGCAGGTGCGGCGCCCTCGTCGACAACCGCCCCGTGGCGACGTCGATCAGATGGAGCTCTTCTTCGGCCCCGAGCGTCAACTCCGCAGTCATGGCCCGACCCTAGGGCTCAGGGACACCGTTGGGGCGGGTTACGTGAGGAATTCACAAGAAGTTGAGGAGGCGCGGTGCCGAGGAGGCGCGGTGCCGAGGAGGCGCGGTGCCGAGGAGGCGCGGTGCCGGCGCGCCCGCGGTCAGGCGTCGGCGGGCTGCCGCACTCCGGCGGCGGGGAGCAGCACGCCGTCGATCAGCGAGATCAGGAAGTCGCGGTCGACGGGCCTGCGGAGCACGAGCACCCGGTACGAGACCATCGACGGCGTGACGAGCGCGAGCGACTCGATGTCGGTGCCGGGGTCGATCTCGCCGCGCTCGAGGGCGCGGCGCATGAGCAGTCGATTGGCCTGGGCCCGCGGCTGCACGATGGCGCTGTCGACGGCGTCGGCCAGCTCGGGCGTGGTCGAGAGCATCGTGACGACCCCGGCCATCACCCGCATCTTCTTCTCGGCCTCGTCGATGCTCTGCGGCTTGATCATCGCGACGAGGTCGCCGCGGAGGGTGCCGGTGTCGGGCAGGTCGTCGAGATCGACCGCGCCCTGCTTCAGGCAGGCGACCGCGTCGACGACGAGCTCGCCCTTCGACGCCCACCGGCGGTAGAGCGTCGCCTTGCCGGCCTTGGCGCGGGCGGCGACCATCTCGATGGTCATGCCCTCGAAGCCCGTCTCGGCCAGCACGTCGATGGTGCAGCGGAGGATCTCGGGGTCGCGGCTGTGATCGCGCTTCCGCCCCGGGCGGCCGGGCGTCGGTGCATCGGTCATGCCGGTGACTCTACCTCGGGGATTTGCGAGACCGGGCATATCCGAAACCGGCGGGACTCGTATATGCTCGCGCCCATGTCTCGGACCTCTCCGCTCTCTGGCGACGCGACCCGCGCCTCCTCGTCCCGCCGCTGGTGGACCCTCACCACCGTCGCCCTCGCTCAGCTGATGGTCGTGCTCGACTCGACCGTCGTCAACATCGCGCTGCCCGCCGCCCAGGCCGACCTCGGCTTCTCGGACGGCGACCGGCAGTGGATCATCACCGCCTACTCGCTCGCCTTCGGCAGCCTGCTGCTGCTCGGCGGCCGCATCTCCGACCTGATCGGCCGGAAGCGCACCTTCATCGTCGGCCTGATCGGCTTCGCGCTCGCCTCGGCCCTCGGCGGCGCCGCCGACAGCTTCGGGCTGCTCGTCTTCGCGCGAGCGCTGCAGGGCGCGTTCGGCGCACTGCTCGCCCCGACCGCGCTCGCCGTGCTGACCACGACCTTCACCGTGCCGAAGGAGCGCGCCCGCGCGTTCGGCGTCTTCGGCGCGATCGCCGGCGCCGGCGGGGCGATCGGCCTGCTGCTCGGCGGGTTCCTGACCGAGTACGCCTCCTGGCGCTGGAACCTCTACATCAACGTCGTCATCGCCGTCGTGGCCATCGCCGGCGCCGCGGTCTTCGTCTCGCACATCACCCGCACGGGCCCGCGCCCGAAGCTCGACGTGCCCGGCACCGTGCTCGTCTCGGCCGCGCTGTTCTCGCTCGTCTACGGCTTCTCGAACGCCGAGAACGAAGGCTGGGGCTCACCTCTGACCTGGGGGTTCCTCGTCGCGGCCGTCGTGCTGCTGACCGCCTTCGTGCTCTGGCAGCGCCGTGCCGAGCACCCGCTGCTGCCGATGTCGATCGTGCTCGACCGCAACCGGGGCGCCGCGTACAGCTCGGTCACCATCGCGGGTGCCGGCATGTTCGGCATCTTCCTGTTCGTCACGTACTACCTGCAGACCTCGCTCGGCTACACGCCGACGCAGACGGGTCTCGCGTTCCTGCCGATGATCGGCATGCTCGTGCTCGCCGCGCAGCTGTCGACCAACATCTTCGTGCCGCGCTTCGGTCCGAAGATCATGGTGCCGTTCGGCATGACCCTCGGCGTGATCGGCATGCTGCTGCTCACGAGGCTCGATCTCGACAGCGGCTACGCCGGCGACGTGCTGCCCGCTCTGATGGTGCTCGGCTTCGGCATGGGGTCGATCATGCCGGCGTCGATCCAGACCGCGACCCTCGGAGTCGACCGCGAGCACGCCGGAGTCGCTTCGGCCATGGTCAACACCAGCCAGCAGGTCGGCGGATCGATCGGCACCGCGCTGCTGAACACGCTGGCGGCCACGGCCACGGCGAACTACCTGATCGACAGCACGTCGACGACGGGTGCGGTCGCCGCCGAGGCCGCGGTCGCGGGCTACGCGACCGCGTACTGGTGGGGAGCCGCGTTCTTCGCGGTCGGCGCCGTCATCGCCGCGCTGCTGTTCCGCCGACGTGCGCCCCAGGCGCCGGACGAGGAGGCGCGGGCCGGGATCTCGACGGAGACCGGGCCGGTCGCCGTCCCCGCCTGATCGTCCCGGTCTCGCGGCCGCGCACGACCCCTCGGGGCGGGCTCTCCACAGGGCCCGCCCTCGACGCTCTCGGCGTCGGTGGCTGCTGACATCATGGTCGGCATGGACCACACGGACGGCATGGGCGACGACGGGGCCGAGGCCGACTTCTCCCCTCTCACGCCGCTGATCGACGCCGTCGACATCATCCGACTCGTCGGGCCGATGGCCTTCAACCGGGCGAAGGAGTACGCGGCGACGGGTGCCGTCACCGAGACGTCGTGGCACCCCGCCGACGAACGCATCACCGGCACCGTGCAGGGCACCGAGGCCACCCCGTACCTCAGCGAGATCGTCGTGCGAGCCGGCCGGGGCGACTACAGCCGACCGCTGCGCAGCACCTGCAGCTGCCCCATCGGCGGCGACTGCAAGCACATCGCGGCCGTGCTGCTGCAGAGCAACACCGCGGCCCTGCTGCAGCGACGCGGGGCGTCGAGCGGCGGGCTGCAGTCGGGTGCGCTGCCGTCGGGTGCGCTGCAGCCCGGCGGCCTGGCGGGGTCCGCCCTGGGCGAGATCACCTCGGCGTCGAGCGCAGGGTCGCCGACGCGTGCTGTCGACCCGGGCGACTGGCGATCGGTCGTGGGCTCCCTCGGTCGGTCGACCCGCGCCTCCTCGGCTCGGACGACCGGCATGGGGCTGCTGTTCGAGGTGCGCGACCGGGCTCCCGCCCCACGACCGGGCGGCCGACGCCCGCCGGGTGGCACGGGTCGATCGATGCCGCCCCGCCTCGGCGTGCGACCGGTCATGCTCAGTGCGACGGGCAACTGGGTCAGAGGCTCCCTGACCTGGACGTCGCTGCCGTACCAGCTCAACCGTCTCGCCGTCGACCCCGATCAGCACGCCTGGTTCGGTCAGTTCGCGGCCCTGCACCGATCGGTCGTCGCGACCTACGTGCCCGGCGCCGCCGACTGGCTGCACCTCGACGACTTCGCCAGCCCGCTGCTCTGGCCGCTGCTCGCCGAGGCCTCGCGGCTGGGGGTGGCCTTCGTCACCGGCAAGCGCGCGACCGATGTGACGATCGGCGAGCAGGCGCAGGTGACCGTCGACGCGACCCGCGCCGCCGACGGGTCCGTGCTGCTAACGGCTGGCGTCTCGATCGACGGCTCGACCGGTCGCGCGCCGATCGCAGGGGTCGTCGGCGACCACGGGGTGTGGACGGCCGAGACGTCGCGGGCACTGTCGGTGGTGCTGGCTCCGACGGCCACGCCGCTCGGCGCCGACGAGCGTCGGCTGCTGACCCTCACCCCCGAGATCCTCGTGCCGGCCGCCGAGACCGCCGAGTTCCTCGCCGACTTCTACCCCGCCCTCCGCCGCAGCGTCGACGTGGTCAGCTCCGACTCGTCCGTCGAGCTGCCCGAGATCGCACCGCCGAGCCTCCTGCTCACGGTCGGCTTCGAGAGGTCGCACACGCTGCGGCTCTCGTGGGGCTGGTCGATCGACGGCCGACGGCTGCCCCTCGACGCCCACGGTCCGGTGCCGGACCTCGACGAGCTCGCCGCGCCTCCTCGAGACACGGTTCTCACCGGGGTCGCGGCCGCCGAGTTCGCCGCCGAGGTGCTGCCGGCGCTCGAAGCCCGAGCCGACGTCGTCGTCGACCTCGTCGGCACGCGACCCGACTACCGCGAGCTCACCGACGAGCCGCATCTGACCGTGACGACGATCGAGACCGACAAGCGCGACTGGTTCGACCTCGGGGTGCTGGTCACCGTCGAGGGGCGCACGCTGCCCCTCGTGCCGCTCCTCACGGCGCTCGCCAAGCGGCAGCGCAAGATGCTGCTCGTCGACGGCTCGTACCTCTCGCTCGGCTCGCCCGTCTTCGACGAGCTGAAGCGTCTGCTCGACGAGGCGGCCTCGCTCGACGAGTGGGAGACCGGGCCGCGCATCAACCGGTACCAGGCGGGTCTCTGGGCCGAGATCGACGACCTCGCCGACGAGACGGTGCAGGCCGACCGGTGGCGCTCGGCCGTGGGCGGGCTCCTGGCGCTCGCCCAGCGGGGCGATGGCGATGGCGGTAACGACGGCGACGGGTCGGGGCTCGTCACGACTCCCCCGGCGGTGCCCGCGTCGATCGACGCGACCCTGCGCCCGTACCAGCGCGAGGGTTTCGAGTGGCTGGCGTTCCTCTACGAGCACGGGCTCGGCGGGGTGCTGGCCGACGACATGGGTCTCGGCAAGACCCTGCAGACCCTCACCCTGATGGCGCACGTGCGCGAGACGGAGGACCCTGCCGAGCGGCGGCCGTTCCTCGTCGTGGCGCCGACCTCGGTCGTGGCGAACTGGGTGCTCGAAGCGGCCCGGTTCGCCCCGGGTCTCGTCGTGCACGGGGTGACCGAGACGGAGCGGAAGAGCCGGGGCGCGCTCGCGACCGCCCTCGACGGAGGCGCGGGGCCGGTGCCCGACGTCGTCGTCACCTCGTACGCGCTGTTCCGACTCGACGCCGCGGCCTACCAGGCGCACGCCTGGGCGGCGCTCGTGCTCGACGAGGCCCAGTTCGTCAAGAACCGGGCGTCGCAGGCGCACCGCGTCGCCGTCGAGCTCGACACCCGGGTCGCGATCGCCATCACGGGCACCCCTCTCGAGAACAGCCTGATGGATCTCTGGTCGCTGTTCCGCATCGTCGCCCCGGGTCTGCTCTCGACGGCGAGCGCGTTCACCGAGAGCTACGTCAAGCCGATCGAGGCCGGCGGGCGACCCGAGCACCTCGACCGGCTGCGTCGGCGGATCCGCCCGCTCCTCCTCCGCCGCACGAAAGAGCTGGTGGCGGCCGACCTGCCGGCGAAGCAGGAGCAGGTGCTCCGCGTCGATCTGGCGCCCGCGCATCGCGAGCTCTACGACACCTTCCTGCAGCGCGAGCGCCTGAAGCTGCTCGACCTCATCGACGACCTCGACCGCAACCGCTTCATCGTGTTCCGATCGCTGACGCTGCTGCGCATGCTCTCACTCGACGCGGCGCTGCTCGACGAGGCCTACGCCGACATCCCGTCGGCGAAGCTCGACCAGCTGATCGACGAGCTCGACGACGTCGTGGCGGGCGGGCACCGCGCGCTCGTGTTCAGTCAGTTCACGTCGTTCCTCGGGCGGGTCGCCGCGCGGCTCGACGAGCGGGGCATCGCCCACGAGTACCTCGACGGGTCGACGCGGCGGCGGGCCGAGGTGATCCGGCGCTTCAAGACGGGCGACGCCCCCGCGTTCCTGATCAGCCTGAAGGCCGGCGGGTTCGGGCTGACCCTGACGGAGGCCGACTACGTGTTCATGCTCGACCCGTGGTGGAATCCCGCGGCCGAATCGCAGGCCGTCGACCGGACGCACCGCATCGGCCAGACGAAGAACGTCATGGTGTACCGGATGATCGCGAACGGCACCATCGAAGAGAAGGTGCTGGCGCTGCAGACGAAGAAGGCCCAGTTGTTCGACGCCGTCATGGACGACGACGCGGTCTTCAGCTCGGCGCTCACCGCCGACGACATCCGCGGTCTGCTCGACGTCTGAGCCGGCGCCGGGTCTGAAGGCCCGGCACCGGCCCTGAACCCGGGGGCGTTACGCGTCGAGCGGGATCGTCGTCGAGAACGAGCGCGTCGTCGGCGGCTCGACGAGCACCTCGGGCAGGCGGTTGGCACCCTCGGGCGTCGCGCGCCACGCGACGTACGCCTCGTGATCGGCGGCCGTCGCCCAGGTCTCGACGACGATTGCGCGCGTCGGGTCGTCGTCGTCCACGACGACCACGAGATCCTGGCAGCCCGGCCAGGCACGGGTCGCGACGAGCGTCTCCCGGACGATGTCGCGGGCGAGGTCGAGCTTGTCGGCGTCGAAGTGCACCTCGAGATGGACGGTCGTGGTCATGCGGTTCCTCCTGCGGTCGGAGGGTCGACGCTACGCGCGTCTCCCCCGTCTGCTCGCACCGCGCCTCCTCGGACGCGACGCGCCTCCCCGCTCGCGCCTCCGCAATCCACCCACGCGGCGCCTCCTCGGCTGCACCGAGCCTCCTCGGCTGCACCGCGCCTCCTCGGCTCCGGGGTCGACAGGCGGTGCGGAGCGGGGGCAGGATGTCGTGGACATCCGTGCTCCACCGACGCACCCGGAGGTCGCCATGACCACGTCGAGCAACACGAAGCCGCCGACCACCGACACCGGTGAGACGCCCACCGAGCTGAAACGGGCCATCGGCCCCAAGCTGCTGCTGCTGTTCATCGTGGGCGACATCCTCGGCACGGGCGTCTACGCGCTCACCGGGCAGGTCGCCGCGGAGGTGGGAGGCGCGGCCTGGCTGCCGTTCCTGATCGCGTTCGCCGTCGCCCTGGTGACCGCGTTCTCGTACCTCGAGCTCGTGACGAAGTACCCGCAGACGGCCGGGGCCGCCCTCTACGTGCACAAGGCGTTCGGCATCCACTTCGTCACGTTCATCGTGTGCTTCGTCGTGATGTGCTCGGGCATCACGAGCGCCTCGACCGCCGCGCGCGCTTTCGCGGCCAACCTCGCGGCGGGCATCGGCGTCGAGCTGTCGAACGGCGTCGTCATGGCGATCGCGATGGGGTTCATGCTGCTGGTGATGGCGATCAACTTCCGAGGCGTGAGCGAGAGCGTCAAGGCGAACGTCGTGCTCACGCTCGTCGAGCTGTCCGGTCTGCTGATGGTGATCATGATCGGCTTCTGGTTCATCGCAGGCGGCAACGCTGATTGGGGGCGGGTCGTGCTGTTCGAGACGCCGGGCGACAAGTCGCTGCTGCTGAGCATCAGCACGGCGACGTCGCTCGCGTTCTTCGCCATGGTCGGCTTCGAGGACAGCGTCAACATGGCCGAGGAGACCAAGGACCCGAGCCGGATCTTCCCGAGGGTCATGCTCACCGGGCTCGGCATCGCCGCCGTCATCTACGTGCTGGTCGCCATCTGCGCCGTCGCGGTCGTGCCGATCGGTGAGCTGGCCGACAACGAGACGCCGCTCGTCACCGTCGTCAACACGGCCGCCCCCGACTTCCCCATCGGTCAGCTGCTGCCCTTCATCTCGATGTTCGCCGTCGCCAACAGCGCCCTGATCAACATGATGATGGCCAGCCGCCTGCTCTACGGCATGAGCCGCCAGGGCGTGTTGCCCGGGTTCCTGTCGAAGGTGCACGCGAAGCGCCAGACCCCCTGGGCCGCGATCGTCTTCACCACGGCGCTCGCGCTCGGGCTGATCGGCTACGTGTCGCTGTCGCCCGAGTCGCCCATCGTGGCGGTGCTCGGCGGCACGACGTCGCTGCTGCTGCTGGCAGTGTTCGCGGTCGTCAACGTCACGGTGCTCGTGCTGCGCCGCGACCGCGTCACGCAGAAGCACTTCCGGGCGGGCACCGTGCTGCCGGTGGTGGGCGTCGTCGCGTGCCTGTGGCTCGTGCTGCCGGTGTCGTCGGGGCGCGGAGCCGAGCAGTACGAGATCGCCGGAGGGCTGCTCGCGATCGGGATCGTGCTCTGGGCCGTGACCTTCGTGTCGCGGCGCGGCAAGCCGGTGCCGAGCGAGGCGATCGCCGAGGCCGATCGCGCCGAGCCGCCCGCGTAGCCGGCCACGCGCATCCGTGTGACCCGAAGCGAGCCGCGGCAGCCCGCTACGGCACCCTTCGGGTCGCCTCGATGGCCGCAGACGAGGCGGGCGGGCGCGCGGGCGGGCGGGCGGGCGGGTCGGCTGGACACACGCGTACGCGACCTTCGGCGGGTTCCCGTCATCGGGGGCGGGTCAGCGCTGACCCGCCGCGAAGGACGGGAACCCGCCGAACCCGCCGTGAAACCGCGATCAGACGAGTCGCTTCTCGCCCGCCCGCAGCACGCGCAGCCACCGGAACCCGTAGCCCTCGAGCTCGATGCGGTGGTGGGCGTCGCCGGCCAGAGCCTCGGGGACGGACCGCTCGGCGAGCAGATCGACGAGGCGAGGCGCGGCGGCACCCGCGGCGTGGCCCGCGGCGGCACCAGCCGCCTCACCCACTGCGCCCGCCTCGCCCGCATCCGGGCCGAGCAGCCCGCTCAGGTCGAGATCGACCGAGCGGCCGTCAGGTGCGAAGTTGTGCACGGCGACGAGCGTCCCCGTGCTGCTGACGACCGCGTGGGCGAGCACGCAGTCGTGCCCCGAGTCGAGGAGGGTCAGTTCGCCCCAGCCGATCTCGGGCGACGCGCGATAGTGCCGCACGAGGCTCTGCACGAATCGCAGCATCGAGTCGGGCTCGTGCCGCTGGCGCGACACGTTCACGTGCTCGGGCGCCCAGCCCTCGACGGCCAGCGGCGCGACGAGGTCGTCGGCCTCGGCGCGCGAGAAGCCCCCGCCCGCCTCGTCGGTCCACTGCATCGGCGTGCGGACGGCCCCGCGACCGCTGACGGCCGGGTTCTCGCCCATGCCGATCTCCTCGCCGTAGAACAGCACAGGGGCACCGGGCGTCGAGAACATCAGGCTGTAGACCATGCGGATGCGCCGCGGGTCGCCGTCGAGCATCGGCGGCAGACGACGCACGATGCCGCGACCGTGGATCCGCTGCGACTCGAGCGGCGCGAAGGCCTCGAACACCTCGTCGCGCTCGTCGTCGCTCAGCTGGTCGAGGGTCAGCTCGTCGTGGTTGCGCACGAAGTTGCCCCACTGGTTGCCCCGCGCCAGCGTCGGACGGGTCGACAGCGCGGCGGCCAGCGGACGGGCGTCCTGCCGCGCCAGCGAGAGGTACAGCGCCTGGTTGGCGACGAAGTCGAACTGCATCGTCAGCTCGTCGCCGTCGTCCTCGCCGAAGAACGCGACCATCTCGTCGTACGGCAGGTTCACCTCGCCGAGCATCATGCCGCTGCCGCTCCGTCGGGCGACGTACCCGCGGAGCGCCTGCAGGAACCCGTGCTCGGCCCCGTCGTCGGTGTCGATCAGGTGCGGCACCGCGTCGACGCGGAACCCGTCGATCCCGAGCTGCAGCCAGAATCCGATCACCTTGGCGATCTCGTCGCGGACCTCCTGGCGGTCGGTCGCGAGGTCGGGCTGGTGCGAGTAGAACGAGTGCCGGTAGTACTGGCCGGCTTCGTCGTCGAACGACCAGACGCCGTCCTCGACGTCGGGGAACATGTTCGCCGGCTGGTCGGCGGGCACCTCGTCGCGCCAGGTGTAGAAGTCGCGGTACCGGCTGTCGCGGTCGCTGCGCGCCGCGCGGAACCACGGGTGCTGATCGCTCGTGTGGTTGACCACGAGGTCGACGATGACGCGCATCCCGCGGTCCTTCGCCGTCCGCACGACCTCGACGAAGTCGCCGAGGTGCCCGTAGCGCGGGTCGACGCCGAAGTAGTCGGAGATGTCGTACCCGTTGTCGCGCTGCGGCGACGGGTAGAACGGCGCCAGCCAGAGGCAGGTGACGCCCAGCTCGGCGAGGTGGTCGAGGCGGTGCGCCAGCCCCTCGAGGTCGCCGACGCCGTCGTCGTTCCAGTCGAGGTACGTCTCGACGTCGAGGTTGTAGAAGACGGCGGTCTTCCACCACAGGTCGCTCGTGTCGGTGACCCTCATCGGGTCGCGGTGTCGCGCGCGGCGCGACGGGGGCAGGCGCAGGAGGCGCGGGTCGGGCGGGTCATGTCGGCTCCGTCTCGGGTGGGTCGCTTCCGCCGACCGTACCGACGCCGCGCCTCCTCGGTCCTGTCGATCCCCTGAGCGCGCGCATCGCGGCCACCGCGCCGCGCGCTGCGCCCCGAGCCCCTCGCGCTGCGCCCCGCGCACCGCGCCCACCGCCCGTCGAAGTGACCCGATGGGCGCCGCCACAGGCCGCTACCGCACCATCCGGGTCACCTCGACGGTCACGGGATGAGGCGAGCCGCCCGGTACCGCTCGAACAGGTCGACGAACGCCTGCTCGGTGCGGCGGTAGCGCGAGAAGCCGGCGTCGCGCGCCTTGCCCATGTCGGCGACGACCTCGAGGTCGCGGCCGAGGTCGGCGTCGGTGTGCCACCACGAGGCGACGCGCGCCAGCTCGGGTTCGACGAGGTCGTGTTCGGCGACGAGCTCGCGCCAGTCCTGCTCGAGCCCGACCATCTGCTCCTCCAGCGGTCGCGGCGCGCCCTCGAACCCCTCGACGAGGGCGGGGTCGATGCCGAGGTGCGCGGCGAGGCGGGGCCACATCCAGCGCCAGCGGAAGACGTCGCCGTTCACGATGTTGAACGCCTCGTCGCCGCCCGCGGGGTCGGTCGCGGCCCAGATCATCTGCTCGGCGAGCACGCCCGCGTCGGTCATGTCGACGAGCGAGTTCCACTGCGTCTCGCTGCCCGGGAACGCGAACGGCAGGCCGAGGCGCTTCGTCAGCGCCGCCTGCACGGCGATGGTCAGCCCCATGTTCATGGCGTTGCCGACGGCGAACCCGATCACGGTGTGCGAGCGGTGCACCGACCAGGTGAAGCCCTGACGCTCGGCGGCGGCGAACAGCTCGTCCTCCTGCGCGTAGTAGAAGTTCGGGTAGTCGAGGCGCGGCTCGTCCTCGTGGAACGGCGTGTCGGGCATGACGCCCTTGCCGTACGCCTCGAACGGGCCGAGGTAGTGCTTCAGACCGGTCACGAGCGAGACGTGCTGCACGGGGGCGTGCTCGAGGGCGGCGAGCAGATCGCGGACCATGCCGCCGTTCACCTCGATGTTCTCGGCCTCCGTGTCGCGCTTCTGCCAGGCGGCGAAGAACACGTGCGTGGGCTGCACGTCGGCCAGGGCGGTCGCGAGGCTCTCGGCGCTCAGCAGATCGGCGGCGATGCCGGTGACCCCCGGAGCCGAGGAGGCGCGGCGCGACAGGGCGAGCACGTCCCATCCGTCGCGGGTCAGCTGCTCGACGAGCGCGGTGCCCGTGATGCCACTCGCGCCCACCACGAGTGCGGTGCCGGGGCGGGCGCCCGGTGCGGTGGCGTCGTGCCGGGGCTCGACGGACTCGACGGACTCGAGGGTGATGCTCTCGGGGGCGCCCGTCTCGGGGTCGCGGATGTCGCTCGTCGCGGGGTCGGCATGCGGGCGGTCGGTCTGCGGGGTGCGGTCGTCGCTCATCCGGGAGAGAAGCCGAGCGCGCCTCCTTCTATTCCCGGGCGTCCCCTCGTCCGTTCGCGCGGCGGACGACCGCGACCGCTCCCGGTGTCCACCGCGTACGGTCGAGCGATGGATCAGATCAGCGGCGACGACTCGACCGACCGGCCCCCTTCGACCCCCGAGCAGGAGGCCGCCGCCCTCGCTCTCGCGATCGTGTCGCAGGCCTCGGCCATCACGCAGGGCGACGAGGAGGCGCTGGACGCGAGCGAGGACAACCTCCGCGAGGTCGTCACCGGCCTCTCGGACGCTCCCCTCACCCCGCGCCAGGAGGACGTCGTCGCGACTCTCGGCGCCGCCGGCGGCAGTCTCGCCGCCGGGCTCTCGGAGGCGCTCGCGCACACGAAGGGCGTCGACACCGGCGTCGTGCTCGGCTCGGCCGCCGAGGCCGTGCTCGCGCAGACGCAGCCCGACGTGGAGAACGCGCCCGACGTGGAGAACGCGCCCGACGCGGAGAGCGCATCCGACGCTGAGACGGCACCCGACGACGGAGCGGGCGCCGGCGACGCGACCGCACCGGGCGCCGGTGACCGGTCCCCCGGCTCCGACGCGATCGCGGACCGCGACAACGCCGCGTTCGACGACGCCTTCGACGACCTGGTCGCCGGCACGGGTCGCGACGACGCCGGGCAGAGGGGTCAGGGCGCTCGGCGAGGCGACCGGCACGCCGACGGCCGCCGTCCTGACGACGACCACCGCGCCTCCTAGACTCGACGCAGCCCGCCGAGCAGGCCCCGCCGCGACCGCGCCAGCCGTGTCGAGCGGGGCCCGACCCGAGGGCCATCTCCCGTGACCCCGCACCACCCCGACGTGACCGATCGGAGCTCGACCGTGAGCGATCCCCAGCGACCCGGCCGACGCGATCGCCCTGCCCGCCCGCCCCGCCCGCCGGCGAAGCCCGCGCGGGTCAGGGCCCGCAACGTCAACCCGCAGGAGATGCGCGACGTCCGCGCCCGCCTCCGCGGCACGATCTACGAGGGCACGACGCCCGAGCACGGCATCGGCGGCGACCTCTACTCGCCGCGTCAGATCGTCGACTTCTGCCTCGACCTCGGCGACGTGATGCTCGCGTCAGGGGCCGACGTCCGCAGCACCGAGGTCGCGATCGTCGCGGTCAGCACGAAGTGGAACCTCGCCCCGCTCGAGCTCGACATCACCGGCACGGCGATCACCGTCCAGTACGCGCCCGTCGAGGGCCCGCCGCTGATCAAGACCCGGGTCGTCTACGCCGAGGGCTCGAACCTGCACCGGCTGTCGCTCGTCTACCAGATCGTCGACGACCTGCTGCACGACGACCGCGACATGACCACGGCCGTGGCCGGTCTCGTCGACGTGCTGCGCTCTCCCCCGCGCTGGCCGTCGTGGATCACCGATCTGGCGATGGGCATGCTCGGCGTCTCGGTCACGCTGCAGGCCGGCGGCACCTGGCAGGCGGCCGTCGGGGCGTTCGTCCTGATGATCGGGGTGATGGCGACCGGGCGGGGGCTCGCGGCCCGCGGCATCCCCCAGTTCTTCGTCGTCGGTCTGCAGGCGGGCGCCACGGCGGCCCTCGGCACCGTGGGGATCTCGCTCGATCTCCTGTCGGCCGGAGGCGCGGCGGCGATGGTCGCGGCGGTGGTCGTCCTGACGCTCCCGCACCCCACCATCGTCACCTGGGCGCAGGACGCCATCTCGGGGTTCCGGGCGATGGCCCTCGGCCGGGCCCTGGTGATCGGCCTGATCGTGGCGGGCATCGTCTGCGGCATCCCCGCCGGCATCGCCGTCACGGCCGGGTTCGTCGACTTCGAGGTCGATCCGACGAACATCACGCTGCAGGCGCTGCCCCTGTGGCTGTCGCTGTGCTCCAGCTTCGCGGCGGCGTCGGCGAACGCCGTGGCCCAGGGGTCGAGCGCGCGGATGATCCCGATCACGATCGGCGTCGCGCTCGTCGGCAACCTCTCGCTCTTCACCCTGCGACTGCTCGGAGTGCCCCTGATGGGTGCGACGTTCCTCGCGGCGATCCTGCTCGGCGCGCTGTCGACGGTGGCCGCGGCGCGACTCCGCACGGCCGCGACGGTCATCGCGGTGCCGGCGTTCTGCGGGTCCCTGCTGCCGTCGCTGGCGGTCGCGTCGGCGCTGCTCAACTTCATGTCGGGCACGGAGGGGGCCGAGGTCGACTTCGTCTTCTCCATGCTGACGACGCTCGCGATCGGCGCCGGACTCGTGCTCGGCAACCTGCTCGCCACCCCCGGCGCGCGTCGCTGGCTGCGCCGCCGCAAGAAGGTCTACGTGCAGTCGCTGCACAGCGACACGACGCCGATCAACATCGTCGTCGCGCACGACGCCGAGGCGCCCCGGGCCGATTGAGCAGGAGGCGCGGGCGGGCCGCGAAGGAGGCGCGGGTCGTCCGATCGGGGCTCCTCGCCATGTCAGCACGGCACAGGCCCCGAGACCGGCTACCGTTGCACTATGAGTGACACCACCGAACAAGCCCCGAGCGACGCCACGGAGCAAGCCGAAACACCCTCGACGTTCGCCGATCTGGGCTTGAGCGATCAGGTCCTCAAGGCCATCAAGGACATCGGGTACGAGACCCCCTCGGCCATCCAGTCCGCCACGATCCCCACCCTCCTCGCCGGTCGCGACGTCGTCGGCCTGGCGCAGACGGGCACCGGCAAGACGGCCGCCTTCGCGCTGCCGATCCTGTCGCGCCTCGACGTGAGCGCGAAGAAGCCGCAGGCGCTGGTCCTGTCGCCCACCCGCGAGCTCGCCCTCCAGGTCTGCGAGGCGTTCGAGCAGTTCGCCTCCGGCATGCGCGGCGTCCACGTGCTGCCCGTCTACGGAGGTCAGGCCTACGGCGTGCAGCTGAGCGCTCTGCGCCGCGGCGTCCACGTGGTCGTCGGCACGCCCGGTCGCATCATGGACCACCTCGCGAAGGGCACCCTCGACCTCTCCGAGCTCAAGTACCTCGTGCTCGACGAGGCCGACGAGATGCTCAAGATGGGCTTCGCCGAAGACGTCGAGACGATCCTCGCCGACACCCCCGACGACAAGCAGGTCGCGCTCTTCTCGGCCACCATGCCGCCGCAGATCCGTCGCATCTCGAAGCAGTACCTGAACGACGCCGAAGAGATCACCGTCAAGGCGAAGACCACGACGTCGGTCAACACGACGCAGCGCTACCTGATGGTGTCGTACCCGCAGAAGGTCGACGCCCTGACGCGCATCCTCGAGGTCGAGAACTTCGAGGGCATGATCATCTTCGTCCGCACCAAGAGCGAGACCGAGACCCTCGCCGAGAAGCTCCGTGCGCGCGGCTACTCGGCGGCGGCGATCAGCGGCGACGTGGCCCAGGCCCAGCGCGAGCGCACCGTCAACCAGCTGAAGAGCGGCAAGCTCGACATCCTGGTCGCGACCGACGTCGCGGCCCGTGGTCTCGACGTCGACCGCATCAGCCACGTCGTCAACTACGACATCCCGATCGACACCGAGTCGTACGTGCACCGCATCGGCCGCACCGGCCGTGCCGGTCGCAGCGGCGCGGCGATCAGCTTCGTCACCCCGCGTGAGCGCCGCCTGCTCGGCGCCATCGAGAAGGCGACGCGTCAGCCCCTCACGCAGATGCAGCTGCCGTCGGTCGACGACGTCAACAGCACGCGCCTCACGCGCTTCGACGACGCGATCACCGAGGCGCTGTCGCAGGAGGCCCGCATCTCGGCCTTCCGCGACATCATCGCGCACTACGTCGAGCACCACGACGTGCCCGAGGCCGATGTGGCCGCGGCCCTCGCGGTCGTGGCGCAGGGAGAGACGCCGCTGCTGCTCGACCCGAAAGACGAGCGTCCGCAGCGCGACGAGCGTCCGCTGCGCGAGCGCGACGACCGGGCTCCGCGGGCCGGTCAGGGCGACGACCGAGGCGAGCGTCGCGACCGCGGCCCCCGCACGTCGAAGCCGATGACCTCGTACCGCATCGAGGTCGGTCGTCGTCACCGTGTCGAGCCCCGTCAGATCGTCGGTGCGCTCGCCAACGAGGGCGGTCTCAGCCGAGACGACTTCGGCGCGATCGCGATCCGCCCCGACTTCTCGATCGTCGAGCTGGCCTCCGACGTCAGCAGCGACATGCTCGACCGACTCAGCGACACACGCATCAGCGGCAAGCTGATCGAGATCAAGCAGGACCGCCGTGGCGGCGGCGCCGCCGGTGGCGGTGCTCGTCGTGACGACCGTGGCGACCGCTCCTCCGGCTCGTACGGCGGGGATCGCCCGCCCCGCAAGCCCCGCTACTAGCGACACCCTCCGAAGGCGGGCCCGTTCGGGTCCGCCTTCGGCTTTTCCCCCGCCGAGGAGCCCCGCATGAATCCCGCCACCGGCACCGACGCCCTCTTCGGCGTCGTGCAGACCGCGCTGACGATCGGCTGCCTCATCCCGCTGCTGCTGGGCCTCGTGGCGTTGGTTCTGTTCTTGCGGACGCGAGCCACGAACTCGGCGGCGTCGGACGGCGGCGGCGACAGTGCGGCTGCGCGGCAGCGGGCGCACGATCTGGCCCGCGTGGCGCTGCTCGGTTCGGCCTTCGGAACGGCGCTGCTGCTCGTCGGGCAGCTCGTGGTCGGTCTCGGAACGTCGATCGGGTTGGTGAACGCGTTCGCCGGGCCACTGGTGCCCCTGAACATCGGGGCGCTGACGCTGACGGTGGTGTCCGCCGTGGCCCTCGCCGCGTCGCCCGCGCCCGGGCGCTAGCGCCCACCCGCCGGCGCCCCGGCTCCCGCTACCACTCCGCTCCCGCTCCCGCTTCCGCTTCCGCTCCGACGGTGGGCAGAAAACGCCCCACGCTCACCAGGGAAGGGCATCAACCGACCACCCTCGCGCGCCCCGCTTCAACGGTGGGCAGAAGACGCCCCTTACCCAGCGCCGAAGGGCACTAACCGCCCACCATCGCGGGCCCGCCGCCGGCACCGGCTTCGGCCCCGGCTCCGGCTCCGGCTTCAACGGTGGGCAGAAGACGCCCCCTACCCAGCGCCGAAGGGCACTTAGCGCCCACCCTTGCGAGCCCCGCTTCGACGGTGCGCAGAAGACGCCCCTCACTCACCGCCGAAGGGCAATAACCGCCCACCCTGGCGGGCCCCGCTCGAGTTCGGGTGCCCGGCGCCGCGGTCAGTCGACGAGTGCGCGCAGCTCGTCGGCCGTGATCGTCAGCATCGACCCGGCGGGGTTCACGACGATGCCCGCATGCCCCTGGTCGAGTGCGACGCGTGCCACGGCATCGAAGCGGGTCGCGTTCGAATCCGCGCTCGGGGCCCAGGCGCCCACCTCGGCCGGTGACGTCAGCAGCACCGAGAAGGTCTGACCCTCGTGCGATGTGACGGTCGCGACACCCATCGACGTGATCTCGCCGCTCTCGTCGCGATGCGCGACGGACGCGATGTACAGCGCCGGAGCCGCCCGGACGAGTTCGAGCATGGCCGGCCAGGCGATCCGTTTCTCGGCCATGGCCTGCTTGACGGCCCTGTTCTCGGCCGGGTTCTCGGTGAGCCCGCGCACGAGCTCGTCGGTGTAGCCGATCCACTGCGTCTCGGGCGATCCGGGGTCGAGCACGAGTCCGTCGTACTTCGACACGGCCATCGCGACGACGTCGGGTGCCGCCTCGACGAGCGACACGGGGTCGCTGGTCTTGCGGTAGAAGCCGAGCCTGTCGCCGCTGGTGAAGGCGAGGAGCACCTTCTTGCCGGCGTTGTCGACCTGGTGGGCGATCGAGATCGTGTCGCCCTTCTGCGGTCCGACCTTCGGGTCGGCCATCGTCGACGATCCGATGTCGAGCAGCAGGTCGCCCGCCGCGAGCTCCTTGACGACGGAGTACATCGTCTGGACGTTCTTGGCCTTGCTCCAGCCGGTCAGCGCCTCCTGCAGCGCGGTGTGCACGACGGGCGCGGCGGCACGCAGCGGGGGCACCGAGGTGCCGGCCGAGGCACCGGTCGGGACGGCCGACGGGTCCGCCCCGGTCGAGTTGGTCGGCGCAGCGCGCGTGATCCTCACGACGGGCGGCGCCTGCGCCGGGGCCACCTGCGGTGCGGAGTCGTCTGCGGTGTCGACCTTCACCCCGTCGGCGGGGTCGGACGTGGTCCGATCGGTCGTGGTGTCGTCGGCGGGTGTGTTTTTCTTGCGCGAGAAGAGCCCCATACGTCGAGCCTAGGGCGAAGCCGAGGAGGCGCGGCGCAGCACCCGGGCGCCAGGACGCACCGCACGGCTGGGGAGGGACGGCGCCGGTGGCCTCGGATCGCACCAGCTCAAGACGGTGACGATCCGATGTCGGGACGTGCTGTCCCGGGCCCGGGCCCAGGCTCGGGTGCAGACGCAGACCCAGGCGCGACGAGGTCGATGAACCGCGACAGCAGCCCCAACCCGGCGATCGACGTCGGCATCGACGCGGCCAGGGCCGGCGAGTGCACGAGGTACGCCGCCCACTGCGCGCGCGAGATGCCGACGTTGAGCCGGTTCGGCATGAGCAGGAAGTCGATTCCGCGCGGGATCTCGGCCGCCGACGACGCCGCCAGCGAGAGGATCGCCACGACGGCTTCACGCCCTTGGAAGAGGTCGACCGTGCCGACGGTGGTCTCGGCGAGCCCGGCCCGGTCGAGAGCGTCGCGTATCAGCGCCCCCTGCGCGTTGTACGGGGCGACGACGATGACGTCCGCAGCCTTCAGCAGTCGTGTCGAGTCGCCGTCCGTCCAGGTGCGCCCCACCATGTCGGTGGCGATCGCGACGACGCGCTCGGCCTCCTCGGCGGACGAGGTCGTGTTGCCCTGATGGGCGACCGGCTCGACGTGCAGACCGGGCGCGATGCCCTCGAGCCGCCGCTCGGGCGCCCTCGACTCGAGGGCGCCGTCGTACGACAGCCGTGAGACCGGGGCCGTGAGCGCCGGGTGCATGCGGTAGGTGCGCGACAGGAAGTATCCGAGCTCGGCCGGGAGCACGTCGTGTCCGTCGGCGAGCCAGCCGAGCGCGGACTGGTCGACGGGTTCGGGGTGCGAGCCCTGGCTGACCTGCGGCAGCTGCTGCGGGTCGCCGAGCAGCAGCAGACGCTGGGCCGCCAGCGACGACGCGATCGTGGGGGCCAGCGAGAACTGCCCGGCCTCGTCGACGACCAGGAGGTCGAGCGAGCCTCGCGCGATGTGATCGGCGTTGGCGAAGGTCCAGGCGGTGCCGCCGACGACGCCCCCGGTCTCACCCGGCCCGGACAGGAACGCGGCGAGACCCGCGCCGTTCGCGACGGGCGTCCACGCCGAGGCCTCGAGGGCCTCCGGGCTGGTGCCCTTCTTCGGCACCTTGACGACCCGCTCGGGGTCGACGCCCTTGCCGACGACGGCCGCCAGGAAGTTCTCGACCACGGCGTGCGACTGCCCCACGACGCCGACCCGCCAGCCGTGCTCGCGGACGAGGCGGGCGACGACGGTCGAGCCCACGTAGGTCTTTCCGGTGCCCGGAGGGCCCTGCACGGCCAGATACGACCGGTCGAGGTCGAGCAGGGTCCCCATCACGGCCCCGACCGTGTCGTCGCCCGCGACGGGTCGGACGCCGCCGCGGGGCGGCACGCGGCGCAGCAGATCGAGCGCGGCGTCGGGCACGAACCCCGGGAGGTCGTCGAGCACCCGGCGCCCCCACTCCGAGATGGCCTCCGGTTGCGGGGCCGCCCGAGGAGGTGCGGCGGGGGTCAGCGCCACCGGGAACGACCCGTGGGGCTCGGCACCCGTGGGGACGGTCTCGGTGACGAGCAGCACGACGTCGTCGGCGCCCGGGTCGGCGTCGACGACCGTCGCCCGGGCGGCCCAGCCTCGGGAGCCCGGGCCCGCCCGATTCGCCGAGGGAGGCAGAGGCGCGTCGTAGACGGCCATGGGCGTGGACCCCAGAGGCGACCGACTGCCCGGGGCGAGCGACCCGACGAGGCGGAGGTCTCTCGAGAGGGTCCGCTTGCGCGGCGGCTTCCCCCAGTCGCGGACGACCTCGGCGTGCTCGACGACGAACACGTCGCGGGTGTCTGCCCACTCGTCGAGCGGTTCGCGCAGACGATCGAAGTGCTCTTGCCAGAAGGTCTTGGCCTCGCGGCGGTGGTAGTCGATGGCCGCGGCCGCCAGGGCGAGGGCGGTCTGATCGGGCGTGCGGTCGAGGGGATCGACGTCGGCCAGCTGCGCCGTGAGCTCGACGAAGACGGGGTCCGGCTCGGCCCGGACTCGCTCGTCGTCGACGAGCGCCACGGTGTCGTCGCTGACGGTGTCGGCGGGGAGCATCGTCAGCAGCCAGTCGCGCAGACGGAGCGTCGATCGGCAGTCGTACTCGTTGTAGTCGGCGACCTGGTCGAGGCGCGTCTGACCGGTGGGGTCTCCGGCACGGAGGGCGGCCGCCGCCTCGACGTACGCGCCGATGCTGTCGACGGCCGAGACCACCCCGTCGCCGTCGCGGTGCTCGGCGCCCATGTAGAGCGGCTCGAGCTTCTTGATCGAGTAGCTGCGCGACCCCACGAGCAGCGCCTTCCGGACAATCGGGTACAGGTCGACCAGCACCCCCGCCCTCAGCAGATCGTCGACGTCGTCTTCTCCGACGCCGTGCCGGGCGGCGAGCGACAGCAGGTGACTGCGCTCGTACGACGCGTAGTGGTAGATGTGCATGCCCGGGTGGGCCGCCCGCCGCTCGCGGACGAACGCGAGGAAGTCGATCAGAGCACGGCGCTCTTGTCGGAGGTCGTGCGCCCAGAACGCCGTGAAGCGCGACCGGTCGTCGACCAGCCCGAACAGGTAGTCGAGCCCCCACACCGACGAGTCGCCCTCGGTGTAGAGCGGGTCGCCCTCGAAGTCGAAGAAGATGTCGCCGGGGTCAGGTGCGGGGATGGCCGCCAGCGCACCCGGGTCGATCAGGCGGACCTCGGGGAGGGGCGCCCCGGCGCTGTCGATCTGGAGCCGGGCCTGACCGCGGAGGCGCGCGAGGGCGGCACCGCCCACGCCGGCGACGGGCCCGGTGCTCGCAGCCAGGTCGTCGATGCTCGCGATGCCCGCCGCGAGCAACGCCGACCGCTGACCGAGACTGAGCCCGGCGACGAGCACGAGGTCTCGGTGCTCGTCGACCTGCACCGAACACTGTCCGCAGCGGCCGCAGGCGACGACCCCGGGGGCGCCCCAGGCCAGCGGGGCGTCGGCGTGCAGCCGCCGGTCGACGACCGACCTCAGCCGGTCGCGCTGCGCGCGGTACACCGGTGCGATGTCGGCGAGAGCGTGACTGGAGGTCGTGCCGTCGCCGAGCACGAGGTGCACCTGCGGCCCGACGGGCAGACCGAGCGCGGCGATCTGCTCGGCGTAGGCGGCCAGCTGCAGGAGGGCGGGGATCTTGGCGTGTCGGGCGAGCTTGGTGTCGTAGACCTCGTACGCGCCGTCGTCGGTGCGGAGCAGGAAGTCGGAGAAGCCGATGAACGAGCCGTCGAAGAACGTCGCCTGATAGAGCACCGGCACGCCGTCGCGCATGGCCTGCTCGGCGGCCGCCGCTGCTGCCGGGTACCCCGCGCGCTCGGGGCGCTCGAACTCGACGACCCGGTGCGTCTCGCGCAGCCGTTCGAGGAACCGGATCTCGTGGTCGTCGCCCAGACGGGCAGTGCGGTCGAGCATGGCGTCGGCCACCTCGGGCACCGCCGGGATGCGCCCGAGCCTGGCGTCGAGGCGTCGGAGGAACGCCCACTCGCACGCGGCCCACGTGCTGAGGTCGGACGGGCTCGTGACCACGGTGTCGTCGTCGAGGTAGATGGCGTCGCCTTTCGATTCACGGTCCGCACGGTCGTCGGCCCGTGCTGCACACGCTAACGCCGACCCCCGACATCGATCGTCGACCCGCGCCTCCCCGGCCCGCGCCTCCTCGACTCCCCGGCCCCGCGCCTCCTCGGCCCGGGCGCACGCCTCCGAAGGGGGACCGGCGCGCGCTACCCCTCGCTCGAGAGCACCCAGCCGAGCCAACCGGCGAGCGTCGCCGCGGCCGACACGCTCGACGACCGCTCGACGTCGGGGTTGTAGTTGGTGTTCGTGTTGACGTCGTACGGCACGACGCGGCCGTCGGCGGTCTCGATGAACTCGATCCCCGCGACCTCGATGCCGTGCTGGTCCAGGAAGGCCTCGAGCCGCTGCACGAGAGGGTGCGACGCGGTCACCGACGATCGGACGGCGAAGGGTGCGAACGTGGCGGGGTCGGCGCCGTCGGGCACGACGCACGCGTCGGCGGGGCACAGCTCGAAGCTGCCCGCCGAGGTGTCGACCCGCACGGCGTAGACGAAGCGCCCGCCGACGAACTCGACGCGGGTGTTGAAGGGCTCCTCGGCCTCCAGGAACTCCTGCAGCAGCGTGATCCCGTCGACCGGCACCTCGAAGTCGGGGCCGTCGACGTAGGCGTCGAACGACTCGAGGTCGTCGAAGCGACGCACCCCGAGACCCTTGCCGCCCTGGTTGTGCTTGGTGATGAACGGCAGCTTCTGCTCGCGCGCCCGGGCCTTGAGGTCGGCGGTGCCGAACACGGCGGTGGTGGCCGGAACGTCGAAACCGGCCTGCCCGAGCGCCAGGTACTGCGCGACCTTGCTCACCTCGAGCTCGACGACGCCGCTGCCGTTGATCGTGCGGCGTCCGTGGCGCTCGGCCCAGCGGAGCGTCGCCCGGGCCACCTCCTTGGCCGTCGCCCGGCCCCGCGTGTGGGCGGACCCGCTGAGGCGCGACCAGAACACCCCGGCAGGAGGCTCGGCGGACAGATCGAACGAGCTCCCGTCGAGCAGGTGCTCGCGATGCGGCACCCCCGCCGCGTCGAGGGCGGCGACGAGCGGAGGGAGCCACTCGGCGTTGTCGTGCAGGATGTGGACGACGGGCGTCGGGTCGGCGACGTCTGCGGAAGCGGTCATCCCCCGAGACTGCACCACGCGCCTCCGGCGATCCTGCAGATGTCGGCGCGTGACGATGGGCACACGCACCCGTCCGGCGAGCCGCCCGAAGCGAGCTGCTCGCCAGGAGCGGTTCGACACGGACGACCCGACGCGGGGCTACTCCGCCCAGGCCGCGCGCACCACCTCGCAGAGGCGCTGATCGTCGGTCTCGAGCGCGGAGCAGTCGGCCACGGCCTCCTCGCCGACCGTCTCGACGGCGAGGTCGACCGGCTCCCGGACGTCGCGACGGAACGCCACGACGGTGCCGCGCGGCGCCGCCTGCACCGCGGCGACCACGTCGTCGAGCGACCCCTCGGTCACGGCGTCGCCCAGCACGACGTCCACCCTCGCCTCCGTGCTCGCGACGGACACGCCCTCGATCCCGGGTGAGGCCGTCACCGCGTCCGCGACGGAGACGAGCACCTCGAGGGTCGCGGGGTCGCTCGAGAACGCGAGGCCGCGGGGGTCCGACCGGTCAGGCGAGACGCGGACGACATCCAGACGCGACAGGTCCGCCGACCCGCCGATGGCCCGCAGGGCGGGCACGACCTGATCGGGCCGCACCGTCCGCACCTCGACGGACCGGGCGCTGATGGCCGAGTAGGTCACCGCGTCGGAGTCGACGGCGTCCACGACCGACTCTGCGTCGGAAAGGTCGCCGTCCACCTCGCGCGACTCGTCGGGCGACGAGACGGTGGCGATGGTCGTGCCCGAGACGCCGGACGTCGCCGCGAGGGCGCTCGCGATCCGCTCGGCACGGCCGGAGGCCTCGGCCACCTCGTCCGGTGGCTGCTGCCCTGTGACGGTCGGCTGCTTCAGGTCGACCCTGATGCCCTCCGGCAGGACGAGGACCCGCCCCGCACCGAGGTCGTCGTCCCCCACCGCGGCGAGCAGATCCGCCTGCTCGGCGGCGTCGAGGACGACGTCGGACGTCGCGGGGTCGTCGAGCGCCGAGGGGAACCCGCTGACGTTCTCGGTGATGAACCGGCGCGAGTCCTGGCTCCAGGCGGACACGTCGACCTCGGCCAGCTGCGGTTCCGCATCCTGGAGAGAGCGCGCCCGCTGCCACGCCGTGAGGACGTCCGACGACGCCGAGGGGATCACCGTGATCCCGAACCCCCGCCGCGGCGCTTCCGAGTCGCTCGTCGTCGCACCGAACTCGTGCGTGCCGAGGGACGCCTCGGCGAAGACCGAGTCGTCGGCGACCCGGCGGGCGAGGTCGAGCTGGGCCGCCGTGTCGGCCTCGTCGGCCAGCACCTCGAAGGTGACGGCGCCCCGGCGCACGTCGACGTACTGCCACTCGTCGCCGACCTCGCGGGCCACGAACGGCCTGATCCGCTCGGCCACGGCGGCGAGGTCGTCGTCGCCGAGATCGCTCTCGACCACGACCGTGGCCTGGGCCGTGGCACTGCCCAGGGGGTAGTCGATGCCGCCGGTCTCGATCTCGACGATGCCGTCGACGCCCGCCATCGACGACTCGAAGCGCTGGCCCAGTTCGGCGGAGTCGGCGCACCCGGCCCCGGCGAGGACGACCGCCGCGACGACGGACCCCGCGACGCATCGTCTCAGACCGCTCCGCATCCGCTCAGTCTGGCCCCGGACCACCGTCGGCGCTTCCGTCGCAGGGCGGAACGCGCCAGTTGGTATCCTCGTCCGACGACTGCCGGAGGTCCGCTTGGTGAACGAATCGTCAGGGCCCGACGACGCCCTGAGCCGTGACGACGTGCGCGTCGCGCACGAGGACGACCCCACGTGGGCCCTGCTCCGCAGCTACAACAGCCGCTGGATGCTCCCGCTCTTCTCCCGTCACCTCGAGCACGCCGAGGGGCCCGTCTCGGCCGATTGGTTCCACCAGCAGGTCGCGCAGGCCCTCGAGCTGAACGCGCTCGACCAGACCGCACCCGACCAGACCGCGCCCGTCCGGGCCGGAGCCGAGGAGGCGCGGGTCGACGACCCCGGGCCGGCGACCGTCCCCGAGACCCGCACCACCCCGGCCGACTACTGCCGGACCTGGGTCGACAGCCGGTGGCTGATCCGCACCCGCGCCTCCTCGGCGGACGATGGCGGGGCACGCCACGGCGACGCCCGCGACGGCGGCCCGAGCAGCACGACGACCGGCACCTCCCCCGCGGCCGACGGTTGGGGCGCGCTCGGCGCCGCGCACCCGAGCGGCGCGGCGGTGGGGTCGGCCCCGACGCGCGCCTCGAGCCCGCCCCCGCGCGGCGAGGCTCGCGCGCAGTACCGGCTCTCGCCCCACGCGCTCAAGGCGCTGCGGATCGTGCGCGAGCTGGTCGAGCAGGACAACGCGGTGAGCGAGGCGAGACTCGGCAGCATCGCCCACGCCGTCGGTCAGCTCGCCGGTCTCGCCGACCCGAGCCGCGAGGCGCAGACCGCTCGGATCGACGAGCAGATCGCCGAGCTGCAGCGTCGCCGCGATCGCATCGAGCAGCACGGCACCGAGCCGGTCAGCCCCGACGTCCTCAAGCGGCAGGTGCGCGAGGTGGTGCGGCTGACGGCGTCGCTGCCCGAGGACTTCCGGCAGCTGAGCAGCATGGTCGAGCAGCGGCACCGCGAGGTCGCGCGCCGGGCGACGGTCGAGCACGTCGGCAAGGGCGCGCTCGTCGAGCAGTACCTCCGTGAGAACGATCTGCTCGAGCAGACCCCCGAGGGCCGGGCCTACCGCGGTTTCGCGCAGATGCTGTCGTCGCGGGAGATCGACGTGATGCGCGCCGACATCGAGCTCATCCTCGATCACCCCGCCGCGGCCGAGCATCTGACCGATCGGCAGCGGACGCAGCTCGAGTCGCTGATCTCGTCGCTGCTCGCGGAAGAGCAGTCGGTGCAAGAGACCTACGGGCGCTGGACGTCGTCGCTCCGCCGGTTCCTCAGCCGCTCGTCGACCGAGCGTCACCAGCGCCTCCTCACCCTCGCCGAACGTGCGCTGCACGCCGGCGGCGTCTGGGCCGAGCGACGACCGGGCCCGGCCGTGCTGCCCGTCGACGTGCTCGGACTCGGCGCGCTCGACGTCGTCGACATCAGTCAGGCGCAGCTGCACAGCGACCGGGGCCGCCCGACCGTCGACGTGCAGGTGACCGAGGGCGACGCCACGCTGCCCGCCGCCGACCGCGCCGCGCTCCGCATCAGCTCGGGCACGAGCACCGCGGCCGTCGCGGCCACCCTCGACCGCCTGCTCGACGAGCACGACACCGTCACGAGCGCCGAGCTGTACGAGGCCACCGACCCCGAGTTCCGCCGGCTCGGCCTCGTGCTGAGCATGCTCGACCTCGCCATCGACCGCGGCGTGGTCGACGAGACCACCGAGACCGTCACCCTGACCGCCGACGAACCGGCCGGCCCAGGGGGCGGCAGCGCCGGAGACACGAGCCCAGGAGGCGCGGGTCGAGGAGGCGCGGGTCGTCGCGTCGTCCTCCCCCGGCTCGTCTTCCGCCGACAGCCCGCACCGGGCGACGACGCCCCCGCCCCCGGCGACGACGCCTCCGCCCCGACCCCGCAGCCCGAGAGAGACACCGTATGACCCCCGACCCGATCGACGACGTCAGCACCGAGGCAGTCGGCACCGTTCTCGACAGCACCGTCCTCGACAGCATCGATCCGGACGGCGCCGACCCGGACGGCACGACGGATGCGGCCGGCGCTGCTACCGACCCGTCGAGCGGGCTCCGCGACGAGCTGCCGCTGGCCGGTCGCAAGGCGCTGGTCACGCTGCTGACCCACCGCTTCATGTCGCGGGCCCGGCAGGGCGAGGCGTGGGCCGCGCTGCTCGCGTACGAGCCCGAGATCCGGGCCCGGCTCGACGAGATGTTCCTCGTGCTGGTCGTCGACCACGAGTACGAGGTCGCGTTCAAGCGGCAGAGCGGCCAGGACGACGTGCCCATCCTGCTGCGACGCGAGAAGCCGCTGTCGCGCGACGCGTCGCTGCTGATGGTCTTCCTGCGGCGCGAGCACGCGTTCAGCGACGCGCACGACGAATCGGTCGTGGTGTCGCGCGATCAGGTCGCGGAGTTCCTCGGCCGGTACCACGACGACACCGCGCACGACGAGATCCGCTCGATGCGCCGCGTCGACGCGGCCCTCGCCGCCATGGTGTCGCGCGACCTCCTCGAACCGGAGCCCGACGACCCCGCCCTCTTCGTCGTCGCCCCCGCGATCGTGCCGCTGATCACGGCCGAGCAGCTGGCTCACCTCGAGCGCGTGTTCCTCGAGGCGGCGGGGGCCGATGCGCCCGCCGACGCGAGCGCGCTCGACGCCGTGGAGGAGGCGGGAGCCGACGACGACGGACCGGTCGACGACGACTCGGAGCCAGACGGCGACGGCGACGACGACTCCGACCTCGACGCGGACGCCGAGGCCGACCCCGATCAGGCCGCCGAGCCCCGACCCGACCCGACCGCCGTCGCCCTCGATCTCCCCCTCGACCCGGAAGCAGACCAGGCATGATCCCCGCCGACGCGACCACCGCCTCCTCGGCTCCCGACGCCGCCGACGCTCCCGGCACCGCCGGCATCGCCGCCGCGACGGGCACGGCGGACGACGCCGACGCACCCGACCTCGGCATGTTCCACTCGGGTCAGTACCGCATCGAGCAGGTGCAGCTGCTGAACTGGGGCAGCTACTCGGGGCTGCACCGCATGCCGGTGGGGCGCGGCGGCATCGCGATCCTCGGGCCGACCGGGCGCGGCAAGTCGACGGTGCTCGACGCGATGGCCGCGGTGATCATGCCGAACCCGCAGGAGTTCAACCGGGCCGCGCGCGACGACAGCCGCCAGCGCTCCGAGCGCACCGTCTACAGCTACGCGCGCGGCAAGACCGACGAGGTCCGCGACGCGGCGTCCGATCGCACGACGACGCGGTTCCTCCGTCCGCTGGGCGAGGCGTTCGCGAGCGGCGCCGCCATCACGTACGCGACCGAGCTCGGGCAGACCGTCACGGCGGTGCGTCTCGCCTGGATCGGCACCGACACCTCCAGCCAGGACGACGTGACGCAGGCCAGCGTCTACCTGCTCGTCCGCGGGCCCTTCGATCTGAGCCGGCTGACCGAGGTCAAGCGCGATGCGAGCAGCTCGAGTCCGCTGACGAAGGGCTCCCTCGCGCGCCTCCTCGACCCCGTCCGCGATCTCGTCACGTACTCGCAGCCCGAGTTCCGCGTGCAGCTGTGCGGCGAGCTCGGGATCGGCGGCAGCGACGAGTCGCAGCTGAAGGCGCTGACGCTGCTGCGCCGTGCGCAGGCGTCGAAGGGCGTCTTCTCGATCGACGAGCTGTTCAAGTCGTTCGTGCTCACGCAGCCCAAGGCGCTCTCGCGCTGGGAGACCACGCTCGGCACGTACCGCGAGGCCTCGGCGCTCTACGACGTGTTCGAGACGACGCGCAAGAAGCTCGGAGTGCTCGAGCCGGTGCCCGCGCTGGCGGACCGCTACGAGATCGCCGGCCACGACGCGACCGAGAAGCGCCGCCTGATCGACGAGAGCCACGGCCCGAGCCGACTGCGCGTCTGGCTGGCCGAGAAGGTCGGCAGCTGGGTCAGCGGTGAGGTCGACCGGGTCACGACCGAGAAGCGCGCCCTGTCCGAGGCGAGGAGGCGCGCGGCCGACGACGACACCGCCGCGTTCCGTGCCCGTGAGCAGGCTCTGGCCCGCATCGGCGATCTCGGCGGCGACCCCTCCCAGTCGCTCCGACAGCTCGTGGCGACCGCCGAGCGCGACCTCGCCGTCGTCCAGCGCGAGCGGCGGCGCTTCGCGACGGCCCTCGACGGCACGGGCGAGTCCGTGCCCACCTCCGAGAAGCAGCTCGTCGCGCTGCGGCAGCGCGCCGAGCGACTCGCCGACGAGGACGCTGCCGCCCGCGCCGCCGCCGACGATGTGCGCGGCGAGCTCGCCGCCCGCATCGGCGAGACCAAGCGCGCACTGTCGGCCCGCGAGGCGCAGCGCCGCTCGTTCGAGCTGCGCGGCAGCAACGTGCCCGACGATGCGGCCGAACGCCGACTGCGCATCGCCGAGGGCACCGGGATCCCCGTCGCGGGTCTGCCCTACGCCGGCGAGCTGTTCGAGGTCGCCGCCGCGCACACCGACTGGACGGTCGCGATCGAGCGGGTCGTCGGCGACCTGGCCACGCACCTCCTGGTCGACCGCGCGCAGTTCGACGCCGTGCGCCGCTTCGTCAACGACCACGACATGCGGGGCCGCATCACGCTGGTGCCCGCGGCGACCGGCGTCGAGCCCGAGCACGACGCCGTGCCGCGCACCGTGCCCGCGATGCTGCAGTTCGACGAGGGCAGCCCGTTCTTCGGCTGGCTGTTCGACGAGATCGTCGCCGAGCGCAGCGTGCTCTGCGTCGAGGGGCCCGACGACCTCGACGGCGCACTGCCCGCCGGGGCGCGGGGCGCCGTGACGCGTGCCGGTCTCCGCACGGGCTCGCGAGGCCGCGTCGTGAAGGACGACCGCCGTTCGCGCTCGTGGATCGGCCTCGACAACGGCTCCCGCGTCGCCGAGCTCGCCGACGAGATCGCGTCGCTCGAACGCGACCTCACCGTCGCGCGCGCCGCGTGGGACACCGCCGAGGCCGAGTCGTCGGCGCGACGCCGGGTGCTCGACGCCGTCGCGCGGTCGACCGAGTTCTCGTGGGCGGACATCGACACCGCGCCGGCGCAGGCGCGACTCGACGACCTGCAGGGTCAGCTCGACCGGCTCGCCGACGAGCGGCCCGAGCTCGCCACGCTGCAGGCCGACGCGCGCCGTCACGACGACGAGCGCTCGGCGGCGACGCGTCGTCTGGCCGAGCTCGACCACGAGCTCGCGCGACTCGAGGCGGAGCACTCGACCCTCGTCGACATCGAGGACGCCTTCAGCGACGCCCTGACCGGGGCCGACCCGCTGACCGACCACGAGCGCGCCCTGCTCGCACCGCTGCCGTTCGCCGCGCCGCGCGAGGTGGCCGACGTCGAGCGGTCGCACCGCGAGGCGCTGTCGCTGCTGCGCGGGCAGATCGACGGCCACGACCGCGAACGCACTCAGGCCGAGAACACCCTCGTGCTGATCTTCGAGCGGTACCTCGAGCTCGACCGCACGGCCGGGATCGACGCCTCGATCGACAGCCTGGACGCGGTCAGGGCGATCCACCGCACGCTCGTCGACGACGCCCTGCCGAACGCCAAGGAGGACTGGCTCGCCAAGGCCGGCGCCGACATGGGCGACAGCCTGCGCGCGCTGCTCGTGCAGATCGAGGAGGACGGCCACGTCATCCGTCGCGGCGTGCGGCCCATCTCGCAGGCGCTCCGGGCGATCGAGTTCCGTCAGGGGTCGACGCTCGACATCGAGCCGAAGCCCGTGTCGAACAGCGACCTCGTCGAGTTCAAGCGGACGCTGCGCACGCACATCGGCGATCGGGCGGGTGCTCCCCGCGACGCGGCCGAGATCGAGCGGCGGTTCGTCACCCTCCGACGCGACCTCGCGCACCTCGAGGAGCGCTCGAAGATCGGCGACGCCTGGCGCCGCCGCGTGCTCGACGCGCGCGAGCACTACCAGTTCCGCGCCATCGAGACCCGGGTCGACGGTACGCAGATCGTGCACGAGGGCGTGGCCGGCAAGTCGGGCGGCGAGGGGCAGGAGCTGATCGCGTTCGTGCTCGGCGCGGCCCTCCGCTTCCGGCTCGGCGACGGCACCGACCGGGTGCCGACCTACGCGCCGATCGTGCTCGACGAGGGGTTCGTCAAGGCCGACGACGAGTACACCGGGCGGTCGCTCGCGGCGCTGACGTCGCTCGGGTTCCAGCTCGTCGTGGGTGCGCCCCGCGACAAGGTGAACGCGTTCGAGCAGCACGTCGAGAGCGTGGCGTACATCTCGAGCGACCCCGCGCATCCCGAGCTGTCGCGCATCTACCCGCTGACGATCCGCCAGGCGATGGAGGTCGAACGCCACGGCCTCGACCCCGCCGCGCTCGCCTGACCTCGGCGCCGCCGTCCGGCGGCGCCGAGCCGTGCCTGCACCCCTCCCGTGCAGCGGCTGGGAACTCGCCCGGAGGCCGTCCCGGCACCCGGCTTCGGCCTACCGTCCACGTCAGCCGGGACTCTCCGGCGAGAGACCGAAGGGGACAACATGTCCGTTGGAGACAAGGCAAAAGATTTCGTCCAGAAGGCAGCCGGTCACGTCGAGGAGGCCGTCGGCAAGAAGACCGACGACGCCGAGCTCACCGCGCAGGGCCAGAAGGACAAGGCGATGAGCGAAGACCGTCTGCAGACCGAGAAGGCCAAGGACGGCGACCTCAAGTAGGCAGCCCCACCGCATCACGCACCGCGAGGTGGACGAGACGCCGCGATCACGCCGGCTCTCTTCCGCCTCGCGGTTCGTCGTTCAGGCGCAGCGGGCGCCGGTCTCGTGCTCGACGAACACCCACATCCACTCCAGCGCGAGCTCCGAGGTCAGCCCCGGCGCCTTCTGAGCGAGCTGCGTCGCCACACCGTCGCTGTAGGCCGCGAGCTTGAGCGCCAGCTCCGACGCGTCGCCGACCGCGAGCGACGGGAACACCCCGCCGGCCCCACGACGCAGCGTGCGCGTCAGGCAGGCCTCCCACACGCGGATCCGCTCGACGTATTCCTCGGCCACCGCGGGCTTGCGGGCGACCGCCGTCCAGTAGTCCGACCACAGACGCCAGTGCTCGTCGCTCGCGTCGGTCGCGGCGAACAGGGGCTCGATCAGCATCCGCACCCCGGCGACGGGGTCGGGCTCGGCGTCGACCGCCTCGATGATCGACGAGTAGAACCGCGCCGTCTCGAGCACGACGACCTCGTTGAGGATCTGCGCGACGCTCTCGAAGTGATAGGTGACGGTGCCGACAGACACCCCCGCCTCCCCCGCGATGTCGCGCAGCCGGGTCGCACCGAGCCCCTCGCGGAGGATCACACCGCGCGCCGCTTCGACGATTTGCGCCCGTCGCTCGGCGGGCTTGCGACGCGCCCCGCCGCCGACGGCGCCCGCTGCCGCGACACCCTCCGCCGACATCACGCGGACGTCCGCGGCACGACGTCCTCGAACCGCCGGTCGGCGACGAGCACCGCTTCCGTCGACGGCCCGCCGTCGCGCGCCCACGCCCGCACCGTGTTGACGATCACGAAGTCGTCGTGGGTGGCCGAGACGTGCGACGTCGTCTCGAGCCAGGCCCGCCAGTCGGGCTTCTCGAGTCCGATCGCCCAGCGCGACTCCGCCGAGGCCGACATCGGGTCGCCGTCGACGATGCGATAGGTCTCGCGGCTGTCTTCGGTGAAGACGAGCCCGTCGGGGTACTCGCGTCCGCCGCCGTAGCCGGGGTCGACGTCGAGCACCCACTCGCCGGTGCCGACGTCGTGCGTCACGCTGCGCTGCGGCAGATCCGACGCGGGCGGCAGGGCCCGCACGGCGAGCGGCGTCGCGCGGGTCGGCTCGTCGAAGCGCACCCCGTCGTCGCCCGCCCGCGTCCACACCGGCAGCGTCACGGCGCTGCGCTGGGGGTCGATGGTGAGCGTGGCCTCGTCGGAGTGCGGCCAGATCCACGGCCAGTAGGCCGACGACACGGCGATCCGGAGGCGGTGGCCGGCCGGGAAGGAGTGCCCGGTCGAGACCAGCGGGACGCGCACGGTCTGCTCGACCCGCACCTCCATCGGGTCGTCGCGGTGCCGGCCGTTCCGCTTGTTAAGGTTGAGGACTCCGCGGGTGACGAGCGTCGAGCTGCCGTCGGGCGCGACGTCGCAGAGGCGCACGATGACGTTCGCGTCGGGCCGGTCGCTCATGATCGCGAGGTCGACGACGACGCTGCCGAGCACGTCCAGCGGCGCACCGGCCCCGCCGGCCCCGTCCGCAGACGCCCCCACGTCGAGGTCGAAGCACACCGACCGGCCGTCCTCCGCGCGCTGGTCGGGCGGCAGGTCGGTGGCGTTGCCGAACGGGAAGAACCGCCCGGCGTCGAGCCCGGTGCTCTGCGGCGAGCGCACGACGACGGGTCCGTGCTCGCCGCCGGTCAGGAGCTCGAGCGGCTCGACGCGGGCCCGGGTGGCGATGGACGGCCAGCCTTCGGCGCCGACCCAGCGTCCGGTCCGCTCGGCGTAGTACGTCGCGGGCGGCTCGGAGTCGTTGATCCAGGCGCGCAGGGCCGGCTCGTCGTCGACGCCGTTCGGCTCGTCGAGCAACCAGCGGTCCCACCAGCGCAGGGTCTCCTGCAAGAATCCGATGCCCGGGCCGGGGGCGAGCCCGCGGTCGGGGTACTGGTGCGACCAGGGCCCGATGATGCCCTTGACCGGTGCGTCGAGCTCGGAGACGAGGCGCAGCACGGCGTCGCGGTACGGGTCGGCCCAGCCGCCGACGGCGAGGACGGCCGCCGTGATCGACGAGTAGTCCTCGCAGACGCTGCCGTGCCGCCAGTAGTCGTCGCGCTCCTGGTGCGAGAGCCAGACCGGGGTCATGGGGCGGTTGTGCTCGAGGCGCTCGCGCCAGCGGGCGACCCAGTCGGCTCCGACGACCTCGGGGCGCGGCGGGCGGGAGTTGAACGCGAACATGGTGCCGCCCCATGCGGCCATGTCGATGCCGAGCACGGCGCCGCCCATGTAGTGCACGTCGTTGTCGTAGCGGTCGTCGGTCGAGCAGACGGTGACGATCGCCTTGAGCGCGGCCGGGGCGCGGCCGGCGAGCTGCAGGGCGTTGAACCCGCCCCACGAGATGCCGAATGCGCCGACCGCCCCCGTCGACCAGGGCTGCGCGGCGAGCCACTCGATCAGGGCGATGCCGTCGGCGAGCTCCTGCTCGGAGTACTCGTCGTCGAACAGCCCGTCGCTCGAGCCCGTGCCGCGGATGTCGACGCGCACCGACGCGTACCCACGGGCGGCGTACCAGGGGTGCCGTTCGCTGTCGCGCGGAGCCGTCCAGTCGTCGAGCCGGTACGGCAGGTACTCGAGCAGCACGGGCACCGGGTGCTCGACGCGCGGGGCCCAGATGCGCGCGTGCAGTCGCGTCCCGTCGGGCAGCGGCACCCACTCGTCGCGCACGTCGATCTCGTGCAGGAGGCGCGGGTCGCCGAGGAGGCGCTGGTCGCCGCTCACAGACCGGTCCCGTCGGACGGCCGCCCGCCCTCGCGGGTCTGCTCGCGGCGGCTCGCGCTGCGCTCGAGGTGAGCCTCCGTCGCGAGGCCGGCCTGCGCCTCCTCGTCCAGGGCCCTGTCGTACGAGCTGCGCTCGTGCGAGGCGCGCTCGTGCGAGGCCCGCTCGTGCGAGGTCTCGTCGCGCAGGCGGTCGTCGTTCGGGTGGGTGATGCTCACTGTGCCTCCCAGTTCTTGACGTGGTGCCCGCCGCCGTGGTCGGTCCAGCCGTCGGCGTCGCGCCAGAGGGCGCGGCCGTCGCCGACCCCGGGCAGCTCGGTGGTGCCGGGGTCGAGGGTGGCGTCGAGCAGGGTGCGGGTGTAGGGGTGGTTGGGGCCGCCGAAGACGCGGTCGGCCGGGCCGACCTCGACGATGCGTCCGCCGGTCATCACGGCGACGCGGTCGGCGACCCCGCGCACGACGGCGAGGTCGTGGCTGATGAAGAGGCAGCTGAGCCCCTTCTCGTCGCGGAGTCGCGTCAGCAGCTCGAGCACGCCGGCCTGCACGCGCACGTCGAGGGCGGTCGTGATCTCGTCGGCGATGATCAGCTCGGGGCCCGCGGCGAGCGCCCGGGCGATGCCGACGCGCTGACGCTGGCCGCCCGAGAGCTGGGCCGGCAGGCGGGTGGCGAAGTCGGGCGTGAGACCGACCTCGACGAGCAGCTCGGCGACGCGGTCGGGCGAGCTGCTGCCGGTGAACAGCTTGAGCGGGCGGGCGATCGCGGCGCCGACGGTGCGGCGGGGGTTCAGCGAGGTGTCGGCGTTCTGGAAGATCAGCTGCACGGCGCGTCGCAGATCGGCGCTCCGTCGGCCGACGGGCTGGGTGAGGTCGCCCTCCAGGCCGGCTGCTCCGCGGAAGGCGAAGGCGCCCGACTCGGCGGGGATCAGCCCGGCCATCGCGGTGGCGAGCGTCGACTTGCCGCTGCCGGACTCCCCCACGACGGCGAGCGTCTCGCGGCGGCCGATCTCGAGCGACACCCCGTCGACCGCGGCGGGCAGACCGCGCCCGTACCGCACGACGAGGTCGCGCGCGGCGACGACGGGCTCGGTGCTGCCGACACGAGGCGCAGCCTGCGCACCGGGATCGCCGGCGGACTCCTCGCCCCGCGCGACGGCGAGCACCTGCGCGGCCCGCACGTGGGCGGCGTGCGCGATGCCCGACAGCGTCCCGCGGAGCGACCGGGCGTCTCGTCCCGATTCGCCCGCCCGGTCACCGTCGCCGAGGTGCACGCGCGGGATGCTCGCGAGCAGCTCGCGCGTGTACTCGTGCTGCGGGTCGGCGAACAGCTCGGCCGTGGGCCGGTGCTCGACGATCACGCCGTCGCGCATGACGGCGATCTCGTCGGCCATGCTCGACACGACGCCGAGGTCGTGGCTGACGAGCAGGATCGCCATGTCGAGCTCGACCGCCAGATCGCGGATCAGCTCGAGCACGGCCGACTGCGTCACGACGTCGAGCGCGGTGGTCGGCTCGTCGAGCACGAGCAGCTGCGGCCGCGCGGCGACGGCCATCGCGATGGCGATGCGCTGCTGCTGCCCGCCCGAGAGCTGATGGGGGTAGCGGCGCACGATCGTCTCGGGGTCGGGCAGGCGCACGTGCCGCACGAGCTCGAGCACGCGGTCGTGCCCGCCGGGCAGCCCGTGGCTCTCGAGCGCCTCGCGCAGCTGCCGCCCGACGCGCATCGACGGGGTGAGGGCCTGACCGGCGTTCTGGGCGACGAGGGCCGCGGTGCCGCCCCGGAGCGCGCGTCGCGCCCGCTCGTCGAGAGCGAAGACGTCGTCGCCGGCCACGCGGACGCTGCCGCCGACGATCCGCGACCCCCGCCGGAGGTGCGCCAGCAGAGTGCGGGCGACGGTCGACTTCCCGCTGCCGCTCTCTCCGACGAGTCCGAGAGCGCGACCGGCGGCGATCTCGAAGCCGACGCCGCGCACGACGGGCACCTCGCGGCGCCCCGCGGCGTACGAGATCGAGAGGTCGTCGACGACCACGACGGGGGCGGAGGCGGTGTCGGCGACGGGCGCCGCGCCTCCCGGGTTCGGGCTGGTGATGGTCATGAGGTGGCGCCCTTCTGCGCGCGGTCGACGCCGAGCGTCTTGCTCAGTCCGTCGGCGCTGAGGTTGAGGCCGATCACGAGGGTGGCGAGGGCGACGACGGGGGCGAGCGTCCCCATCGGCACGACGGTGAGGGCGGTGCGGTTCTCCTGCACCATCAGCCCCCAGTCGGGAGTCGGCGGGTTGGCGCCGAACCCCAGGAACGACAGGGTCGAGATGAGCAGCACGATCCACGACGCGCGCATCGCGAACTCGACCAGCACGACGTCGAGCACGTTCGGCAGGATCTCGCGGAACACGATGCTCAGCGACCCCTCGCCGCGCGCCCGGGCGGCGGTGACGTAGTCCTGGGTGATGACGGTGCGGGCGGCGCCGCGCACGACGCGGGTCACGGCCGGCGCGTACACGACGGTGACGGCGAGCACGATGACCCAGAGCCCCGAGTCGAGCACGGTCACGACGACCAGCAGCGCGAGGATCGACGGCACGCTGAGCAGCGCGTCGACGATGCGCATGACGACCTCGTCGAACCAGTTGTCGGCGTACGCCGTGATGCAGCCGAGCACCGTGCCGATGCTCACCGCGATCGTCGTCGCCAGGAACGTCACGAGCAGCGCGTACTGCCCGCCGTGCAGGGTGCGCGAGAGGATGTCGCGGCCGTACTGGTCGGTGCCGAGCCAGTGCGACCAGCTCGAACCGGCGAGAGCCGCGGTCGAGTCGGTCGCGACGGGGTCGTGCCCGGCGATCAGCGGGGCGAGCAGGGCCAGCGCGATGTGCAGCGCGATGAGCCCCAGACCGATGCCGAGAGCCGAGGAGGCGCTGATGCTGCTGCTGAGACCGGTCGCGAGACCGCGCAGTCGCGCCCCGACCGTCTTCGGGGCGTCGGGTCGACCGGTCGAGGCGACCCGCGCCTCCTCGGTTCCGTTCGTCGTCGTCGTGCTCATGAGCGGGCCTTCCGTCGGGTGCGGAGTCGGGGGTCGAGCGCGAGGGCGATGAGATCGGCCGCGAGGTTGCAGACGACGTAGACCAGGGCGCTGACGACCGCGATCGCCTGGATCGTGGGCAGATCGCGGTTGAACACCGACTCGAGCATGAGCTTGCCCATGCCCGGGTAGTTGAAGACGTTCTCGACGACGACCACGCCGCCGAGCAGCCAGGCGACGTTCAGCGCGACGACGTTCAGGGTCGGCAGCAGCGCGCTCGGCACGGCGTGACGCCAGACGACCTGACGCGTCGAGAGGCCCTTCAGCTCGGCGGTGGTGACGAACTCGGACGCCATGACGTCGATCGTCGACGACCGCGCGGTCCGCACGATGTACGCGGCCATCGCGAGGGTCAGCACGATCGCGGGCAGCCAGACGCTCGGCAGCAGCTCGACGACGGTGGCGCTGTCGCCGCGCAGCACGACCGCGGGGAAGATCGGGATCGCCACGGCGAAGAGCAGCACGAGGATGGTCGCGACCATGAACTCGGGCACGCTCATCACGATCAGGCTGATCAGCGAGATCGCGTGATCGCTCGGACGGCCGCGACGCACCCCGGCGACGACGCCGAGGGTGAGCGAGATCGTGACGCCGACGAGCATCGCGGGCACGGCGATCAGCATGCTGTTGCGGAACGCGATCAGCAGATCGGGGCCGACCGGCGCGCCGCTGACGAGCGAGACGCCGAAGTCGCCGTGACTCGCGCCGAGCAGCCACTCGCCGTAGCGGGCCCAGACGTTCTGGTCGAGGCCGAGCGTGTCGCGCAGGGCGGCGACGGCCTCGGGGGTGGCGTCCTGGCCGAGCAGCTGCTGCGCGACGTCGCCGGGCAGCGCCTGCACGGCGAAGAACACGAGGAACGAGGCGAGCAGCACCGTGAGCAGCGCGGTGCCGACGCGACGCAGCACGAGCAGCAGGGTGCTGAGGGCCGGGCTGCCGGTACGTGACGGGCGCGGGGTCGTGGGCGCGCCTCCTCGGCTCGTGAGATCGGCCTCGACGGCGGATCCGGTCGGGGTGTCGGTGGGGCTCATGCGCGCAGTCCGATCTGGAGGTAGTCGAACTCGAAGCCGTACTCGCGGTAGTTGACGACGTCGCGACCGATGCCGACGAGGCGGTCGCCGAACATCGGCGTCATGTCGGCGCTGTCCTCGACGATCAGGCGCTGGGCGTCCTGGTAGAGGGTGGCGCGACGGCTGTCGTCCATCTCGGCGCGGGCGTCGTCGAGCAGGGCGTCGAAGGTCGGGTTCGACCAGGCGCTCTCGTTGTACGACGAGCCGGTGCGGAAGATCTGGTTCAGCAGCTGGTCGATCGGGCGGCCGGTGAACCAGTAGCTGACCATCAGCGGCTTCTGCATCCAGATCTGCGTGTAGTACGAGTCGGCGCTGGCGTTCTTGACGACGAGGTCGATGCCCGCCTGCTTCACCTGGTCGCGGTAGGCGACGGCCATCGGCGTGAAGACCGACTCGTAGCTCGAGGTGTGGATGTCGGTGCGGAAGCCCTCGCGGCCGGCCTTCTTCAGCAGGGCGCGGGCCTTCTCGGGGTCGTACTCGCGCTGCTCGTCGAGCCAGACGGCCTGGGTGGGAGGCACGGGGTTGTCCCAGCCCGCGGTGCCGGTCCCCTGCAGGGCCGTGTCGACGATCGCCTGCGGGTCGTAGGCGAGCTTCATCGCCTGGCGCACCAGCGGATCGCTGAACTCGGCGCTCGTGAACAGCATCGGGATCGTGTACCACTGCGCGTTCGCCGAGCGGGCGACCGTGGCGGTGCTCGACGCGCTGACGACCTGCGCGGTCGCGAAGTCGAGGTTCGTCTGCGAGATGAGGTCGATCTGACCGGCGAGCAGCGCGTTGACGCGGGCCGTCGTGTCCTGGATCGAGTAGAAGTCGATGCCGTCGAGGGCCGGGCGGCCGGCGAAGTGGTCGTCGTACGCCTCGATGCTGCCGGTGCCCGCGGGCTCGAACCCGCTGAGGCGGAACGGGCCCGTGCCGATGCCGGTGGTGCCGATCGTGGGGCCGTTGGCCGGGTCGGCGCTGCCCTCGGGGATGATGTAGCACTGGTACGCCGTCAGCAGCGAGGGGAACTCGGCGTTCGGCGTGAGCAGCTCGATGCGGAGGGTGAGCGGGTCGGGGGCGCTCATGCTGCCGGGGCCGATCATGGCGGCGAGCACCTCGCCCTGCGGCGACGCGGTCTCGGGGTCGAGGATGTGCTCGATCGAGTAGATCGCGTCGGCGGCGGTGAAGCGGCGGCCGTCGTGGAACCGCACGCCGCTGCGCAGGCGGAACGTCCAGGTGACGCCGTCGGGTGTGGCCGACCACTCCTCGGCGAGGTCGGGCACGGTGACGCCCTGCTCGTCGAGCTTGACGAGGCGGTTGTAGAGGGCGCCGAGGTACTCGTAGGCCGAGAGGGAGCTCGCGGAGTCGAGGGTCTCGGCGGCGGAGGCCGCGGGGCGCGCGATGCGGAGGCGACCGCCGCGCTGCGCGGTGCCGGTGGCGGCGGCCTCGGGGATGGTCGGGTCGCTGCGGGCGGGGGCGCAGCCGGCGAGGGTGAAGAGGCCGGCGAGGCTCGCGAGCCCGGCGGCGCCGGCGAGGACGGTGCGGCGGCTCGGACCTCGGGATTCTGCGCCCGGGCGCGGGTGTTCGGGGACGATCGGTGTCATACGGGTATGGCCTTCCGGTTTATCGTTCGGGTGAACGATAAGGCAGTCGCGGCGTATCCACGATTCGAGGGCCGAGGCTTAACGCACTCGTTACGTCGCGGCGCCGTGCGGTCGGCCCTGCGTCGAAGTGACCTGAAGCGGGCCTTGCGGCGCCCCCGGGCCCCCTTTAGCGTCACCTCGACGCGGGGCGCGCGGCCCCTCGCGGCGTCGCGCGGCGGGGCGTGCGTCGAGGTGACGCAAACGGCCGCCTGCGGAGGCCGCAGGCGCCCTTTCGCGTCACCTCGACGCGCCGCACCGGCCCCTAGGGTGGAGCGATGAACGACGTCGAGCTCGCCGAGCACCTCGTCCGCCGAGCGGCGGACCTCGCCATCCGGATGCGCGACGAGGGCGTCGCGTCCGAGCGCAAGACCTCGAACGCCGACCTGGTCAGCGCGGCGGATCGCGCCGCCGAGGAGCTGATCGGCGAGACCCTGGCGCGCGAGCGGCCCGACGACGGGCTGATCGGCGAGGAGGGCGCGGCGTCCGAGTCGCGCTACGGTCGCGCCTGGGTCGCGGACCCGATCGACGGCACGTTCAACTTCCTGTCCGGTCTGGCGTCGTGGTGCAGCGCGGTCGCCCTCGAGGTCGACGGCGTGCTCGCGGTCGGCGCCGTGCACCGCCCTGCGCTCGACGAGACCTGGGTGGCCGACGTCGACGGAACGCGCCTGAACGGTCGACGTGTCGCACCGATGGTCGATCGACCCCTCGCGGAGTGCGGCGTGGCCACGTTCGTGAAGTCGGGGGATCTCGGTGACGAGAGGTCCGTGGCGGTGATGGCGCGCCTCCTCGGCTCGTCGGCGACCGTGCGGGTCAGCGGTTCGGGCACCTGCGATCTGGCCGACGTGGCAGCCGGGCGGATCGGGCTGTGGGTGCAGGCCGACTGCGACGACTGGGACTGGCTGCCCGGGCGCGCCCTCGTCGAGGGAGCGGCTGGCAGCACCGAGATCGTCGAGCATCTCGGTCGCCGCTGGCACCTCGCCGGTTCGGCCCGGGCCGTCGCCGAGGCCGTCGAGGCTGTGCTCTCCGCGGAGCTCGCGACCGGCTGACGCCCCTGATCGGCGGCCCCGAGGAGGCGCGGCTCGCGTCACCTCGCGGGCGGCCCTGCATCGAAGTGACGCGTCGAGGGGCCTTCGCGGTCCGGAGGGCCCCTTTCGCGTCACCTCGACGCGGGGCTTGCGGCCCCTTGCGGCGTCGCGCGGCGGGCCGTGCGTCGAGGTGACGCAAAGGGCGGCCTCCGGGGGCCGGAGGCGCCTTTTCGCGTCACCTCGATGCGCCGCACCGGCCCCGAGGAGGCGCGGCTCGGCTGGTCGCGCGGGGCGGGCGCTACTCCTCGCGGACGACCGCCACGCCCCCGGCGGGCACGACGCCGCGCCTCTCCCACGCGGTCCCGGTCAGCAGGTCGACCCCGGTCGCCTCGACCCAGCCCTCGACGACGCCGTGATTGATCGCGAACAGCCACGACGACTCCCCCGCGGCGCGCCGGACGACCTCGACACCGGCCGAGGCGACGGCCGCCGGCCGCACCCCGCTCTCGTCGAGCAGCCGCTCGAGCAGCTCCCCCAGCCCCTCGGGCTCGAGGTCCGAGGCGAGGTACCAGGCCGCTCCCGCTCCCACGGGTCGGCGGGACACCGCGAGCCCGCCGTCGACTCCGTCGGCGACGACGCCCGAGTCCGCGGCCACCCGGTACGACGCGACGACCTCGGTCCCCGCGTCGACCGGCGAGACGACCTCGGCCCAGCGCCGAGCGCGCCAGCCGGTCGAGAGCTCGATTGTCTGCTCGTCGGTCAACGGCGAGAACTCCTCGCCCCGCACGCCGAGGAGCTCACGGAAGGCACCCGGGTAGCCGCCCGTCCGCACCGTGTTGCTCACGTCGACGATGCCCGAGAACCAGGTGACGAGCACGGTGCCGCCCGCCTCGGCGAAGCGTCGCACCGCGTCGGCGTCGGCGTCCGACACGAGGAACAGCCCCGGCACGACGACCAGGTCGTAGGCCTCGAGCGGATGCCAGGCCGGCACGACGTCGACCGTCACGCCGCGCTCGAACAGTGCGGTGTGGATCGCCCGCGCCGTCGCCGCGTAATCGGGCCGGTTGATCGGCTTCAGACCGCTCTTCAGCGCCCACCCGGCCTCGTCGTCGTGCAGCAGCGCGACCCTGACGCCGACGACGACGCTCCCCCGCACCTCGCGCAGCGCCTCGAGATGCCGCCCCAGGCGCGTGATCTCGGCGAACCGACGCGACGACGGACCGGCGTGCGGCAGCATCGCGGAGTGGAACTGCTCGGTGCCCGACCTCGACGCCCGCCACTGGAAGAACATCACGCTGTCCGACCCGCGCCCCAGGTGCGCGATCGCGTGCCGGATCATCTCGCCCGGCGCCTTCGGCTGGTTGATCGGGTGCCAGCTCGCCGCCCCCGCCGCGTGCTCCATGAGCATCCACGGGCCGCCGCCCGAGATCCCGCGCATGCGGTCCCCGCTGAAGGCGAGCTCCTCGTGCCGCAGCGGATCGGGGCCGTAGGTGTAGTGGTCGTTCGCGGCGATGTCGACCTCGGGCGCCGAGCGCGCGTAGTCGACGACGTCGGGCCCCAGCCCGACCATGAAGTTCGTCGTCACCGGCAGCTCGGGCGTCAGGCGCTTCAGCACCGCCTTCTCGGCCCGGTAGCACTCGAGCAGCGCGTCGGACGAGAACCGCTCGTAGTCGAGCAGCTGCCCGGGGTTGTGGGCCGTGACGCCGCTCGGCGTCGTGACCTCGTCGAACGACGAGTAGCTGTTGCCCCAGAACGCCATGCCCCAGGCGGTGTTGAGCGCGTCGACCGACCCGTGGCGCGCCTCCACCCAGCGGCGGAACGCCTCGTTCGACACCGGGCAGTGGCAGCGGGCGTTGCCGCCGCCGAGCTCGTTGCCGACGTGCCACATCCGCACGGCGGGGTGCCCGGCGACGTGCTCGGCGAGCGCCTCGACGATGCGCAGCGCGAAGCGGCGGAACGTCGGCGACGACGGGCAGAAGCCGAGGCGGCCGCCGGGGGCCAGCGGGTGGCCGAGCTCGTCGTGCGGCAGGATCTCGGGGTGCAGCCGGTGCAGCCACATGGGCACGGCGGCCGTCGGGGTGGCGAGGTCGACCGCGATGCCGTTCTCATGCAGCAGGTCGAGCATCCGGTCGATCCAGGTGAAGTCGAACACGCCCTCGCGGGGCTCGTGCACCACCCACGAGAAGACACCGAGCGTGACGAGGGTGACCCCCGCCTCGCGCATCAGCCGCATGTCGTCGAGCACGACCTCCCACGGCCACTGCTCGGGGCTGTAGTCGCCGCCGAACGAGAGCCCGTCCGTCGGCCAGGCGAGGCGCGCCGCAGCACCGCGCCCGCCCCCGGCCCCCGCGCCGGCCCCCGCGCCGGCTCCAGCCCCGGCACCGGCACCGCCCCCGCGCCCGTCAGACCCGCGCACGCGCCCCGCCCTTCTCGCGCGCCGTCTCCCACGCGCCCGTGTAGTGGTCGAAGCACACCGAGTTGTCGAGGGAGGCGCGGTCGGGGGCGGCCTCGTCCGAGACGATCTTGCCGACGCGCTCGGGGTCGGGCGCCGCGAGTGCGAGCAGCTTCGTGTAGTCGTGGTGAGGGTCGAGGATGACGGCGTCGGCGGGCCCGCGCTCGACGACGCGACCGCGGTAGAGCACGAGGATCTCGTCGGAGAAGTGCCGGGCGGTCGCCAGGTCGTGGGTGATGTACAGCACCGCGAGGTTGTCCTCCCGCTGCAGTCGGCCCATCAGGTTCAGCACGCCGAGGCGGATCGACACGTCGAGCATCGAGACGGGCTCGTCGGCGATCAGCACCTGCGCGCCCGGCGCGAGGGCCCGCGCGATGGCGACGCGCTGTCGCTGCCCGCCCGACAGCTCGTGCGGTCTCCGGGCCGCGATGTCCGCGGCCGGTCTCAGATTCACGCGCTCGAGCATCTCGAGCACCCGCTCGTGCGTCTGCGCGGCACCCCGGGTGCGCCGGTGGATCTTGAGCGGCCGGGCGACGTGGTGCTCGATCGAGTGGAACGGGTTCAGCGAGGCGAACGGGTCCTGGAAGACCATCTGCACGTGCCGTCGGTACAGCGACCCCATGACGGGCGTGCCGTCGTCGAGCTGCACGTCGATGGTGCCCGAGGTGGGCTTCTCGAGCTTCGCGAGCATCCGGGCGATGGTCGACTTGCCCGAGCCCGACTCGCCGACGAGCGCGACGGTGCGACCCGGCAGCAGGTCGAACGAGACGTGGTCGACGGCCCGGAAGGCCTTCCGCGACAGCCCTGAGCCGACCGCGAAGTCCTTGGTCAGGTCGGTGATCTGGATGCTCGTCATCGGGGCCCCTCCTCGAGGTCGTCCGGCGTGGGCAGCACGACGGAGCGGGTGTCGGTGTCGACGGGCGAGCCCTCGTCGACGCCGGTGCGGATGAACGCCCCGCGCGACCCGCTGAGGCTCGGGAACGAGCTGAGCAGCCGGCGCGTGTACGGGTGCTGCGCGTCGGTGTAGATCCGCTGCGCCGTCGACAGCTCGACGATCTCGCCCTGCAGCATCACGGCGATCCGGTCGCTGATCTCGAGCAGCAGCGGCAGGTCGTGCGTGATGAAGATCACGGCGAAGTCGAGCTCGTCGCGCAGGCGGACGATCTCGCGCAGGATGTCGCGCTGCACGACCACGTCGAGCGCCGTGGTGGGCTCGTCCATGATCATGATCTGCGGCTCGAGCAGCATCGCCATGGCGATCATGACGCGCTGCCGCATGCCGCCCGACAGCTCGTGCGGGTACGACGACAGGCGCACGGGGTCGACCCCGACGCGGGTCAGCACCTCGGCCGCCCGCTCGCGGCGCTCCTTCTTCGACATGCCGCGACGATGCGTGATCAGGACGTCCTCCAGCTGGGTCCGCACCGTCGTCACGGGGTTCAGGGCGTTCATCGCGCCCTGGAACACCATCGACAGCTTCGACCAGCGGAACGCCCGCAGCTCCTCCGACTCGAGGGCGAGCAGGTCGACGTCGGTGCCGTCGCGGTCGTGGAAGGTCACCGACCCCGTCGCGATGCGCGCCGGCGGCCGGTGCAGCCGGTTGATCGCGTAGGCGAGGGTCGTCTTGCCGCAGCCCGACTCGCCCGCGAGCCCGAGGATCTCCCCCGGTCCGAGGGTGAGGCTGGCCGACTTCACGGCGGTGACCGGGTTCTCGACCTCGTAGACGACGGTGAGGTCGTCGATGGTGAGCACGGCGTCGCGGCGGGTGCGCGTGCGCGACGCGACCGGCGCCTCCTGGGTGGGGGTCATCGTGCTGCCTTCCGGGCCCGACGCGCCTGCTTGCGGTGCAGTCGGACGTTCTTGAGCTTGGGGTTGATGATCTCGTCGATCGAGAAGTTGATCAGCGAGAGGCCGGTGCCGAACAGGGCGATGATCAGACCGGGAGGGCCGAACCACCACCAGGCGCCGAGCGGCAGAGCGAAACCGTTCTGGGCGTAGAACAGCATCGTGCCGAGGGTCGACGAGTTCGACGCCCCGAGCCCGAGGAACGACAGCCCCGCCTCGCCGAGGATCGCGGCGATCACCGCGAAGACGAACTGCGATGCGAGCACCGGCAGCAGGTTCGGCAGGATCTCCACCGTGATGACCCGCCACGGCCGCTCGCCCGCCACCCGCGACGCGGCCACGTAGTCGCGCGACCGGATCGACAGGGTCTGCGCCCGCAGCACGCGGGACGACGCGGCCCAGCCGGTGATGGCGAGCACGACGCCGATCGTCCACAGCCCGCGCTGCTCCTGCGGTACGAAGCCCGAGATCACGATGACGAGCGGCAGACCGGGGATCACCAGGAACACGTTCGAGAACAGCGAGAACGCCTCGTCGGTGAACCCGCCGATGTACGCGCCGAGGATCCCGAAGAACGCCGACAGCGCCGTCGCGAGCACGCCCACGATCAGCCCGATCTGCAGCGAGCCCCTGGTCGCCCAGGCCAGCTGTGCGAAGACGTCCTGCCCGGTCTGGGTGGTGCCGAGGAGGTGCTGGGCCGACGGTCCCGTCAGTCCGATGTCGCGGATGGCCGCCGGGTCGCCGACGAAGAACGGGCCCACGACGCCGAACAGCACGATCACGCCGATCAGGGCGAGGCCGGTGGCGAGCCACGGCGTCATGGTCGGCAGCATGAGCCGCCAGGGCGAGCGGGGCGGCTTGCCGCTGTCGGCGGACGCCGACGCGAGCTCGGCGGTCGGATCCGCGACCGCGGCCTCCGTGAGGGGCGCGACGTTCGTCATGAGTCATCTCCGAGATCGGCCTGCAGGAGGCGCGGTGTCTGTGTCCGGGAGCGGCCCACCCCGGTGGGTCGCGCCTCCTGGGCTCCGGTCCGTGCGCCGCGCATCAGCTGCGGGCCCGGGTGCGGGGGTCGATGATCCCGTAGAACAGGTCGACCACGAGGTTGGCGCCGAGCACGGCCAGCGTGATGAACAGGAAGATGCCCTGCATCAGCGCGTAGTCGTTGTTCGTCACGGCCGAGAGGAGCTTTCCGCCGATGCCCGGGTACGAGAACACCTGCTCGGTGACGATCGACCCCGAGACGACGAAGCCGAGCGAGATCGCGAACCCGGCGACGCTCGGCAGCACCGCGTTGCGGGCCGCGTAGCCGCGCAGGATGCGCCCCTGGCTGAGTCCCTTGGCCTGCGCCGTGAGGATGTAGTCCTCCGAGAGGGTCGACACCATCATGTTCCGCATGCCGAGCAGCCAGCCGCCGAGCGACGCGATGACGATCGTGAGAGCCGGCAGGAAGCCGTACTCGATCGCTGACGAGATGAACGCCCAGTCCCAGCCCGGGTCGAGGACGACGTCGTAGCCGCCCTGCGAGGGGAACAGCCGCATCGACGTGGCGAGCACGTAGACGAGGATGAGCGCGAGCCAGAAGTACGGCACGGCCGCGAGCAGCGTCGTCGCCGGCACGAGCGAGTCGAGCCAGGTGCCCGGCTTCCAGCCGACGAAGGCGCCGAGGAGGACGCCGAGGGCGGCGCCGATCACGGTGGCGATGCCGACGAGCATGATCGTCCACGGCAGGGACCCCGCGATGACCTCGCTGACCGGTGCCGGGAAGTAGCTCACCGAGACCCCGAGGTCGCCGCGGAGGATGTTGATCAGGTAGTTCCAGTACTGCACGGGCAGCGGCTCGGACGAGTCGCCGCCGAGGAGGAGCGTGTAGGCCTCCCGGGTGTCCGCCGTCACCACGCCGCCACGCTGCTGCAGCTTGGCCAGCAGGATGTCGACGGGGTTGCCCGGCAGCAGGCGCGGGATCATGAAGTTCAGGGTCAACGCCGCCCACAGCGCGATGGCGTAGAAGCCCAGCTTCCTGACGAAGTAGTTCACGAACCCTCACCCGGCCTCGACGTCGTCTCGGGGGCCGCCGTCTCCTCCTCGGTCACGACGATCGCCTACTCGCCCGTGGGCTTCAGGTTCTTGAAGACCTGAGCGTTGTCGGGCGAGGCCCAGATCGCGGGGAACGCGTACAGGTCGTCCATCGTGGGCCAGCCGCTGAACTTCGACGAGTGGAACTCGCTCGTCGTGCCGCCGGTCATGACGGGGATGTAGGGCATGTCCTCGACGATCGCCGCCTGGATGACGTCGAACTGCGCCTGACGGGCCGCGGTGTCGGCCGGGTCGACGGCCTTCAGCTCGGCGAGCGCGGCGTCGACGGCGGGGTCGCTGAAGCGCGCCATGTTCGTCGGGGCGGCCTCGCCGACCTCGGCCGTGTAGGCCGTGTTGAAGTACTGGTCGTAGAGGTAGAACGGGTCGGACGCGGGGCCCTGGCCGAGCGAGTCGATCGCGAGCTGGTAGTTGCCCTTGCTCTTCTTGTCGGTCCACTCGTTCCACGACGACTGCGAGGCGGTGAGCTCGATGCCGGCGGCCTTCAGCTGCTGACCCATGGTGTCGATGGCGGTGATGTAGTCGGTCCAGCCGGTGACGACCTCGACCGTGAGCTTCAGCGGCTCGCCGTCCTTCGCGTACACGCCGTCTCCGCCCTTGGTGTAGCCGGCCTCCTCGAGCAGCTCGCCGCTCTTGTCGAGGTCGGGGGCCGAGGGTGCGACGGGCTCGGCGACGTCGGCCGAGATGAGGTCCTCCTGCGTCGAGGTGAGCGCGAACGTCGGCGAGATCTCGCTGGCGGTGTTCTGGAACGCGAGCGAGTTCACCTGGTCGCGGTTCAGCGCGTAGTAGATGGCCTGACGGACGGCCGGGTCGGTCTGCGGGCCCTCGCAGCCGAGCTCGACGCTCGAGCAGGTGAGCAGGGCGACCTGGTTCTGCGGGATGGTGACGGCGTCGTAGCCGGGGTAGTTCTCGGAGACGTTCTCCATGTCGGGCACGGGGCCGGTCTGCCAGTCGATGGTGCCGGCGGCGAGCGCGTCGGCGCCGGCCGTGTTGCCCGACAGCGACAGGTAGCGGACCTTCTTCACCTCGGGCTCGCCGCCCCAGTACTCGGGGTTCGAGGCGAGCGTGAACGCCTGCGCCTTGAAGTCGTCGAGCGTGAACGCGCCGGTGCCGACGGGCTCGGCCATGACGTCGGTGGTGGGGTCGATGCCCGACCAGAGGTGCTCGGGCACGATCGGCGTGCGGCCGAGCAGGGTGGGGCCGGCGACGAACGCGGGCTTGCTCCAGGTGAAGACGACGTGGGTGTCGTCGGTCGCCGTGACGGTGCCGTCGAAGCCGCTGGTGTTCAGCGACGGGGTGTCGAGCAGCATCTGGAAGGTGAAGGCGACGTCGTCGGCGGTGAAGGGCTCGCCGTCGCTCCAGGTGGCGTCGTCGCGGAGGGTGACGGCCAGCTCGGTGCCGGCCTCGTTCCAGGCGTACTCGGTGCCGAGCAGGGGCTCGTAGGCCTCGGTGTTGACGTTCGTGACGAAGAACAGCGACTCGTAGATCGCGCCGATGCCGCCGATGCTCGAGGGCGAGTACGGGTTGAAGTTGATCTGGTAGTCGCCGGCCTGACCGGTGTAGACGACCAGGGTGTCGGAGGGGGTGGAGCTCGAGTTGGAGCCGCCGGCGGAGCAGCCGGTGAGGACGAGCGCGAGGGAGGCGGCGGCCGCGGCCCCCAGGACCCATCGGGGGCGGACGGGCCGGTGGCCGGTCGAAGCACGGAGGAACATCGTCGATCCTTTCGCTGCACCGCCGCGGGCTGCCCGGGGCGGTGCTGACATCGTTGTCACAGGGCGTCGTCGCCCCGATGGCCCATTGTTACCCCACTAAATAAAGCTCGTCAAGTTTCTCGTGCGTCCTGTGCTTCGGCGGGTTCCCGTCATCGGCGGCGGGTCAGCGCTGACCCGCCACGGATGACGGGAACCCGCCGCACCCCCGCGCGGAACTCCTCCGCGCGAAACCCCTCCGGGCACGCCGGAGGGCCGCGCGGCACGCGCCGCGCGGCCCTTCGCTCGCCTCAGAGCGCCGCGACCCCCATGAGCGCCCCGGCATGCCGCACGACGTCGTCGGCCGCGAAGCGCTCCGGCTCGACCCCGCCGGCCCCCGACACCCGGAACACCGCGCTCTCCCCCGCGAGCAGCGTCACCAGGCCCCGGTCGACCGCGGCCCGGGGTGCGGCCCGGTCGACGAGCAGCGTGACGTCGCGGGCGTACGCCGACGCCGTCACGGTGACGAGCACGTCGCCGTCCGACTCCTCCGAGCGCACGGCCGACGCCGTGACCGCCCCCGGATCCAGTCGCTGCCCCACGACCTCGGCGGCGTTCCAGACGGCGCGCCCGGCCCCGAACCCGTCGAGGTCGACGACGAGCACCTCGGTGGCCGGGTCGAGGCCGGCGACCAGTTCGGCCGGCAGCAGCGTCGTCGACGCGCCCCGCGCATCCACGGCCACCGGCACGTCGACGGCCACCCGCCCAGCACCAGCGCCAGTACCCGCACCGGCACCGGCACCAGCACCCGAGTCGCGCTCGAGCGGCACCACCCGCACGCGCGCCACCCCCAGCCACTCGGCGGCCGTGTCGTTCAGCAGCACCAGCGACAGGCCGGAGGCGCGGGGCTGGATCGTCGCCAGCCGCGGTTCGTAGGCGGCCCGCAGCGCGAACCAGAGCGGCTTGCGGTGCTCGTCGAAGTCGACGGCGGCCCACGAGACGACGGGCCAGTCGTCGTTCAGCTGCCAGACGATGGTGCCGGTGTTGAGCGGCGCCAGCGACCGGAAGTGCTCGACGCCGAACCGGATGGCCGCCGCCTGGTTCAGCTGCGTCGCCCAGTGCCACTCGTCGATGGTGGTCGGCGTCGACAGGTGCCCCCGCAGCCCGCGTTCGAGCTTGAGGTTGCCGTCTTCGGCCTTCTGGTGCACCAGCATCTCGTGGCCGTAGGGCTCCATCGGCTCGTCGTGCACGACCGCGGCGAGCGTCGACCAGGCGGGCGGCCCCTGGAACCCGAACTCCGAGACGAAGCGAGCCGGGTACTCGGCGTAGGCGGTGTAGTCGCGGTCGTTCCAGACGTCCCAGATGTGCATGGTGCCGTGCCGGTGGTCGTTCGGGTGCAGGTAGTCGCCGAACGAGTACGGGCTGCCGGGCGAGTACGGGCGGGTGCCGTCGAGCTCGGCGACGAGGCGCGGCAGCAGGGTGCGGTAGTACCCGTCGCCCCAGGTGCGCCCGGCCAGCGCGGCACGCCAGCCCCATTCGACGAAGCCCCAGATGTTCTCGTTGTTGCCGTTCCAGATCGCCAGCGACGCGTGGCGGCTCAGCCGCGTGATCGCCTCGCGCGCCTCCGCCTCGACCTCGCCCGCCAGCCAGTCCTCCTCGGCGTATGCGGCGCAGGCGAACAGGAAGTCCTGCCAGACGAGCACCCCGGCCTCGTCGCAGGCGTCGTAGAAGTCGTGCGACTCGTAGATGCCGCCGCCCCACACGCGCAGCAGGTTCATGTTCGCGTCGACGGCGTCGGCGACCCGGCGACGGTACCGGGCGGCGTCCATCTCGGTGAGGAACGCGTGGTCGGGGATCCAGTTCGCCCCGCGGATCTGCACGACCTCGCCGTTGACCGACACCGTGAACGGCGTGCCGTGGGCGTCGGGTGCGGTGTCGAGGGTCACCGTGCGGAAGCCGACCCGCGCCTCCCACGGCTCGTCGGGCGAGGTGCTCAGCGTGACGCTGACGGGGTAGAGCGGCTGGGCGCCGTGACCGCGCGGCCACCAGAGCTCGGCGTCGGGCACGACCAGTCGAAGCCGCGCCGAGGCCTCCCCCGCCGTCACGGCCGAGGAGGCGCGGTGCCCGTCGACCACGACGGTCACCTCGGTCGACCCCCCGCCCGCACCCTCGCCGCCCGCCCACTCGAGCTCGACGTGCGCGTCGAGCACGCCGCCCTCGTCGGTGACGTCGACGAGCGGCCTGACCGACGCGATCCGCACCCCCGACCAGCTGTCGAGGCCGATCGGCTTCCAGATGCCGCTGGTCGCGACGTCGACGCCCCAATCCCAGCCGAAGTTGCTGGCGGACTTCCGCAGCATGTTGAAAGGGTGGTGGTTGACGTGCGGGAGGGCGCCGTGCCGCTCGACCCGCGCCTCCACCTCGGTGACGGGGGCGGCGAACGTGATGGTGAGGCGGTTCGCCCCGGCGACCAGCGCCTCCTTCACGTCGAAGCGGTAGCTGCGGTGCTGGTTCTCGGTCTCGGCGACGAGCACCCCGTTGAGCTCGACGCGGGCGACGGTGTCGAGGCCCTCGGCGACGAGATCGTGGCGGTCGGAGCCGTCGTCGCTCCAGTCGAAGACCGTCGAGTAGCGCCAGACGGTGCTGCCGATCCACTGCTGGGCGGCCTCGGCGTCGCCGTCGAACGGGTCGGTGATGAGACCGGCGGCGAGCAGGTCGGTGTGGGCGCAGCCAGGGACGGTCGCGGGGATCGTCGCCCCGACGAGCCGGGCGGCCGCGGCGTCGGGGACGGGACCGGAGACGGCCTCGAGGGTCCAGCCGTCGTGGAGGGGTGAGAAGACCATGGGTGCCCTTGCTAGGAGAGATTCGGACGTCGGTGTCGCGCGCTCGCACTTTGTCAATCGACTTTATTAAGCCGTGCAGAGCCTACGATATCGCCAGGAGGTACGACATGGTCAACCCGCGTCCGCTGTTGGCGGTGCCCACGAGCCGAGCGCTCGCGTTCGACCTGATCCGCTCGCAGGGGCCGATCAGTCGAGTCGAGCTCGCCGAGTCCACCGGCCTCACTCAGGCGACCATGTCGAACGTGGTGCGCCAGCTGCTGCTCGACGGACTCGTCGTCGAGTCGGGGCGTCGCGAGTCGACCGGCGGCAAGCCCCGTGTGCTGCTGACCATCGACCCACGAGCACGGTATGCCCTCGGGGTGCAGCTCGGGGCGGACTTCGTGACGGTGGTGTTGACGGATCTCGGCGGCGCCCTCGTGGGGAGGAGCCGCGTCGCCGGCGTCTGGGGGCAGTCGCCCGAGTCGGCCGTCGCGTGGATCGCCTCGACGGTCTCGGCCTTCCTGGAATCGATCGGCGTCGAGGCCGACCGGGTGACCGGTCTCGGCCTCGTGACGCCCGGGCCGATCGATCTGACGACGGGCAGCATCCTCGGGGCGCCGCCGTTCGAGGAGTGGGCGGGTTTCCCGCTGCGCGAGGCGACGGCCGAGGCGACGGGTTTCGCGGTGATCCTCGACAACGACGCGACGGCTGCGGCGATCGGCGAGTTCTGGGGCGGTGCCGTCGGCGACAGCGCCGCGCACTGCACCGTGTACTTCGGGGCGGGGATCGGCGCCGGGATCGTGCTCGACGGGGCGATCTACCGGGGGGCGAGCTCGAACGCCGGCGAGCTCGGGCAGATGCGGTACCGGGGGCCGGGGCCGGTGGCGCACCGGGTGTCGGCGGAGCAGCTCGCCGGGCCGGTGAGCGTGGCGCTCGGGGCGCGGGCGGCGGTGGCGGCGGGGCGGGCGACGAGTCTGGTGCTGACCGACAACGAGGATCCCTTCGCCGACTTCACGCTGGTCGCCGAGGCGGCGGTCGAGGGCGATGCGCTGGCGGTCGAGCTGATCACCGAGTCGGCGGACCACCTGGCGAACGCGGTCGTGTCGATGGCGAACCTGCTCGATCTCGACTCGGTGGTGCTCGCCGGGCCGTCGCTGACGACCGCGGGGCCGCTCTATCTCGAGGTGGTGCGGCAGCGGATCGCCGACGACTTCTTCGCCAAGGGGCGACACCGGGTGAGGGTCGAGCTGTCGGCCTACGTCGCCGATGCGGCTGCTGTAGGAGGCGCGGCGCTGGTCCTGCAGAGAGAGGTCGGGGCGCGTCGTGGGCCGGGTGGTGCGGGCGCGGGTGCTGGTGCTGGTGCTGCGGGTGCTGCGCCGGTGTCGCCGGTCTGACCCGCGCCTCCTCGGTGCTCCGGGGGAATTCCGCTCCAGTGGTCAGAAGATGTCCTTCATCGGCGCGAGAAGGACCACTTCCGACCACCGAAGCCCCACGCCAGTCTCAGGGTGGGCAGAAGACGCCCTTCGTCGGCACGCGAAGAGCATCTTCTGACCAACGACGTCGCGCGCGGGTTCAGTCCGACGCCAGCGCCGACGCCGAGACCGCGGTCGCAGCCTGGTCCGCCCGCCACGCCCCGACGAGCGTGCCGAGCAGCAGGCAGACGATGCTCACGATGATCCACAGCGCTTCGACGCCTTCGCGCAACGGCACCGCCACGGGGACGAACGCGGCTCCCACGGCGAGCGCGCAGCCGATCGCGACGGGCACGAGGGCGGCGCGGTGCCCGGCGCGCCAGGTCTCGGGCGACTCCATCACGTGGCGGAACCGGATGCCGGCGAGCTGGTTCACGCCGAGGCGTCCACGGGCGGCGGCGAGCGTGGTGCCGAAGACGACGGCGCACCCGGCGAGGACGATGAACGGCACGACGAGGGGCATCCCTCCACGCTAGGTCACGGTCGGCGCGCCCGCATCCGTCGAGTGTCGTCCACGGGGTGACCCTGGTGACCCGCGCCTCCTCGGTGGGCACCCCCACAAGGAGGCGCGGCGCCGGTCTCACCTGCGCCCCTAGTGTGGAGGAATGATCAAGTCCGAGAAGACCCTGCTCGTGTACGCCATCGTCGGGCTGGTGTTCGGCGCCGTGCTGCTCGTCTTCGGGCAGCCGATGGGCTGGCTGCTGCTGGTCGGCGGTCTCGGACAGTTCGGCTTCATCTTCTACCTGAAGCGCAAGCGGCAGGAGGCCGAGGCGGCGAACGTCGCGCCCGCCTCCTCCATCGCACCCGCGGCTCCGGTCGCGCAGACCGCGGCAGCCGACGCCGGGACGGACGCCACGGACTCCCCCGACGCCTCGACCCCGCGCTGACCGGAGTCGCATTCGAGCTATTACGCATGCAGACGTAAGAGCGAATCCGCGAAGCCCCACCTGTCGCCGGCCACCGCACCCGCCCCTCCTGCTCGCTCGGAGGTCGGCCGTGTTCCGTCCCTGAGGACGACCTCACTGCACCCTGCGGACGACGCCCCCGCCGCCGGTTCTGCCTAGCGTCGAACCATGGCCCTCACCCACGCTCTCGCAGCCGCCGCCAGCACGCCCGCCCGGGCCGAGCCGCAGCGCCGCCGCTCGACGCTGCTGTCGCTGCTCCCCTGGACGACGGCCTGGGGAGGCGCGGCCGCGTTCTGCCTCATCCCCATCGGCTTCGTCCTGTTCTCGGTGGTCGTGGAGCAGTCGGCAGAGGGGCTCGCCGCCCTCGCGATGGTCTTCCCCGTGATGCTCGGCGGGGCGGTGGCCCTCTGGTTCTACGGCCTCGTCGCCGGCATGCTCGCCGGCCTCCCCGACTGGCTGCTGCGCCGCCGCCCCCGCCTGCGGCCGCTCGGCGCAGCACTCGCCGTCGTCATCCTCACCGTGCTGGTCGCGGCACCCTGGGTCGTCGCGAACGTCCGGTTCCTCGACCTGCCGCTGATGGCGCCGACGACCCTGACGTCGACCGCGATCATCGCCGGAGCGACCGCACTGGCCACGCTGGTGGTCGTCCTGCTGCACGGCAGGCGCCAGCGCCGCCTCGAGCGCGACTCGACTGGTCAGAAGATGTCCTTGCAGCAGCCCTGAAGAGCAGTTTCTGACCACTCGAGAGCGGCACCACCGCGAACACCGATCCCGCCACCGCGCAGCGATCACCCCGAGGTCCGCACCTGCCGCACGTACCGGTACACCGTCGGCTCCGACACGCGCAGCGCCACGGCCACCTGCGCTACGGCCCCCTTCAGCAGGAACACCCCCGCCCGCTCGATCTCGCGCACGGTCGCGATCTTCTCCTCGGGCGTCATGCGCTGCGGGTCGACTCCCCGTGCCGCCACGATGCGCGCGACCCCGTCGAGCGCGAGCTCGTCGACGTTCATGCTCAGCCGCTCGGCGACCAGGGCGGGCGATTGACCGGCGTCGCCCGCGCCTCCTCGGCTGGCGCCCTTGACCAGCCCGGTGGTCGCCGTGATCGCCTCGAGCAGATCGCGCGCCCGGGTCAGCGGCTCGTCGTCGATGTTGACGCAGAGCATGCCGACGACCTCACCGTCGACGTCGCGGATGAAGAACGTCGACGAGCGGAACGTGCCGCCCGTCCGCGACTCGGCCAGGTAGTTGGCGAGGAAGTCGCGGTCGTCGTGCTCGTGGTTCTGCAGCACCTTGAGCACGAGGTCGGTCGCCGGCCCGCCGACGCTGCGCCCGCTGACGTGACCGTTCGTCAGCGCGACGATCGACCGGCTGAGGTCGCTCGTGTCGTGCAGCACGACCTCGGTGCGCGGTCCGAGCAGCTCGGCCAGGAACCCCATCAGCGGCAGGTAGGGCCCGAACTCGGCCCGGAGCTCGCGGCTGCGGTCGACCTCGGTCGCCCTCGCACCGTCGTGACTAGTCATGCCCCCAGGCTACCGACGCACGACTGAATCCTCGCACTGTGATAATTTCTTCTCACGCAGCCGGTGACCCGGCCAGCTCGCGATGACCGACGACGTTCACGAAAGGCTCGACCATGACACGACCCCGCACCCGCTCCGCCCTCTGGGGCACCGTCGCGACCGGTGCCGTGCTCGCGCTGAGCCTCACAGCCTGCGGCGGACCGAGCGCCCCGCAACCCGGCGACGCCGGCGACGGCAGCGGCAGCAGCGGCAGCGGCAGCGCCTCGTCCACCATCCCCGACACGAGCGCCCTGCTCGACGCCGTCGAGGTCGACGACGCCCTCGCCTCGCAGGTCCCCTCCGACATCGCCGACGCGGGCACCCTGAACGTCGGCTCGAACGTGCAGTCGGCCCCGAACAACTTCTTCGCCGAAGACGGTTCGACGGTGATCGGCTCCGACCACGACCTGATCACCGCGGTCGGCAAGAAGCTCGGTCTCGAGGTCGAGTACCAGAACCAGGACTTCGGCTCGCTGATCACCAGCCTGCAGTCGGGTCGCGTCGACGTGACCATCGCGGCGATGAACGACACGGCCGAGCGGCAGGAGGCGATCGACTTCGTCGACTACCTCACCTCGGGCATCACGCTGATGGTGCAGAAGGGCAACCCGGCCGAGATCACCGGCCCCGACACACTGTGCGGCAAGTCGATCGCCGTCGTCACCGGCACGAGCCAGCAGGAGTTCGCCGAGGCGACCAGCACGCAGTGCGAGTCCGACGGCGACGAGCCCCTCGAGATCACCGTGACCGACAGCGACAGCCAGAACCAGACCCAGCTGCGCACCGGTCGCATCGACGCGATCGTCAACGACCTGCCGAGCGCGGTCTACATCTCGAAGACCGCGCAGGGCGGCGAGGCCTTCGAGGTCGTGCCCGGCGACGTGATCGACGGCGCCCCCTACGGCATCGGCGTCAACAAGGACGACCCCGAGCTGCGCGACGCCATCGCGGCCGCGCTCGACTCGCTGATCGACGACGGCACCTACGGCGAGGTCCTCGACGCCTGGGGCATCACCTCGGGCAGCGTGACCGAGGCCGTCGTCAACGGCGGCGAGTAGATGGCGACCACACGACCTCCGGGCGGTGACGGGTCCGACGCGACCCGCACCTCCTCGGCTCGGCCCACCCCCGGGAGCGCAGGAGGCGCGGGTCGCGTCGGAACCCTCACCCGCGAGCTGCTCCCCCAGGTCCGTCTGAAGCACTGGGGCCGTTGGATCAGCGCCGTCGTCATCGCGGTGCTGCTGCTGGCGCTCGTCTACGGGGCGTCGCAGGGCGACATCTCGTACCGCGACATCCCGTACTACCTGGTGTCGCCGATCATCCTGCAGGGTCTGGTCGGCACGATCGTGCTGGCCGTGGTCGCGCAGGTGAGCGCGATCGTGATCGGCGTGATCATCGCCCTGATGCGCATCTCGAAGAACCCGGTGGCGCAGGCGTTCGCGGCCGGCTACACCTGGCTGTTCCGCGGGCTGCCGGTGCTGCTGCAGATCCTGCTCTGGTACAACCTGGCGCTGATCTTCCCGCGGCTGCAGCTCGGCGTGCCGTTCACCGACGTGGTGTTCGTCGACGTCAGCACGAACGACATCATGACGACGTTCGTCGCGGCGTTCCTCGGTCTCGCCCTCAACGAGAGCGCCTACATGGCCGAGATCGTGCGGGCCGGGCTGAAGAGCGTCGACCGCGGTCAGATCGAGGCCGCGCAGTCGATCGGTCAGACGCCGATGCAGCGCATGGCCCGCATCGTGCTGCCGCAGGCGATGCGCATCATCATCCCGCCGACGGGCAACGACTTCATCAACATGCTGAAGGGCACGGCGATGGCGTCGGTCATCGGCTACCTCGAGCTGATCAAGGCGGCGAACAACATCGCTTCGTTCAACCTGCAGGTGATGGAGACCCTGATCGCCGCGGCCATCTGGTACATGGTGATCGTCAGCGTCGCGAGCGTCGGGCAGTTCTATCTCGAGCGCGGCTTCGACCGGCAGGATCGCCGCCCCGGCGGCCCGCCGAACGCCCGCGCGCTGCGTCGCAAGATCGCTGCCGACCTCGGCCGCGCACCCCTCGTGAGGAGCACCCCGTGACCGCGACAGAGAGCACACCCGCCGGAGGCGCGGGTCCCGCAGGAGGCGCGGGTCCCGTCGACGACGCCGCCCCCGTCCTCGAGGCGATCGGGATCGGCAAGTCGTACGGCAGCAACGAGGTGCTGCGCGACGTGTCGATGACGGTGCGGAGCGGCGAGGTGGTCTGCATCATCGGGCCGTCGGGCGCCGGCAAGTCGACGTTCCTCCGTACGCTGAACCGGCTCGAGGAACCCGACGCGGGCGAGGTCTGGGTCGGAGGCGAGCCGATGGGCTTCGAGCTGCGCGGCGGCGTGCTGCACGAGCTGAGCGAGCGGCGGCTGTCGGCGCAGCGGGCGCGCACCGCGATGGTCTTCCAGCACTTCAATCTCTTCCCGCACCTCACCGTGCTCGGCAACATCATCGAGGGCCCGGTGCGGGTGCAGAGGCGGAATGCGAAGGAGGCGCGGGCCGAGGCCGTCGAGATCCTCCAGCGGGTGGGCCTCGGCGACAAGGTCGACGCCTACCCCGGTCAGCTCTCGGGAGGGCAGCGTCAGCGGGTCGCGATCGCGCGGGCCGTGGCGATGAAGCCGCTGTTCCTGCTGTTCGACGAGCCGACGTCGGCGCTCGACCCCGAGCTGGTCGGCGAGGTGCTGAAGGTGATGGGCGACCTCGCGCGCGACGGCATGACGATGCTCGTCGTGACGCACGAGATCCAGTTCGCGCGGGAGGTCGCCGACCGGGTGGTCTTCATGGCCGACGGCGGGATCGTCGAGCAGGGGCCGGTCGAGCAGGTGCTCGGTGCGCCGCGGGAGGCGCGGACGAAGCAGTTCCTGCAGCGGGTGCTCGCGTGACGGCTGGTGCGGGCGCCGGAGTGACGGCTGCTGCCGACGTGACTGCTGGCGTCGGCGCGAGCTCGGCGCTCGATGCGTATCTCGCGTCGTTCGCCGAGCCCGTCGGGTACCTCAACTTCGGCAGCTACGGTCCGCCGTCGCGAGACGTGGTCGAGACGATCACGCGTCTGGCGACGGCGGCGAGCGCCGGGGTGCCGTCGTCGGGTCTGCATGCGGAGGACGAACGGGCGTTGGCGGCGGTGGCGCGTCTTTCCGGGTTCGACCGGAGCGGGGTGGCGTTGGCGAGCAGCACCTCCCTGGGGCTGATGCAGATCGCGTTCGGTCTGCCGCGGGGCGAGGTCGTGGTGAGCAGTGCGGAGTTCCCGTCGAATCTGTACGCGTGGTGGCGTTCGGAGGAGGCGGGGCTCACGACGGTCCGTCCGCTGCCCGCCGTCCCGGGGCAGCCACTCGCGCCTGTGACGCCCGAGCGGGTCGCCGATGCGATCGGACCCGACACCGTGGCCGTGGCGGTGAGTGCGGTCGACTTCCGCACCGGCACCGTGGCCGACCTCGCCGGGCTCCGTGAGGCGGTCGGCGACCGCCTCCTGGTCGTCGATGGCATCCAGGGCTTCGGTGTGCTCGACGCCGACTGGACCCTGGCCGACGCGCTCGTGGTCGGCGGTCAGAAGTGGCTGCGGGCGGGGTGGGGAACGGGGTTCGTGGCACTGTCGTCGCGGGCTCTCTCGCGCCTCCGTCCGGTTCTGGGTGGTTGGACGGGTGTCGAGGGCGCCTCGCGCTACGACGGCGTGCCGCACGAGCCGTTGCCCGGAGCGCAGCGTCTGTCGGTGACGAACGGTTCGCCGTTCGCGTCGGGTGCGCTGGCGACGGCGTTGGAGCAGGTGGAGTCGGTCGGCGTCGACGCGATCGCGTCGCGGATCGCCGACACGGCGGGTGAGCTGATCGCGCGGCTGGGCGCTGCCGACGTGCCGGTGCTGTCGCCGACGGCTCGTTCGGAGCGTGCCGGCATCGTCGTGGCGGGTGTCCCCGCCGGCTCGGCCCAGTCGGTCGGCGCCCGTCTCGAGGCCGCCGGAGTGACGGCGACGCTGCACGGCGACGACCGCGTGCGCCTCAGCGTGCACGCGACGACCACGCCGACGGCGCTCGACGCGGTCGTCTCGGTCTTGGGAGCCCCGGCGTAGCCTCGCGGCGCCGGACTGGAGGAAGTCGGCCGGCAGCCTCGAGGCGTGTCAGGTCACGGGATGTGGACGGCGGCGACCCGGCCCCGGGCACGAATGCGGGCGCTACGGGTCATCGCGTACGAACTCTTGATCGCTCCGTGATCGACTGGTCAGAAGATGTCCCTGGCCGACGCGCGAAGGACATCTTCTGACCACTCGATCCTCTCGCAGCCCCCACCACAGTGAAGCGCGACTACCCGATCGGACTAGGGACGGAGGTGTCGGAGACGGGGACGAGCCCGCTCGTACGCCGATGCGCCATCTCCGTCCAGAACAGGAAAGCGCATCACCGGAGGAGCTCCCAGATAGGGCGCTGCCAGATCTCGGAGTGCATCGTGATAGGCCCGTTGCTTCTGTCGCCCGCCCTCTCCGAAGCCGACCGCTGCTTTCGAGGCGCGGTACCTGTCCGCCCGCGATGCCAACTCGTCACACAGAGCCAGGTAGGCGTCCCGAGCGAATCCGAGCGGCGCAGAAGCCGGGTAGAGCTCGAGTGCTCGACGTCGGTGGGACGTGAAGTGCTGGAACTCGTCGATTTCGATGAACGTGCCCGTGGGTTCGTGGAAGAAATCACCCGGCAACGAAGTGAGTCTCTTTGCGGCCTGCTCCTCAGCGTGGCCGCCGAGGGCGTCGAAGATCCTCGCTAGTTGCACACGGCTGAGGCTTCGTCAGGCAACCCGAGATGACCCCGCTGATTCAGCCACGGGACGCGAGCCCTTGACAGCACGATTCCGTCGTCCTCGGCGGCGGCAGCGAAGGCACGTTCAGCTGTTCCAACAGGCATGACCTGACGATATCCACATGTGACAACAGCTGACGCTCCAGCGAGCGTCGGGCGAGGGACCTAGTCGAAGAAGTCGGCGTCGAGTTCTACGGCGGTGTAAGTCTTTTGAACTTGCACGCCGACGCGGTACTTGATCATGAGGTCGATTAGACGGGGCCCGTCGATCAGCACCACCCGTGACGGCACCTTGCTCGTGTAGTTGATCGCCGCCGGGGTGAAGGCCGACGTCGTCAGGAACACCCCACGGGTGGCCCCGAATACGTGCAGCGCCCCGACGAAAGCCTGGATCGTTTCACCGCTGATGTTGTTCCCGGCCTTGTATCTCTTAGCTTGGATGTAGACGCGGTCGAGCCCCAGAGCGTCTTGGTCGATGACGCCATCGACGCCGCCATCACCAGAACCTCCGATGCGCCTACCTCGCTGTTCGGCTCCCCCGTAGCCCATGGCGAGCAGCAGGTCGACGACTGCCTGCTCGAAGAAATCAGGGTGACTATCTCGAAGGCGGCTGAGCAGCTCCTCGCCTACCTCCGCTTCAATGCGCCTGATTCCGTCTTCGATCTGCTCAATCGGGTCGAGGATGTCAGCGTCGGCCTGAGCGATATCACTGCCGGGCGTCGATGCAGTTACCGTCTTTTTCACCGCAGTGGGCCAGAACGGTTTGAGCACCTCGCGAGCCAGCGCGTAGTCGAACCCCTGAGGGAAACGTTCGAGGGCTGCTCGACCAGCGTCAGTGATGGCGTAGTGCCCGCGGGTGGGCCTACTCACCCAGCTCGCCTTGGACAGGTGACTCAAGGCCCATCCGAGGCGCTGCTCATACCTGAAGCCGCCCGACTGCAGAGTTTCGGAACGAGCTTCACGGGATAGATCCGCTATAACGGCCGCTTCGTCTGCCACGTCTTTCCGATGGAGAGTCTGACCGCCCTCGAGTACCCGAAGTACGGGGATGACGAAGGCGGGCCAGATGGGGACGATCGTGACGGAGTCGTCGGTAGGAGTGCTCACTCTCTCACTGTGACGTATGGCAGCCGCTCTGCGGAATTCCTAGCCAAATTTTCGGGCAGCAATTCGGCCACGGTAACCGGCGCTCCTGCAAATGTGACCTTGCCCAAGGTCAGCTACCGGCCGCTGACCCTCTAACGGGACTGGCTAGATGCACGGCGGCGTCCCGAATCAGGCAACTCATGACCTAAGGTCATGAGAAACCGTCACAAAGGGGACAACGATGGAGTTTGCCGAGCGGCTCGCCGCACTCGCCTTGAAGGTCAAGAACCAGCGCGAGGCCATTCAGACCGAAGAGGCCACGAAGAACGCGTTCATCATGCCGTTCATCTCGACGATCCTCGGCTACGACGTCTTCAACCCCCTCGAGGTGGTGCCCGAATTCACGGCCGATGTCGGTGTGAAGAAGGGCGAGAAGATCGACTACGCGATTATGCGCGACGGCGAGGTGCAGATCCTCATCGAGTGCAAGAAGTCGACTGAACCGCTCCGCATCGAGCACGCCTCGCAGCTGTACCGCTACTTCGCGGTCACCAACGCCCGTATCGCAGTTCTCACGAACGGCGAGAGCTACCACTTCTACACGGACCTCGACGCGCCGAACCGGATGGACGACAAGCCGTTCCTGGTGCTCGATCTGTCGGACATCGACGAGACCCTGCTGCCCGAGCTGAGCAAGCTCACGAAGGACGTCTTCGACCTCGACTCCGTCATCAGCGCCGCCGAGGAGCTCAAGTACGTCGGCCAGCTCAAGCGGGCCATCGCCGCGCAGTTCCGCGAGCCGTCTGACGACTGGATCAAGTTCGTGACCACGCGGGTCTACGAGGGGTCGTTCACGCAGAAGGTGCGCGAGCAGTTCACGCCGCTCGTGACGAAGGCCTCGAAGCAGTTCTTGAACGACCAGGTGAACGATCGTCTGAAGACGGCACTCGGCTCGTCGAGCTTCCCGTCGATCCCCGCGGAGGCGCCCGCCGGTGCGGTGACGAGCGAGGCCGTCGTCGAGGCGGATCTGGATCGTGACACGGAGACCGAGACCACGCTGGAGGAGCTCGAGGGCTACCAGATCGTGAAGGCGATCGCGTGCAGCGAGGTCAAGCCGCAGCGGGTCGTCCACCGTGACGCGAAGTCGTACTTCGCGGTGCTGCTCGACGACAACAACCGCAAGCCGATCGCGCGCCTGCACTTCAACGGCAAGAAGCAGAAGTACCTCGGCCTCTTCGATGCCGCCAAGGTCGAGACCAAGCACCCCATCGAGTCTCTCGACGAGATCTACTCCCACGCCGACGCCATCCGCGAGTCCGTCAAGGCCTACGCCTAGGCACGCACCGTCGACGCGACGGGGGCTCATCCGCCCGTCGGCCGTATCAGCCCCGTCCCGGGAGCACCGGCACCGAATGCCACATCTGCGAGTCGCCGGGCGAGAGCCTGCGCCTCTCACACCACTACGACCTCTCGAACTGCACTGGAGCCACTTGTGACAACAGCCCCATCCTCGTCTTCCTCCACGGCGTCGGCGACGGCGATCAAGACGACAAATGGAAGGCCACCCTGTCGGAGTCTCTGGTGCGCTTGGGGTACCCGGGTCTCGAATCGGCGGAGGTCATGGCCCCGAAGTACGCCCATGCATTGAAGGACTGGGATGTCCGCGAGACGCTCCCGGACTACACCGGGAAGGCTCCCACTCGCGAAGCGGCGAAGACCAACCGCCGGGCCTTCGAAAGCCGGATGGGTGCTGTCGAATGGCGCCTGGGCAAGCACGCGCGGGGAAACGGCTTGCTGGGGTTGGACACCGCCGTGAGTGCTGCCGTGGCCGTACCCTTCTTCAAGCAGGCCCGAAACTACCTCTCGAACCCGCAGATCCGCGCTCAGGTGCTCAACCGGGTGTTGAACGCCTTGCCGTCGACGGGTCGCATCGTGCTCGTGGGCCATAGCCTCGGCTCGGTCATCGCGGCCGATCTCTTGCGCCGCCTTCCTGCCGAGGTCGAGGTGGTCGGGATGGTCACCATCGGGAGCCCTCTAGCGAACGGTGCCTTCGACGTCGACAAGTTGAAAGACGGCCTGAAGGAGCCTCCCTTCAACCTCGCCTGGTGGGTCAACTTCTGGAACGCGTCGGACCCCGTCGCGGCTCACCGCGGGCTGTCGTCCGTGTTCCCGTGGATGGTGGACTTCCGCATCGCCACGACTCCGTCATTCATCCGAGGACACCTCGCCGAGGAGTACCTGGGATCAGACGCCGTCGGCGCAGCGATCGGGTACGCCCTGTTCGGCTCCCTGTCCACCGAGCTCGAGGCTGTCGAAAAGGGCGTGGACATCCCTCTCGATCCGGCCGAATCGATGGCGCTCATGGCGCTGCGTTATGCCCATCTCATGCGGAGGCGACTGAAGGGCGACGAGCTGGACCGATTCACCGGCGCACTCCGCCGTGTTCAGACGGATGTCGTGACGGACATCGTCACGCGCAATGACGCTGAGGGCCGACAGGTTCCCCTGAACGTGACGCGGCTCATGGTCCATCAGCCCAGCCCGACAGGTGACCTCGTCGAACCGCAACCGGGGCGCTATTTGGGCAAAGACGAAGCGGTCGTCCTCCTCACCGTGCTGGCGGCCGAGAACGTCCTCCGTCCCTTCGAGATCGACCTGCCGCGTGAGAAGTGGCTCGAGGCGATGAAAGAACTCTGCGCCGAGATGGGGCTGGGCACGCAGTACGGCATCGACATCTTCGAGGCTGCTAAGCGCGCCCGGAGTGTCCTCAGCCCGGGCCGCGGCGCCGGCTGGATCAAGTGGGGCGCCCTCAGTGTCGGCGCGGCAGCGATAGTCGTAGCCACCGGGGGTTTGGCGCTGGCCGCCGCGCCGGGCCTCGCTGGAGCTGCAGCCATCACGAGCGCGTTGGCGACGTTCGGACCAGGTGGGATGATCGGCGGCCTTTTGACGGCCGGAACCCTCGTCTCGGCAGGCGGCGGTGGCATCGCCTTCGGACTCGCCGGGCAGGGCACGACAGCCGAGACCCTCGAGGCCATCGTAGAGCGTCGCCTCGCCGCGACCATCCTGAGGCAGCTGCAGGGCCTCGAGCCCGACCCCGCGGTCTGGAGCGTGCTCGCGCAGATCGAGATCGAGGTCCGCCGCCAGCACGAACGCATGGACGAATTCAGCGACGAATCCGCACCGGGCCTGAAAGACCTGAAGCGGAAGATCCTCACCGTCGAAAGGGCTCTGCGCTACCTGACGGAGAACGGCCTGGAGCCCGGAGGAGTTTCCGCACAGCAGTGACGGTGCCGCATCGACTAGGACAACTCCCAACCCCCGGGCGTTGGTAGAGAGCCATGCTTGAGGCGAAGCACACGCTCAATATGACGGAGACTCTCTTCAATACCCGTTCGAAGTTCCATGAGTTCGAATTGCCAACGATCGGGCCTGACCTCCACAGCCTCTTTGTACTTGACGCACAGATACACCATCCTCTGGAGATAATCACGCAATGACTCGTTAGGGTGCACCTCGTCTCGGATCTGTGAAATACGATCCTGTGCCGCTTGCACACTCACCCGGCACCGCATTGCTTCCTCCGTGTGGGGACTTAGGCGAGGGGGCTCAATGTGACGTAGGGCACGCCGTGCAGATAAGTCGTCAGCTAGGTTACGGACAAGCTGATTATTGCGGCGGCGGCGTTGGAAATCGAACGCAACCAACGCTACAACGACGGCAGATATCGATCCAAAGAGATCACCGAGGGTTATGGTCATGTCCATCTCAATATCTTCCCCCATCTAGAGCCGAGTGTCTTACCGAAATCGTCGTTGGCGCGCTCGTGATCGACCATGGTTGCGTGGCGCAAATGACATCACGGTTGCGTACGCGGACTAGCTCCCCAACACGCTCAGCATTCCCGTGGCCGGCATCGCTAGCCCAGATGTGTAGAGCACGATCACGTCGGCCTGCCCGAGCATGACCCAGCCCTTGGAGAGGCCGCGGTCGGTTAGGGTCGCGGCAGTGAACACATTTGGGCGGGCGAGCGGGGCGAGGAGGCTGCTTCCGGGGACTCCAACCCTCACCAGCCAGTGCTTTAAACGCTTCTGGCCCTTCTTCTCGGGCTTGCGCCCGAACGTCTCCTCGGGCACCTGCCCCACCAGTTCCTGAACCAGCCGAACGGGCCTTCGGGCAGAGGACCCGTGGAACCGGACGCACCAGGCAGTGCGATGGACGTGATGGATAAAGCAGTCAGCGTGAGGGACATGGTGATCTACTCCGATAGGTGTCGCTGAAGCGGACAGGCGGACCCAACGGTTTAGCCGAGTGGGTCGAGCCGTTGGGTGCGGCGCGTCGGTGTCATCCGCGGCGGGTCAGCGCTGACCAGCCACCGATGACAGGAACCCGCCCCACGCCGCCAGAACGCACCTCACTCCCCCTCCGGGGAAGCGCGTCCTCGAGGGCGGCCAGCGCGTCGAGGGAACCGGTCCTGATCAGGCTGGCGCGATAGAGCACCTCGCGCTGGGCGCCCCTGTAGAGCTCGCCGACCGACTCTGCGACGGTCGCCTCGGCCGAGGAGGCGCTCCCCCGTGCCCGAGACCCCGGATCTTTCAACCACGGATACTTCTCGACCACCGCGGCGAGAACGGGCGCGTACTGCTCGCCGAGACGGCGGCGGGTGGCGCGATCGGCGTCGGCCGGCAGCTCGTCGAGCGCGATGTCGGCCGGGGTGCGCGGGGGGGGGGCGACGAGCATCTGTCGCAGGTCGCGCATCGCGTCGTCGTCGAACACGCGAGATCAGATGAGGAGGAGCGACTGGTCCGCAGCACTCAGGTCGCGCCCCGCTTCGGCGAACCCCTCGGGCAAGGAGGCGCTGGTCCCGTGCTGCAGGATGGCCGCCAGTTCGCGCCGAATCCGTTGCAACCGTTCGATCGTGGCGGCGAGTTCGGCGTCGATGGTGCGCAGGGCACCCTGGGGGTCGTCGTCGGTCGAGACGATCGCTTCGATCTGGGCCAACGGAACGCCCAGCTCGGTCAGCCGGGTGATCTGCAGGAGGCGCACCAGGTGTCGCACCTCGTACTGCATGTATCCGTTACCGAGCCGTTCGGGCTCGTCGAGCAACCCCAGCTGGTGGTAATAACGCACCGACTCCACAGTCGTGCCGGCCAGCTCGGCCAGCTCGCGGGTGCTCCAGGCCACGGGTGGGCTCCTCTCCGTCGCGCCAGCTGGTGTGCCGGCGTGTACCCAGTAGAAACCGTGACCGCGGGGCAGGGTCAAGTGGCGCGTGCACATCGACCAGGAGCTGCCGCCACTGGGTTGCAGCAGCTACTCCGTCCGCGCTCTCCACGTCCTCGCGATGGCCTCCACGGTGGCGCCGACTTCCTCGTGTTCCCAGAACCGCAGCACCGTCCAGCCGAGCGCTTCGAGCCTGGCGGTCGTCTCGAGGTCGCGCTCCGCATTGCGCTGGAGCTTGGGCACCCAGTAGTGGGAGTTGCGCGTCGGTCGCGTGGCGTGCACCGGACACCCATGCCAGAAGCAGCCGTCGATGAAGACGGCGATCTTCTGTCTGGTGAAGACGATGTCCGCGCGGGTGCGCAGTTCGAGGCTCGGCCTGACGTCCACGCGGTAGCGGAATCCTGCTGCATGCAGTGCCCGGCGAACGGCCAACTCGGGCTTCGTGTCCCGTGCCTTGTTCGAGAGCATGGAGCGACGGGTTCCCTCGCTGGATGCCCACGTCATGTGGTCAGCCTAGATACCGCCGAGCGGAAATCGATCTCGTGGTGAGCCGCTCCCCAGCGAGGTAGGCTTTCGGCAGGCTGTGGAGGTTACGGCGACCTCACCTACGAGGCCATCTAGCTGCCGGTCATGACGTGGACGGACAGAACATCACGGGACTAAGTCGCGTTAAGTCCTGCAGCCTTACGGCTGAACGCCAGAAACGGCGTCAAGAACTCGCGGAGGGCCAGGTCGACGACTTATACGTAAGTCCCCCGGATCCCCCGAGTGAGCAGGACGCCGTAGACGTTGAGGACAAACTGGCGCACCTCGCCGTCCGTGTACCGCCGTCCGAGCGATTCAGAACGCTGTAGGAACCATCGGCGGACAGGAGCTGGATGAGACGGGACTCGAGGTCAAGGCAGGCCGACTTGTTAAAGGTCTCGTCGACGATGACGCGGATGCTGTCCAGCTGGCGCTTCTCGGGGTTTACGAGGTGCTGTCTGAGCCGGGCGACGGCGTTACGGGTCTCCCCGACGTAGATATCGCGGAGCCGTTCTTCCGGGTGCCGGCCCGACTTCATCGGACTCGTCTGGTCGAGCTCGTAGACGACTGGCCAGTCGCTGTTCCTCGGGTCGACGAGGCCCCAGACATGGACGGACTCTCTGTCGAACTCGAGCGGAACGATCTCGGAGGGCGTCGTATTTGTCACTTCGCCCCGCGCCTTGTCAACCGGGTACTTCTGGCGAGTCAACTCGAGCTTGTCCAGCACGATCTGATCCGGGTCCACTCCGAGACGATCGGCCAGGAGCCAGCAGTCCGTCAGCCAGCTCGCTCTGAACACGTGCCGCGTCGGAGTCCGCCCCCATTGAAAGCATTCGAGTAGTTCGCCCGCCTCGACTGCGAGACTCCGTGACAGATTGTCCTCCGAATGAAATTGACACCACTCACGCTCACACACAAAGGAGCGGACCGCGTCCTAAGCCTTAGATGATGCCATGACCGAACGCTAACAGCCGTCGTTGAACGGTAAGCCTATTCGAGTGTCGGCTCATATCAACGCCGTCGACGCGTTTGACCCCAACCATCGCTTCAGCCTCGGAGATGGGATGCCTTGGGAGGGCCTCTTGCTGCTGCCCGCCTTTGTGGGCCCACAGGCGGCTCCATGATAAAGTCCGCCCGCGTACACGAAAAGACGACCACGCGGATGTGCCGTCTGTCATCTGATCGGGCTGATAAGGACCGAACCCACGGCCCCTTGACCCCGAGGTGGTAGGCGTAGGGCTGATAGCCCACCTAACCTGCAGTTTTCTGTTTCAAAAACGTGCTCTGGCCACCTCTTTTGCGGGATTTGCAGGCAGTTAGTCACCTAATTGGTCCATTTCCGCTAACGAAGGATACCGGTGCCGTAACCTCTCAATCCCGCATGTTTTGGATCTGTTGTGAAGTTACCAACAAACATTAGAACCCGGTTATCCAACAAGGTTCACATTTGTATCACCAAACCACTCCCGAGCTTGCGCCAACGTCGCCTCGGCTGGCTTATGAATGTAGACAAGCAAGTTTTTCTTTGCCCGACTGCAGGTTACATAAAGCATCATCCGGGACCGATTGTGAACAGAGCTATTACCTTGCGGATCGGACAGTAGTCGTTCGAAGTTGTAGTTGTTCCAGCCTCCGTTATCGAGGGATACGAAGATGTTGTCCCATTCCGATCCCTTCACCCCATGCTGCGTCGAATAGGGAGAGTAATCTTCGACATACTCATGGAGGTTCACGATTTCCTGAAAGGGAACCGCGCTCACGAGTTCGTAGCGATAGGGGTGCTTTGCCTGAAAGCGAAGTACCGCGTCTTTGCGTTTTAAAATCCCTGAGCTCTCCGCGAAGGCTATTACATCACCAATAACTGAAGTGTCCATCGAGTCAAGCGCCTTCAGATCGGTAGCAACTTGCTCACGATCCGCAATACTGGTGATTGTTTTGTCCACAGCACGCATCACTGGACTAAATCTACCTTGTCGGAATAGAACACGAAGCTCCTGAATCGCTATGAGGTGGTTGATGAGCGGGTCGCGTTTCTCTCCACGGTCGCGATCGTCCAGCTCCGAGACTTTCTTGGTACCGAGGAGCCGGTCGGAACTTGAAGAGGTGGTTGTGATGTCCGCAAAAAGGAATCGTCCTGCCAAGGTCAGCAGATTAGGATCACCGTCAAAAGCCTCTTGCTGTCCTCTCGTGGGCGGAGCAAAACTTCCATGAAGCTCGATTACTTCACTGAGAGTCGCATCATCGTTTGGCGAGATTCCCCTCTTGGCCAGCGCCTCCTTTAGCCTCTTGCTGTAGTCAACGGCGCGGTCTTTGTCGTATATCGCCATCAGTCTGAGGAACTGCTTCTCGCGCGCAATCATTGATTTTCCGAGATAGAGCAGCTTGGTGTCTTCTGACGAAAATCTCCAATCTTGACAGAACCCTAGGCTCCTGAGCCCATCTGTATTCAGTTCGTTGCGATCGGTATAGACGAACCTTGCCGTGCCTTCTTGGCCAAAATTGGGCGCGTTCCTGTCTGTAGACTGCACCTGCACAAGTCCATCTGCCCGTAGCCGATTAATAACACTCAGCACGGCGGAAGGGTTACGTCGGTTTTGGTCTTTAGTTATAAGTTGAAGTTGTCCAGAATCAATTGACGACTTGACCACGAGTTGACCCTTTTCGCCCTCATGAATTGCCTGCTCACCATCGCCGAAAAACCCAATCCGCAGGCTACGCTCTTTTGATTCCGGAAGCTTTTCTAGAAGAATGGATAGGACGTCCACGGGGGTATCCTGATACTCATCGATGAGTAGAACGTCATACTGATCCGAAAGAATTTTAGCCAGCGTGGGATGTTCGGAAAAGAGATGTTTCGCAACCTTAAGTAGCTCATCATGGGAGATCTCACCCGCCTCAAGACTAAGCCATTCCTTATAAGTGATTGGCTGTTCCCAGAAGCTGGACGATATAGGCAAATCAAGCGCGGACTTTACCACCCCTTCGTTTACCAAAGTTGCCAGTGATTCGCGAATGTTCTTCTGGAATCGTCCTACAAGCGACCATAAAAATTCGTGAATGGTAGACACTCTCAGGGCTGGTGTCGGGAAGCGGCCTCGGATCTCATTTACTGCCACGTTCGTGAATGTCACACACGCAACACTCGTCTCTGGGCGTAATGCGTACAGCTCTTCAAGGAAGCTAAGCATTGAATGGGTCTTACCGCTTCCAGCTCCTCCCTGCATGATAAAGTCTTTGCCGGTTTGTGCGTATTCCAGGGCTTTCCTGACTTCTGGTTCCACTTCCTTCATCATGCGTCCCTTAGCCACCCAAGGCCTTCCATAATGTACGCCGGGATACTCCACGAACTAATGGAAGCCGTCTCTGCATATATGACATCCAGCGCAAAATGTGTCTTTTTGCTGACGCAGGAATCCGCAAGTTCGTAGGCATCTATAGTGCTGTCGTTGAACTTTCCAGTATTCTTCAAACCTCTAAAGCTACTGAGATTGTCGGTAATAAAATCGCGATTCAGGTGTATGAATGCATCCTCGTAGCTACGCGCTTCATAGCCGTTCTCCGAAGTCTGATAGGCAACGAAGAGGGACGAATCTGCGCTGTCTCTCTTCCAGGCGCCTGACTGCTTTTTCAGTTGCTTGGCCTCGGACGTAAGCTTCCGAAGGTTATTGAGGTCACCGGTATCATCTACGCCTGACTGTTTCAGACCGAGGAAGTGCTTGAGGGCACCGTTGGTTGTATGAGTTCCTTTGTCTACGGCACAGGCAGTAAGCACTTTGCCGCCAGCCGTGCTCGTTGCCACCTCAGCACTATCTATGTCAGTGATGATGAGCGTCTTCAAGCCCGTGAACTCGATGAAGTGGTCGAAAACCTGAGAGTGCGCTCCAACTTCAACTACCGAGATATTCTGGGATCCAAGTGGCGATTCATGCTCGGGATTCACTTCGTCGATCTTGCGCATCATCGCTCGCATGAGAATTCGTTCGGTGTCGCCTTCGATGAGGATGGCTTTATCGGCAAAGAAGAGTTCAGCCCTTGTGAGAGTTAGGTACTGAGTGAGAAACTGATACTGCTTCTCATCTTCGCCATACTTCTGTTGGAGATCAGTCATATTGCGCGCTTCGACACGATCCCCGATACGGCGGAAGTATTTGATATCTTCGAAATCACTTTCTGCAGTAATGTGCGACGAATGAGTGGTAATTATCGTCTGAAGCTGAATGCCTCCGTCTTCACGATGCTCTTTGAGTAGCTCCTTTATCTTCTTGATGAATATGTACTGAAGTTGTGGGTGGGTGTGCGCTTCCGGTTCTTCGATCACCAGTAAGTTGATATCGGCAGGTGCAGAGTTGTTTGCTGATTTTATACGCAATAGCCGAATTTCAATCTCCATGATGATGGCGATTAGGTTCAGATAGCCCAATCCGTTATGGTCCTCTGGAAGCAGAGTGTCAGGCTCTCCGTACTTTACCGATGTGCTGTCGTTCAGGAGTGTGCTTGGCTGAATCGTTGACATCACATGAATGTCACCCCCTAGCCCTGCCACTGCCCCAAAGCGCTTCACTTTGGCTATAACGTCCTCGAAGACCCGTTTGTAGGCCTTTGTGAATTCACGATCGGTGACGGCCGCTTGTGCAGAGAGCTGAATAAAGGGCACGCTCTCTTCGTTGCCCCCGGTGTGATCCTCGAAGTAGTCACTTGAAAGCCGAGAAAGAGCACGTGCAGATGTTTTCCCGCCTTTGCCTGAATCTCTGTTCTCAACAGACCTTCTTGCACTCACATATTCGATGTTGAGTACTCGTCTAACCGAGGAGAGCTGGTCAGTGAGGTTCAGGTCAGCACTGGCATCATCCGGGTCAAACGAGACCACTTTACGCACGAGGTAGTGTTTGATCTTCTTTGACAAGAAACGCTGAACTTCATCTCGCTTTTGATCCGCTTCGAGACTCTTGCCCAGAGCTTCTTCGACCGCAGACAAATTCGCGTGGAGATCCGCGTGCAATTGCTCGAGGTGATTCGTTGCAATCTCGCTCGAGAACCGGAGGTGCACCTCACGTGCGTCGGGAGAGAGATCCACCATGAGGTTGGAGAGATTCCGCAGGTTGTCTTCCTCGTCATAACAGATCGTGAGGGTAAGGGTAATTGAGGGCATAGTAGCCGGAATGACTAGCTCCTGGTCTATTAGGAGGGCCAGCAGTTTCCTCTGCGTTGCTACCGAAAAGTCTTCGAAGACGAAACCTGACTGCGAGCCTGATAGATAGACACTAAGAACGTTCAATAGTGATGTCTTGCCGGTATTGTTTTTTCCGATGACTAGAGAGAGGTCATCTCTGAGATCCATCGTGAATTCATTTAGCAGTCGGTATCCGTCAACGTTGACTCTGGAAATCTTCACAAAACTCTCTCCTGATTGGTTCTTTAGCCTGATTGTGCCAGCGCCATCGATTTAGTCAACGTCGCTATGCTTCGCTCATCTTGACAGACACCTACGTACGGTTCAGGTTCAAGTATGGCCTCAAACTAACGGAGATGTTGGCGTGAGGGAAGCCGCGTAAGTCACCCACGGTTTTCATCCGGACGATCGAAGCTTCTGATTCGAGTGCAGTGACAAGAGTCGACACCACCTATGACAGCGCTGTTGCTCTCCTTATCACCTCACTGTTCCAGGCCGCATTTTCAGCATCGTCGGGATTGCCACTATCAGTGAAGCGAATACGACGGAGTCTTCGCAGCGCCCCATCTCCTAGCTTCTCAGCGTGCTTGGTCCACTCCGCGCCTTTTCCTCGGCGAGTGCAGCCGCACGGCCAATCAGCCCATGGACGAGATCGCCAGCGAGTCGATCGAAGAGCTGTGCGGCTTTCAGCGTAGTGCTGGTCTCGGTTTCCTCTGGGTTTGGCTCGGTGTCAGTGGCGAATGCGCCGAAGTAAGCCCACGGTCTTCGTCCGGGTGTCAGCCTTTCGATTGCCGCCTCCACCTCGTCTACTTCAGCGAGAGGAGAGCGGTCACTGGGCAGCTGACGACGGTGCGATCAGAGGCGAGCCAATGCCCCGGCGGGCTGCCCTCCTCCGCGTAGTACCTCGTCAGCGGCGTCGAGAGGGAGTGATCACCGTCGCCGGCGGCGACCGTGCGCGGCAGGTACTTATACCCATCGCCCGCGCTCATCGCGCGCATCGAGACCGTCACAACGCCCGCCTTCACCACTCCCCTCATGAGGTGAGCGGATGCCCATCGAAGCAGCGCGTCCAGCGCCCCGACGTGCGCTGGAGCGACGCGGCCCCGAGGGGCTATTGTCCGGGCCGCCCGGGCGGTGCGTGCCTGGCTATCGTGAGTGCATGATCTCCCGCTACCACCTGAAGTGCCCCGGTTGCGAGCAGGCCTTCGTCGCGCGGCTCGGGGTAGAGCCGACAAGCGGGACTCGGTTCTATCTTCCGTGCCCTCACTGTCGTTTGCCGATCCGAGGCTCCATGTCAGGAACGGAGCTTGAGGACCACAGGATCAATCTCGAATGCGAGGTATTTAACGGCGTCGAGTCGGACTTGCCGGGCGATCGTGTCGTGACTATCAACCCGTTCGTGCCTTCGCTTTATGAGGCCGATTCGTTCGCTCCGAGCGGCGCCTTTCCCACGTTAACCCTGGCACGGATTCTCGGCGACCACGTGTTCACGGAGTTCGAGACTGAGAGGCACGAGGCGCTCGACGCCGGACGGCTCCTGTGGCCCCGGGTTCGAATGCTCTTCCAGTACTACCTTCAGGGCAACACGCAGATGTTCACGCGCATCGCAAAGGAGCAGTTCGGGCTCGACTGGGAGCCGAGCAAGGCGCATCAGCGGACCAGCGTCGCCTACCAGGCGATGGGCACGGTAACCACGATGATGGCGGGTACCACGGGTAACCGCTCGGCCACGGTCATCGATCGCTTCGCCAGAAAACACACTGCGGCGATGAAACGCCATAAGGAGCACCTCCTTGCCTTCCGGGCACGGGGCAAGGAATCGGCTGCGCTAGAACGAGACCTCTTCACCGAGTTGAACCGCTTCGTCGAACGGCACGAGTCCTGGGAAATGGGCCTGCTCGTCAGGTTCGTTGGGCCGGCAGAGCAGGCTAAGTTCGAGAACCTTGTGCTCTACCGAGACGAGTTCGCGACCGTTAGGGACCTGTACCAGCAAGGCTTTGAGCTTGCTTCCAAGTGCATCTGGCCGCTCGTCGCCGTGCAAAACACAGTCAAGCGCGGCACCCCTGATGACTTCGGAAGCGATCACCCCCAGAGCGTGCCGGTGAACAAGCAGGCTCGAAGCCTCGCGCAGTTCGACAGGCTCGCAAATGTGCACAAGATCGCCTACGCGGCTCAGGTTCCGGGATGGGAGTCACTCGGGGAACTTCTAGATAACAAGCGCCGCAACGCGATCGGCCATGCCACGGCGCACCACGATCTTCAGACCGGCCGCGTTGTCAGCGACACGGACCCCTCCGGGATGCGCTACCTCGACTTCCTCGGACAGACACTAGGAGTCTTCGACGCATTGTCGACACTCGCACAAGTGCTTCGCGCCTGCCGAGTTGCGGCCTCACCGGACTTCGACGTCGCATAGACCTCGACCTGCAAGACGCGTGGTGGCTCTAAGGAATGGCCGGGACGACGGCGCCGGACTGCGCTGGGCGGGCGGGCCGAAGCAGCGTGCGGGAGGCGAGGCGTGCACCTGGCAGGTGACCAGCCCGGCGTCGAGTTCACGAGTGGACGATGGCACGGGGTGACCGATCCGCCGGAGTCCTCATGCACGAGCCGAACAACGAGAGCACGGACCGTCGTCTGCGTGTTGGTTCGCTGTTCTCCGGCTACGGCAGACTCGACCTCGCCGTAGAAGAGGTCTTCGACGCCCACGCCGTCTGGTTCTCCCAAAGCAAAGAACCCGTCGCCCGGGTCTTCGCCCACCACCGGCCCGACGGCCCGAACCTCGGCGACATCACCGCCATCGACTGGAGCTCGGTCGAGCCCGTTGACGTGCTCTGCGGCGGCTTCCCCTGCCAGGACGTCTCCGCAGTCGGGAAGATGGCCGGCCTCGCACCCGGCACCCGCTCCGGCCTGTGGGCGCACATGGCGACCGCCATCGAGACACTGCAACCCGAATGGGTTGTCATCGAGAACGTCCGCGGGCTGCTCTCCGGACCCGCAATCCGCCCAGCCCCGGAAAGAGATAAGAATGACCGACGCAACCCCGAACTCGCAACCCCCGACGATGCAACCTTCGCAGTGTGGAACCCGACCCGTGGTGTATGAGGAGCCCAGTCAGCCCGACCTCTACGGGCTCATGGCGCCGTACTCGGAGACCTGGCCGACCTCCGGTACGACGAGAGGTGGCTCGGCTTACCCGCTTCCGCAGTCGGCGCTCCGCATCCACGGTTCCGCATTTTCGTCCTCGCCCACCGCGCTGTTCTGAACGCCGTCGGCCTCGGACTCCGCGAGGGGCGGGGAGTCACTGGACCAGGTAAGGGCAAGGCGAGGCACGATCGCTCACAGCCACCAGATCATCGACCTCATGATGAATAAAGGTCGGCGGGGCACGCCGGAGGAGACGTTCGCGCTGATCGAGGAGTTCTTCGCCGCTAGGGACGCTACGCCGCGGCCGTCGCTCGATGGGAACGCATCACCGGGCGACCGGCACCAGCGCCCGACATCGACCGACCCGATCAGCAGGCGCCGGGTGATCCGCTCGGAGATTGTCGCCAACGAGGCCTCCGAGCACGTGATCTTCGACTCGCTGCGGCAATTGTCCGTGATGAACATGAACGTGTCCATGACCCTCACCGAGCTCGTCACCGCGATCGGGGACCGATGGGCGCGCGGCCTGGACCCGACCTCCACCGGCGAGACATTCGGGTACGGCCTCAAGCTCCGCGTGCTGCCCACGCTCGGGCATCTACCGGTCACGCAGAGCACCGCCGGGGTGATCGACCACACCATCGACGCCTGGGAGACACGGCAAGGAGCGTCGACGATCAAGTACGCGATCGCGCTGCTCGTGCGCGTCCTGGACGAGGCGGTGCGGGACGGGCTCATCACGATCAGGCCGGCGAAGAACCATGCCAAGGGCAGCCTGAACCGCAACGCCTTCCGCGCCCAGCCCGCCGAATAGTCTTCACCCCGGGCGCATGCGATCCCGGACATAAAAACTCTCACCCGACTCGCGAACACTCTTGTAAAGATCGTCCAGTCCTACAGCGACTTCGTCATGCTCGCCGCCCTCCTGGCCGCACGCTCCTCCGAAGTCTCCGGCCTCCGGGTCGATAACGTCCGGTTCGAGAAGAACCTCGTCGTCATCGCCCGCCAGATCTACCCCGGCAGAGGCGGCCCGATCACCAAACAGACCAAGAGCCGGAAGGAACGCCTCGTCCGAATACTCGACCCGCTCCGCCCCGTCCTCGATAGCCTCACCGCAGGCAAAGACCCCGAGGATCAGCTGCTTGTCGGCCCTCAAGGCGGCGTCCTCACCACCGCGACGGTTCGCGACGCGACGAACTGGGACAAGATCGTCGCCGGCATCGGCCTGCCCGACCTGACCCGCCACTGCCTGCGTCACACCGGAGCTACCTGGATGCCCGGCGCCGGAATCCCGCTCCGTGTCCTGCAGGAGATCCTCGGGCAGGCCTGGATGGAGACAACCCGCGGGTACCTGCACGCCGATGACCGGCACCTCGCTTCCGCCGCCAAGCAGGGCAGCGCGTTCCTGTCCCTGTCCGGACAACGCCGCCGAGCACGCCAGAAACCCCCGCCCGCGCGTGGCAGGACGCCGGTCACGCAGCCCCCCACAGCGTGCCGGCTATGTTGTGGTTCCCTTATCCACGGGAAGGGACACGCGACCCGGCCTACTGTTCACAGCCAGGCCAACCGAAAAACGTTCGGGGGACCAGTGGGGACCAACGGAAATCTGACCCAAGACACAACAAAGCCCCGATGAAAATAAATTTTCATCAGGGTTTTACGGTCGGGCTGACAGGATTTGAACCTGCGACCCCTTGACCCCCAGTCAAGTGCGCTACCAAGCTGCGCCACAGCCCGAGAAAACTGTTGCTGAGCAACTGATTCCTTGGTGTTGCCCCGACCGAGGCAACCCGATCAGCATAGCGGATCGTCGAGGCGGTTCGCGCCACGCGAGACACGATCAAGTCGCGGCCGGTCGACCGGAGCCTCACGCAGACGACTCATCACGGCGGCGTTCACCACAACCCGGCCCGCGACAAGACACCCCACGTTGCGCCGCGTTACGCCCGCCAAGCAGCAACTCCCCCGGCCACCTACCGTCAGGGCATGCCCACCATCGCGACCACCGCCTCCCGCGCCCTGCCGATCTCGGTCCGCGGTGTCGGTCGACGGTTCGCGCGCGACGTGCTGCGCGCGGTCGACCTCGAGGTGGCGGCCGGTGAGATCGTCGCCGTGCTCGGGCCGAGCGGCTGCGGCAAGTCGACGCTGCTGCGCCAGATCGGCGGACTCGACGTGCCCGACAGCGGCAGCGTCGTCATCGACGACTCCCCCAGCCGGCCCGCCGACCAGCGGTGCGCGATCGCGTTCCAGGAGCCGCGCCTCCTGCCCTGGCGCACCCTCCGCGACAACGTCGCCCTCGGCCTGCCCAAGCGCAAGACAGACGGCAGCAAGCCCACGAAAGACGAGAACCGCGCCCGCATCACCGAGCTGCTCGACCTCGTCCAGCTCGGCAGCGTTGGAGGGCACCGCCCCCGCCAGGTCTCCGGAGGCATGGCCCAGCGCACCTCCCTCGCCCGCGCCCTGGCCCGCGAACCGACCATCCTGCTGCTCGACGAGCCGTTCGGAGCTCTCGACGCCCTCACTCGCCTCCGCATGCAGGACCTCCTGCTCGATGTGCACGACGCGCTGCCGACCACCGTCGTGCTCGTCACCCACGACGTCGACGAGGCCCTCTACCTCGCCGACCGCATCGTCCTCCTCGACGACCTCGCCGCGGCCGACGCCACCCCCGCCCCGCCCCGAGGAGGCGCGGTGCCAGCCCCCCACACCGCCCACCCCTCCAGCATCCGCCGCATAGTCGACGTCCCCGGAGCCGGCCTCGGCCGCCGCGACCGCGACGACCCCGCCCTCGCCACCCTCCGCCACGACCTCCTCGCCGAGCTCGGAGTAGTCCGCACCCCCCGCGCCACCCCCGCCCCCACCGCCACCCCGCACTAGCTACTACGCATGCACGCGTAACAGCGCCTCCCCCTCACGCCCCACCAACCCCGCCCCCAGCCACCCAGCCCGACACCCCACTACGCATCCACACGTAATAGCGAAAACGCGAACACCCCGCCCCGCGAAACGCGCCCACACCCCAGATCCTCCCCACGAACTGCACCGCCCCCGACAGCACGGAGACGACACGATGACGACCCGCCCCTCCTTCACTCGCCGCACCCGCACCTCCTGGGCCGGCGCCCTCGCCCTCACCGCCGCGACCGCGCTCGCCCTCACCGGCTGCGTCGCCGGCGAAGACGCCCAGGGCGACGCGGCCGGCGCGGGCACCGACTCCGATGCCGCCGCAGGCAGCAGCACCAGCGGCGAGTGGTCCACCGACACCCTGAACATCGACTTCGCGACCTACAACCCCCTCAGCCTGATCGTCAAAGACCAGGGCTTCATCGAGGAGGCGCTGGGCGACGACGTCGAGGTCACCTGGACCCAGTCGGCCGGCAGCAACAAGGCCAACGAGCTGCTGCGCGCCGGAGCCGTCGACGTCGCCTCCACGGCCGGCTCCGCCGCTCTGCTCGCCCGCTCGAACGGCTCACCCATCCACACGATCGACATCTACTCGCAGCCCGAGTGGTCGGCCCTCGTCGTCCCCGAAGACAGCGACATCACCGACGTCGACGACCTCGAAGGCAAGACGATCGCCGCCACGACCGGCACCGACCCGTACTTCTTCCTGCTGCAGGCGCTCGACGAGGCCGGGCTCAGCGCCGACGACGTCACCATCGAGAACCTCCAGCACGCCGACGGACGCGCCGCCCTCGAGAACGGCAGCGTCGACGCCTGGTCGGGCCTCGACCCGATCATGGCCGCCAGCGAGGCCGAGTCGAACACGAAACTCATCTACCGCAACGTCGACTTCAACACATACGGGTTCCTCAACGCGACCGAGTCGTTCATCGACGAGTCGCCCGACGTCGCCCAGGTCGTCGTCGACGCCTACGAGAAGGCCCGCGCCTGGGCGGAGGACAACCCCGACGAGACCGCGAGCATCCTCGCCGACGTCGCCGGCATCGACCCCGCCGTCGCCACCAGCGTGCTCGAGCGCACCCACTTCGACGTCGACCCCGTGCCCGGCGACGACCAGCGCGCCGTCCTCGAGGTCGTCGCGCCGATCCTCGTCGAGACCGGCGACGTCGCCTCGCAAGACACCGTCGACGACGCCCTCGACTCGCTCTTCGACCCCTCCTTCGCCGAGGAGGCCGACCCGTCGTGACCGATCTCGTCTCCGGCAGCACCCGCGAGGCCGACGCCCGTCAGGCCGTCCGCGACGCGACCGTCCCTCCGACCGCAGCAGCAGCCGAGGAGGCGCGGCGCACCTCCTCGGCTCCCTCCCGTCGCCGACGCCTCCCCCTGGCACTGCTCGGGGTGCTGTTGCCCGTCGCCGTGCTCGCTGCCTGGCTTCTCGCCACCAGCGTCGGAGGCGTGCCCAGCTATCGCGTGCCGTCGCCGCTCGACGTCTGGACGGCCGGCGTGCAGCTCGCCGGCACCGGGCAGCTCGGGCAGTACGTCGCGATCTCGGTGCAGCGGGTGCTGATCGGCTTCGCCGTCGGCTCGCTGATCGGACTCGTGCTCGGTGCCGTCGTCGGGCTGTCGCGGGTGGGCGAGGCCGTGCTGGCGCCGTCGATCGCGGCCGTGCGCGCCGTGCCGTCGCTCGCGTGGGTGCCGTTGCTGATCCTGTACCTGGGCATCGGCGAGGACTCGAAGATCACGCTGATCGCGATCGGCGCGGCGTTCCCGGTGTTCACGACCGTCGCCGGGTCGCTGCGGCACGTCGACCCGCACCTCGTCGAGGCGGGGCGGGCCTACGGGCTGCGCCGGGTGTCGCTGTTCACGCGGGTGCAGCTGCCGGCGGTGATCCCGTCGCTGGTGTCGGGGCTGCGGCTCGCGCTCGCGCAGGCGTGGCTGTTCCTGGTCGCGGCGGAGCTGATCGCCTCGTCGATGGGGCTCGGGTTCCTGCTGACGGAGTCGCAGTCGAACGGTCGCGTCGACCGCATCTACCTGGCGATCCTGCTGCTGGCGCTGCTCGGCACGCTGAGCGACACCGTGCTGAACGTGGTGCAGCGCGTGGCGCTGCGCCGCTGGCGCTAGCCGCCCCGCTCGCGCCAGCAGACCCGCTCGGCCGCCTCATGAACCGCGTTCGCGAAGATGAACCGCGATCTATCGCAGTTCATCTTCGCGAACGCGGTTCATCGGAGCACGAGCGCCCCGTGACGTGGTCATCGCCTCGACGATGCCGCGGGCCGCACCGGCTTGGGGAACGCGGCGCGCATGTGGTCGCTGGTGAGAAGGTCGCCGATGCCGATCATGAGCAGCGAGAACACGATCTGCTCGACGACCATCCAGCCGGGGTAGAGCCCGGGGATGGTCGCGACGATCAGCGTCACGATCGGGAAGATGCGGCTGAAGAGCCTGAGTCGTGCGTACGCCCAGTAGTAGCCGAGCTGGGCGCGCCAGGCGAAGACGTAGAGCGAGGCGGTGATGAACAGGACGACGGTCGACCGGAACCACACCGCCCAGGGGACGTGCTCGCCCCGGCTGGCGAGGACCGCCGCGATGAAGATCGCGGTCAACCCGACGACCGTCTCGCCGAACAGCAGCCACCGGATGCCCCCGAAGCTGCGGACGGTGCGCGGGTGCTCGCGCATGTCCTCGTGGATGACGTAGCCCGCGTGCCGCCCGCCCGCGAACCGGTCGAGCTGCAGCCGCTGCCACACCCGGTCGGCGGCCGCCGACAGCCCAGTCACCGAGGAGGCGCGGTGCCACAGCCCAGCGCCCGTCACCTTCGCACCTCGCCCACGCGTCTCACGAGAGACAATGCTGCCCTACCCGAGCCCTCCTCGCGCTCCGCCTGCTCGGGATCAGCGGTGGATCACGCTCAGTAGCTCGGCCCTCGGACCTCGCCGGGCTCGATGTCCGCGCTCGGCGACATGGTGGAGAGGTGCGCCGACCGACGGTCCAGGGCCATGGACAGGAGATACACGGAGCCTCCCGGGCCGGTGATCACCAGCTGCGGGGAGCCGTCGGGCATCTGATCGCGTTCGGCAGTCCAGCCGTCACGGCCTCCCCAGTGGTCGACCCCCGTCTCGAAGTACGGCTCGGCGTCGACAGGCCCGGTGAAGACGATGTCCAGGTGCCCGGCCCAGTGATGCGTCCCGTCACTCGAGGTGAGGATGCTGCCCTTCGGGTTCTGCACCACTGACGCGACGAGAGGCTGCGGAATGACCTTCGCCACCTCCAGAGCCGTCTCCTGGGTCTGTGCCTTGGCCTCCGCCAGGGCGACTCCTGCGGTCGTCTCCGTCATGTCCACCTGCTCCGTCATCTCCACCTGCTCCTTCTGCTCCTCCTTCTCCGTCGAACATCCGCAGATGACGAGAGCTGCAGCGAGAACGACCGACGGCACGAACACGGACGTCAGTCTCACCGCGCCACCAGCCGTTCGATCCGCTCGAGTGCTTGCAGATTCCGGGCATTGTTCTGCGCGATGAGCGAGTGGTTCTCGACCAGGATCTCCATCTTCCGTTCGAGTGACGTCGTCAGAGCGAGTTCCGCATCATGCGGACCCTTGAGGAGTCCCTCGTTGTCGAACGCCCAGTGGTTGCCGGGGTTCCTGCCGCTCCACACCTGACCCGACCACTGCGCGACCTGCAGGAAGTCGAGGTAGCGGTAGTCCGTGTAGGTCGTCCCCTCGCGGGGCTGCCAGGTGCTCGGCATGCCCGCGCCGGCCAGGGACACGACGTGGTCGTAGTGGGCGCCCGCCACCTCCGACGACGTCACGTTCGCCAGGCCCCAGCTGTGCCCGATGCCCGCCTCGCTGACGAGCGCGGGGTCGTAGGACTGCCGGAGTCCGTTCTGCAAGCCGACGAGCCGGGCGGCCGTGGGCTCGGCCAAGGCCGGCACGTTCGCCTCGGGGATCGTCTGCGGGAATCGCCCGTCTTTCGCGACGAACGTGACCGTGCGTCCGTCACGCGCCGCGAACCAGTCCCCCACCTGTTGCACGCCTCGTGGCTCCTGATAGAACGAGTCGAGCGTCGTCCCCGTGCCCGGCACGTAGGTGGCGATCGTCGTGGTCTCGGGGCCGAACTCGCCGATCATCTCGACGATCCGATCGGCGGCCGGGTCGAAGAGATACAGCTTCACGACGGGAGGCTCGGCGACGGCCCCCGCGAGATAGGCCCGCTCTCGTGTCATCGCCGCGATCTCGTCGGCGGTGAACCGGGCGCCAGGTGGCCCCCCGGAGGCCATCATCGCCTCGAGCTCGTCGCGACGACGTCCGGCGTTCACCCGGTTCGCGAGCACCCGCGCCGACGGCGGCAGACCATCGAGCGACCCGACCACCATGGGCGCCCCCACCACCAGCGCCGCCTGCTCAGGGCTCAGCCCGTCGTCGTCGATCGGCCCTGTGCGACCCAGCTCGTCCCACCACGCTCGCACCCGCTCGGGGTCGGCCCGGAGCGCCTTGTCGACCAGCTCGGGGTGGTCGTCGAGCAGCAGTCCGAGATCCGTCCGTGACAGCCCGCCCAGCAGCGCCAGCAGCTGCTCGGCCGACGGGGTCGCGACCGCCGCCTCGCCGATCGCCCGCGGTCGACCGATCACGACCGGGTCCGTCAGCTCGTCGATGCATCGACGATCGGCCGCCGCCCGCTCGTGCTCCAGCTCGTCGACGGCACGTTCGACAGTTCGCAGCTCGCGCTGGTCGTCGTCGATACGGCGCTGCAGCGTCGACCTCTCGCCCGCCCGGAAGTCGACCGCCGCCGCGACCCCGGTCGGATCCGCCACCGCCAGCTCGGCTGCCTCGCGCGTGATCGCCTCGACCCGCGCCTCCCCCAGCATCAGCGACGTGTGCGCCTTCGTGCGCCGTGCCTCCAACGCCCGCAGCCGGTCTTGGATCGCCTCGACCGCACGCGCGTAGACCCGCAGAGTCGACGCGTGCTGCTCGAGCCCGGCGGCCAGCGCCGTCAACTCGGCGGCGACGTCGGCGGTCGCCGCCGCGAACTCCCGCCCCGAACGCCCCTGCCACGAACCGGCCGCCCACGACGCCGCCTCTCTCAGCTGGAAGGCGGCCAGCTCGTGGTCGTCGGCCTTCTGCGATCGCGCTCGTGCGGCCCGCTCGATCGCCTCCACCGATCCCGACCCCGGACCGGCGCCCGATCCCGTCCCGCCGATAACCCCCGTCGCGGTCATGGACGGCCCCCCGCCGCAGCCCCGACCCCGGTCCCGGCCCCGGTGAAGGTCCCCGCCCCGACCCCAGTCTCGGCCCCGGTGAAGGCCCCCGAGCCCGAGCCAGCCTCAATACCGGTCCCGGCCCCAGCCCTGGCGCCAGCAGCAGCCGCAGCGCCAGCGCCAGCCGCAGCCCCAGCGCCAGCCCCAGCCCCAGCGCCAGCCCCAGCCCCAGCCCCAGCCGCAGCCGCGACCCTCGACGAGACGTCGCGAACCGCACCCCCGGCCCCCGACACCCCCGTCGCAAGTGCCGAGTCGGTGCGCCCGACCTCACGCACGAACGCCGCGGGGAACAGACTCAGGCGCTCGAGCACCCCACCCAGGAACTCGACACGACGACGGAGCTGCCGCGTCGTCTCGTCGAGCGCCTCGGCCACCCGGGCGGCCCCCACCGCGTCGGACGACCCTCGGGTCAGAGCCGCGTCGAACCCGATGTCTCCCCGCGCCCCCGACACGGCCGATGCCACCCCCGACAACGCCGACTCGTCGACCTGCAGATCCGCCACTCGCTCCCTCTTCCACCTCGCCCCACGGCTTCGCATACCGTACGTGATTCACATCACACTAGCAAGGTGAACGAGGGGGTCAGGACATCGTGGAGACGCCCTGCCCGGCCGACGCCTGTGGAGGGAGGGTCGATCACGGCCCAGGAGGCGCGGTGCGAGATCGGCCCGGCATCCCTCGAGTCCGCAGATCGCCGCACTCTCACCGCCACCGACTCGACACCCCGCCACCAGATCAGATGGCGGGGTGTCGACAAGGTGGCGGCGTATCACGGACGCCCAGCCCCACACCGCGCGGCCCCACAACGCCAGAAGGTGGACACAGCACCAGGCTTAAACCCGGCGTCGTGTCCACCTTCTGGCGTCGAGCGACCAGCCCGACTACGCGCGCTTGCGCTTCTCGCGCACCCGCATGTTCACGGTGATCGGCGTCCCCTCGAAGCCGAAGATCTCGCGCAGGCGGCGCGTGATGAAGCGGCGGTACTGCGGGTCGAGGAACCCGGTCGTGAAGAGCACGAAGGTCGGCGGGCGGTTGGCCGCCTGGGTGCCGAACAGGATGCGGGGCTGCTTGCCCGAGCGCAGCGGGTGCGGGTGCTCGGCGACGAGCTCGGCGAGCAGGGCGTTGAACTTGCCGGTGGGGATGCGGGTGTCCCACGACTCGAGGGCGAGCTCGAGCGCGGGCACGAGCTTCTCGAGGTGGCGACCGGTGCGGGCCGAGATGTTGACGCGCGGTGCCCACGACACGTGATCGAGGTCCTGTTCGATCTCGCGCTCGAGGTAGCGGCGACGGTCGTCGTCCAGGAGGTCCCACTTGTTGAACGCGAGCACGAGCGCACGGCCCGACTCGAGCACCAGGTCGATGATCCGCAGGTCCTGAGTCGAGATCGACTCGGTGACGTCGATGACGACGACGGCCACCTCCGCCTTCTCGAGCGCGGCCGAGGTGCGGAGCGACGCGTAGAAGTCGGCACCCTGTTGGAGGTGCACGCGCTTGCGGATGCCGGCGGTGTCGACGAAGGTCCACACGCGCCCGGCGATCTCGACCTGCTCGTCGACGGGGTCGCGGGTCGTGCCCGCGAGCTCGTTGACGACGACGCGCTCTTCGCCGGCCGCCTTGTTCAGCAGCGAGCTCTTGCCGACGTTCGGGCGACCGAGGATCGCGACGCGGCGGGGCCCGCCGATCTCCTCCTTCGCCACGGTCGACACCGCGGGCAGCTTCGTCATGCAGAGGTCGAGCAGGTCGGCGACGTTGCGACCGTGCACCGCCGAGGCGGGGAACGGCTCGCCGAGACCGAGCGACCAGAGCGATGCGGCCTCGAGGTCCTTGCGGGCGTCGTCGCTCTTGTTGGCGACGAGGATGACGGGCTTGTGCGAGGCGCGCAGCATGCGCACGACGGCCTCGTCGGTGGCGGTCGCTCCGACGTTCACGTCGACGACGAACAGCACGGCGTCGGCGAGGTCGACGGCGATCTCGGCCTGCATGGCGACGGACTTGTCGATGCCGATGGCGTCGGGCTCCCACCCGCCGGTGTCGACGAGGGTGAAGCGACGCCCGCCCCACTCGGCCTTGTACGAGACGCGGTCGCGCGTGACGCCGGGCTTGTCTTCGACGACGGCCTCGCGCCTCCCGAGGATCCGGTTGACCATGGCGCTCTTGCCGACGTTCGGGCGACCGACGATGGCGAGCACCGGCAGGGCCGGGGCGTAGGTGAGGGCGTCAGGGTCCCATTCGCCGCCCTCGAGGACGTTGACGTCCTCTTCGTCGAGGTCGTAGTCGGCCAGGCCGGCGCGCAGTGCGCGAGCGCGCTGGTCGGCGTCTTCGTCGGGCATCGCCTGGATGCGGCCGACCATCTGCTCGTCGAGCTCGGGGTACTTGTCGTCGTCTGCCATGGTGATTCCTTATTAAGAGGGGGTGCTCGCTCGCACGAGCCCGACCACGGCGTTCACCGTCTGGTCGAAGTCGAGATGGGTGGAGTCGACGGTCGACACGCCGGGGGCGGCGGTCATGAAGTCGACGACCTTGCTGTCAAGCCGGTCACGGTTCGACAGCTGCCGAGCTGTCTCATCGGCACTCTGCCCGGTGACCTCGGCGGAACGCCTGGCCATTCTAGCCTCTTCGGTCGCCGTGAGCAGGATCCTCACCTGGGCATCGGGTGCGACGACGGTCGTGATGTCGCGCCCCTCGGTCACGATGCCGGGCTTCTCGGTCGACGCGATGATGCGGCGGAAGAGGTCGACCATGTACCGACGCACCTCCGGCAGCTTCGCGACGTGGCTCACGGCGGTGGTGACCCGCGGGGTCCGGATCTCGTCCGTCACGTCGCGACCGTCGATCGTCACCGAGGAGGCGCGGGCCGGGTCGATCGTGATGTCGTACCGGAACGAGGGCAGCACCCCGATGATCGCCTCGGCGTCGTCGAGGTCGACGCCGCTGTCGAGGGCGTGCAGGGCGAAGGCCCGGTAGGCGGCCCCTGTGTCTTGGTAGTCGAACCCGAGGGCCGACGCGGAGGCGCGGCTCACGCTCGACTTCCCGCTGCCGGCCGGGCCGTCGACGGCCACCACGAGGTGACGGTGCACGGCCTCGGCGGTCTCGTCGCGCAGCTCGGCGGTGTGGGCCTCGCCGGCCGGCCCGCCCACGCCGTGCTCGCCGGGCGAGCGCTCGACGTCGAGGGCCGGGTCGACGGCGGGGTCGACGCCCGGGTCGACGGTGGGCTCGGTGCCGCTCATGCGAACGCCCCCGCGATGGTCCAGCCGCGCCGTTCGAGTTCGGCGACGAGTCGTTGTTCTTGGTCGGGCACGATGGCCACCTCCGCGAGTCCTACCGGGGCGCCGGGCGAGTGCTCCAGGCGCAGGTCTTCCAGGTTGACGCCGATCTCACCGATCTCGGTGAGCAGCCGGGCGAGCTGCCCCGGGGTGTCGTCGACGAGCACGATCACCGAGCTGAACTGGGTCATCGAGCCGTGCTTGCCGGGCAGGCGCGAGACTCCCCCGTTGCCGGCGCCGATCGCCTCGGCCACGGCCCGGCGTGCGCCGGGCGCCTCGGGGGCGGCGAGCGCGCCGATGACCCCGTCGAGGTCGACGCGCAGGGCGCGCAGCACCTCGACGACGCGCGAGGCGTTCGCACCGAGGATCTGCACCCAGAGCGCCGGATCGCTGGCGGCGATGCGGGTGACGTCGCGCACGCCCTGGCCGGCGAGGTCGAGCGACGAATCGGGGGCGTCGGCGAGTCGGCTGGCCATGAGGCTGGCGACGACCTGGGGCACGTGGCTGACGAGCGCGACGCCGGCGTCGTGCTCGTCGGGGGTCATCTCGATCGGGGTGGCCCCGAGATCGAGGGCGAGGTCCTCGACGGCCGCGGCGCGTCGGTAGGTGATGTCGTCGTGCCCGGCGATGACCCACGGGCGGCCGATGAAGAGGTCGGCGCGGGCCGAGACGGCTCCGCCCCGCTCACGACCGGCCATGGGGTGCGAGCCGATGTAGCGCGAGACGTCGGCGCCGAGCTGACGCAGCTCGACCAGCGGCGCGACCTTGACCGACGCGACGTCGGTGACCAGTGCCTCCGGAAATCTCTCGAGCTCGGTCGCGACGATGGTCGCGGTGACGTCGGGCGGCACGGCGACGACGACCAGCGTGGGCCGGTCGTCGCTCGCGGGTGCGCGACCCGCGCCGTAGTCGATGGCGAGGCTGCGGGCGGCCGGCGAGACGTCGTCGAGGATGACGTCGACGCCGTGCTGCCTGAGCCGCAGCCCGATGCTCGTGCCGAGCAGGCCGGAGCCCACGATCCGCACCTGACCGGCCAGCCGTCGGCTGCCGTCGGCGAGACCGTGGGCGTCTGCCTGCTCGTCGGTCTGTTCGTCGATGCCGACCGCGTCAGCCGAGGAGGCGCGGGTCGGCTCGGTCACGACCGGCCACCCCCGCGAGGACCACGCCCTCCGTCGTCGCCACGGGGCTTGTACGGACGGTCGCCGCCGCGCGACCCGCCGCGACGGTCGTCGCCGCCGCGGTCGTCACGAGCGGGACCGCCGCGCGAGCCGCCACGGTCGTCACGACCCTGGTAGCCGCCGCGGTCGCCGCCACGGTCGTTGCGACCCTGGTAGCCGCCACGGTCTCCGCCGCGCTGCTCGCCACCACGGTCGTTGCGACCCTGGTAACCGCCGCGCTCGGAGGAGCCGCCGTCGCGCCCCTGGTAGCCACCACGGTCGTTGCGACCCTGGTAACCGCCGCGCTCGGCACCACGGTCGTCACGACCCTGGTATCCGCCACGCTCGGCACCGCGGTCGTCGCGGCCCTGGTAGCCGCCGCGGTCGCCGCTGCGGTCCTCACGGCCGCCACGGCCGGGGCCGCCGGCGCGGACGCCGGAGGGACGCCCAGTGCGGGGGTCGCGGTTCTGGTCGCGGTTCGGGTAGCCCGCCGCACGCTCTTCGCCGGGGCTCAGCGGACGGTCGCCGCCGCGAGCGCCGGGCCCGCCACGGTCGTCACGCGAGACGAAGCCGCCGCGCTCGGGTCGGCCGCCACGGTCGTCCCGCGACACGAAGCCGCCGCGATCCGGGCGTCCGCCGCCGTCCGGGCGTCCGCCACGCTCGGGGCGCCCACCACGGTCGTCACGGCTGTACCCACCGCGCTCGGGCCGGGCACCACGGTCGTCGCGGTCGTAGCCGCCACGCTCGGGTCGGCCACCACGGTCGTCACGGTTGTAGCCACCGCGCTCGGGGCGCGCACCGCGGTCATCACGGTTGTAGCCACCACGCTCGGGCCGCGCCCCGCGGTCATCGCGGTTGTAGCCGCCACGCTCAGGTCGCGCACCGCGGTCGTCACGGGCGGATCCACCCTGCGCCGCGCCTCCTCGGCTGCTGCTGTAACCACCGCGGTCGTCACGCGAGCCGTAGCCACGGTCGTCACGAGCCGGACGGGCACCACGGTCGTCACGCGACGCGTACCCGCGGTCGTCACGAGCCGGTCGAGCGCCACGGTCGTCACGCGAGCCGTACCCACCACGGTCGTCACGAACCGGTCGGGCCCCGCCCGCACCGCGGTCGTCGCGCGTCTCGCGGCGGCCGGCCTGCTGGCGGCGCACCTCCGAGCGTCGTGACGTGGCCGCACCGGTGTCGCCCTTGAAGCCGGACGGGCCCCGGCGGCGCTTGGCGTCGCGGGCGTCGGTCGCGGGGTCGAACTCCTCGTCGTCCTCGTCGTAGAACTCCTTCTCGACCTCGTCGTCGTCGAGGGCGACCTCGACCACGTCGGCCTCGACGACCGGCGCATCGGCGCTCTCGGTCACCGGCGCGGCGTCGACCCTGGGCGAGGGCGTCGCGTCGCGCGCGATCGTGAGGATCGCCCCGAGCTCGGCCTTGTTCAGCGTGCGCATGTGGCCGACCTTCAGCGTGCCGAGGTGCAGCGGCCCGAACGAGCGGCGCACGAGGTCGATGACGGGGTGGCCCACGGCCTCGAGCATGCGGCGGACGACGCGGTTGCGACCCGAGTGCAGCGTGATCTCGATCAGCGACGAGTCGTTCGAGCGCGACAGCCCCGCGCCGCCGCCGACGAGCGCGGCCTTGTCGGCGGAGATGGGGCCGTCGTCGAGCTCGACGCCCGACAGCAGCTGGGCGATGACGTTGGGCGTGATGACGCCGCGCACCTTCGCGATGTAGGTCTTGGTGACACCGAACGAGGGGTGCGCCAGCACGTGGGCCAGCTCGCCGTCGTTGGTCAGCAGCAGCAGACCCGAGGTCTCGACGTCGAGGCGGCCGACGTTGAAGAGGCGCTCTTCGAACTCGTTGGTGAACTGACGGAGGTCGGGTCGCTCGTTCTCGTCGCTCAGCGTGCTGACCACGCCGACGGGCTTGTTCAGCATGACGTAGCGGCGCGTCGTGTCGAGCTGCACGGCGCTGCCGTCGACGACGACCTTGTCTTTGTCGGGGTCGATGCGTCGACCGGCCTCGGTGACGACCTTGCCGTTGACCGTGACCCGGCCGGCGGCGATGAGGTCTTCGGAGACGCGACGCGAGGCCACGCCCGCCGCGGCCATGACCTTCTGCAGGCGCTCGCCCGAGGGCAGCTCGGACTCGTTCTCAGGCGACATCGTCGAACCCTTCTTGACCGTCGGAGAGCAGCGGGGAGATGAGCGGCAGCTCATCGAGTGAATTGAGGCCGAGATGGGTCAACAGGAGTTCCGTCGTTTCGTAGGTGATGGCTCCGGTCTCGGAGTCGGTGGCCGACTCGGTGATGAGACCGCGCCCGAGCAGCGTGCGTACGACCGAGTCGACGTTCACCGCGCGGATCTGCGCGATGCTGCTGCGGGTGATGGGTTGCTTGTAGGCGATGACCGCCAGCGTCTCGAGAGCCGCCTGCGACAGTCTGGACGGGTTCTGCGTCAGCACGAAATCGCGGACGACCGGGTCGAACTCGGGGCGGACGTAGAATCGCCAGCCGCCGCCCACCTCGCGCAGCTCGAATCCGCGCCGGGTGCCGCCGTCGGCGCCGTCGAAGTCCGCCACGAGCGACTCGACGGCCTGGCGCACCGCCGCCGTCGGAGCACCGACCGCGGTCGCCAGCGACACGAGCGACTGCGGCTCGTCGGCCACCATCAGGATCGCCTCGAGCGAGCGGGCGATCGCCTGCCCCGACACGGCGCCCTGCCCCGAGGAGGCGCGGGTCGCCGAGGAGGCGCGGGTCGCCTCGCGAGTGCCGGTCGCCTCAGTCGTCATAGTCGGCCCCCAGGCTGTCGAGCGCCTCGTCGTTCCAGTCGAGCGCCGTCCATCGGACGCTGAGCTCGCCGAGCGGCTCGATCTGCTCGAACGAGATGACGGCGTGACGGTAGAGCTCGAGCAGTGCCAGGAACCTCGCGACGACGACGCCGCGCTCGTCGACGCCCGATACGAGCTCGCGGAAGGTCAGGGTGCCGCCGTCTCGCAGCATCGAGACGACGACGGCCGCCTGCTCGCGGATGCTGACGAGCGGGGCGTGCAGGTGGTCGAGCCCGACCGTCGGCAGCTCGCGCGGGGCGAGCGCGAGGGTCGCGAGGGCGGCGAAGTCGTCGGGGCTGAGCGTCCAGACGAGCTCGGGGGTCGTCACCCGGTACTTCTGCTCGAGCCGCACCGATCGAGCGTGCCGGGCCGCTTCGGCCGTGCCGTGCTCGCCGAACCACTCGGCGGCCTGCTTGAACGCCCGGTACTGCAGCAGCCGGGCGAAGAGCAGGTCGCGCGCCTCGAGCAGCGCGACGTCTTCGGCGTCGACGAGTTCGCCCTGCGGCAGCAGACCGGCGACCTTGAGATCGAGCAGGGTCGCGGCGACGACGATGAACTCGCTCGCCTGATCGAGGTTCTCGCCGGTGTCGACCGTCTTGAGGTATGAGATGAACTCGTCGGTGACGGCGCTCAGCGCGACCTCGGTGACGTCCATCTCACGTCTGCCGATCAGCGTCAGCAGCAGATCGAACGGGCCGCTGAAGTTCGACAGCGTGACCGCGAACCCGGTGCCGACGGCATCGGGGGCGGAGAGGGCGTCGGTGACGACGCTGGCGTCAGGCCGCGGCACCACGCGCGATCAGCTCTCGGGCCAACTGCCGGTAGGCCTGGGCCGCCGGGTGCTCGGGGGCGAACTGGGTGATGGGGGTGCCGGCCACGGATGCGTCGGGGAACTTCACGGTGCGGCCGATGACGGTCTCGAGCACCTCGTCGCCGAACGCCTCGACCACGCGCTCGAGCACCTCGCGGCTGTGCAGCGTGCGCGAGTCGAACATGGTCGGCAGGATGCCGTCGAGCGTGATGGCGGGGTTGAGACGGTCGCGGACCTTCTCGATCGTCTCGACCAGCAGGGCCACACCGCGCAGGGCGAAGAACTCGCACTCGAGCGGGATGAGCACGCCGTGCGCGGCGGTCAGCGCGTTGACGGTCAGCAGACCGAGCGAGGGCTGGCAGTCGATCAGGATGACGTCGTACTCGTCGCTGACCTGACGGATGATGCGGGCCAGGATCTGCTCGCGGGCGACCTCGTTGACCAGGTGCACCTCGGCGGCAGAGAGGTCGATGTTCGCCGGCATGACGTCGAGGTTCTCGACTCGGGTGGGGACGATGACCGCGTGCGCGTCGCGCTCGGTGCCGATCATCAGGTCGTAGACCGTGGCCTGGTCGTGCGCCTGCACGCCGAGCCCCGCGGTGAGGGCGCCCTGGGGGTCGAAGTCGATGGCGAGCACGCGTCGGCCGTATTCGGCGAACGAGGCGCCGAGGTTGATGGTCGTCGTGGTCTTGCCGACACCGCCCTTCTGGTTGCAGAGGGTGATGATGCGCGCCGGGCCGTGACCGTCGAGACGCTCGGGGACGGCGAACTCGGTGCGAGGGCGACCGGTGGGGCCGTTGACCGGCCCGGTCGACGCCGGGGTCGACGGAGCGGCCTCGAAGAGGGCGGGTGTGCTCGATGTCGGCTTGGTGCTCACACGACGATGGTAACGGCGACCCCCGACACCGGCGGTCTGCCGCGCCCGACCCGAGGGCGAAGAAGGTTCATGCCTTGCCTGAGGGTTTTACCTGGTCAGACACCAGGTGCCGCGGTAGGGCGCGGAGTCCGCCGACGCGCCCGGGGGTGCGCCTGCGAGTACATGTCGCGCAGCGCGTCGGCCGTCACGAGCGTGTAGATCTGCGTGGTCGCGACCGACGAGTGACCCAGCAGCTCCTGCACCACCCGCACGTCCGCGCCGCCCTCGAGCAGGTGCGTCGCGAACGAGTGGCGGAACGTGTGCGGCGAGACGTCGACGTCGAGCTCGGCCCGCTCGGCGGCCGCCTGGATCACCAGCCAGGCGTTCTGACGCGACAGCCGAGCGCCGCGAGCGCCGAGGAAGAGCGCCGGCGTCGCCTCGCCCCGCACCGAGAACCCGGGGCGTGCGCGCACGAGGTAGTCGTCGAGAGCACGGCGGGCGAAGCTGCCGAGCGGCACGATGCGCTGCTTGCCGCCCTTGCCGAACAACCGGACGACGTCGCCCTCGATGACGTCGTCGACATTGAGCGACACCGCCTCGCTCACCCGCGCCCCGGTCGCGTAGAGCACCTCGAGCAGGGCCTTGTCGCGCACCCGCACGGGGTCGTCGCCGTCCGTCGCAGCCAGCAGGGCCTCGATCTGCGCGACCGAGATCGCCTTCGGCAGGCGACCGGGCAGCTTGGGCGGACGCGTCGTCGCGGCGACGTCGGTCTCGACCAGGCCCTCCTCGAGCAGGAACCGGTGCAGCCCCCTGACCGACGACAGCACGCGGGCGACGCTCGCCGCACCGAGCGGTCTCTCGGCGCGAGTCGAGAGCGCGACCGGGAACGCGGCCACGTCGGCGACCGTGACGTCCCCCGGGGAGGCGCGGTGCGCCTCCTCGAGATGCCCCTGCCACAGTGCGAGATCGCGTCGATAAGCCGCCACCGTGTTGGCGGAGAGACCCCGCTCGACGGTGACGTGCCTCAGGTACCGGTCGACCGCCTCCTCGATGGTGGTCATGCGAGACCGGGCCGTCGGTGCGCGGTCAGCGCGAGGCGTGGGCCGCGAGGGCGGCGATGGCGAGGATGGAGTTCTGCAGCCGGCCGGCGAGCACACCCGAGACGATGTCGTCGAGGGCGACCCAGCGCACCTCGATGTCGGCCTCCTCCGCCTCGCGGGCGAACGCCGTCTCGGTGGCCGAGACGCCCGTCGCCTGGAAGACCGTCACCGTCTCGTCGCTGCCGCCGGGGGTCGTGCGGAAGGTCACGAGCTCGCGCCAGTCGGTCGCCGCGAGGTCGGCTTCCTCTGCGAGCTCGCGCTGAGCGGCGGCCAGCTTCGGCTCGCCGTCGACGTCGAGCAGACCGGCGGGGAGCTCCCACTCGCGCGACCGGATCGGGTGCCGGTACTGCCGGATCACGAGCACACGCGCCTCGTCGTCGACGGCGAGGATCGCGACGGCGCCGGTGTGGGCCACGTACTCTCGGACGATCGTCGCGCCGTCGTAGTCGAACGCGTCGCGGCGGATGTTCCACACGGCGCCCTCGAAGACGACGTCGGACGACGTGACCTCGGGCTCGAAGGCCTCGTCGGCGAGCAGCTCGCTCATGCGCCGACCGTCTCGGCGTCGACGTGACCGACCTGACCGGCCTGGCCGGCGTCGTCCGCGTCGTCGGCGAACAGTCGGCTCGAGTTCTGACGCTCGAGCGACGCCTCGACGAGACCGCTGAACAGCGGGTGCGCGTGGTTCGGGCGCGACCGCAGCTCGGGGTGCGCCTGCGTGCCGATGTAGAACGGGTGCTCGCTGCGGTCGAGCTCGACGTACTCGACCAGGGTGCCGTCGGGCGACGTGCCCGAGAAGCGCAGGCCGGCGTCGGCGATCTGCTGGCGGTACTGGTTGTTGACCTCGTAGCGGTGGCGGTGACGCTCGTCGACCAGCTCGGAGCCGTACAGCTCGGCCGCCAGCGAACCCGGTGTCAGCGCGGCCGGGTACAGACCGAGGCGCATGGTGCCACCGAGGTCTCCGCCGGCGATGATGTCGACCTGCTCGGCCATCGTCGCGATGACGGGGAACTCGGTCTCGGGGTCGAACTCGGACGAGGAGGCGCCGGCCAGGTCGGCCTCGTTGCGCGCGTACTCGATGACCATGCACTGTAGCCCGAGGCACAGGCCGAGCGCGGGGATCTTGTTCTCGCGGGCGAACCGCAGGGCGCCGAGCTTGCCCTCGATGCCGCGGATGCCGAAGCCGCCGGGCACGCAGATCCCGTCGACCTGCGACAACGCGGCGGCCGCGCCTTCGGGGGTCTCGCAGTCGTCGGAGGGGATCCACACGAGCTTCGCCTTGGCCTGGTGCGCGAACGCCCCGGCCCGCAGCGCCTCGGTGACAGAGAGGTAGGCGTCGGGCAGGTCGATGTACTTGCCGACCAGACCGATGGTCACCTCGTGCTTGGGCTGGTGCACGGCGTCGAGCACGGTCTGCCAGCCCGACCAGTCGACCTCGCCGGCCTTCTCGTCGAGACCGAGGTGACGGATGATGTACGAGTCGAGGCCCTGCTCGTTCAGCATGGTGGGGATGTCGTAGATGCTCGCGACGTCCTTCGCATTGACGACGGCGTCTTCGTCGACGTCGCACATCAGGGCGATCTTCCGCTTGTTGCTCTCGCTGACGGGACGGTCGCTGCGGAGCACGAGGGCGTCGGGCTGGATGCCGATCGAACGGAGCGCCGCTACCGAGTGCTGCGTCGGCTTGGTCTTCTGCTCACCCGACGCGCCCATGTACGGCACGAGCGAGACGTGCACGAAGAAGACGTTCTTGCGACCGAGCTCGTGACGCACCTGACGGGCCGACTCGATGAACGGCTGGCTCTCGATGTCGCCTACCGTGCCGCCGACCTCGGTGATGATCACGTCGGGCTTGAGGTCGCCCTCGGCCTGCTGACGCATGCGGCGCTTGATCTCGTCGGTGATGTGCGGGATCACCTGCACGGTGTCGCCCAGGTACTCGCCGCGGCGCTCCTTCGCGATGACGGTCGAGTAGATCTGGCCGGTCGTGACGTTCGCGGCCTGATCGAGGTTGATGTCGAGGAACCGCTCGTAGTGCCCGATGTCGAGGTCGGTCTCGGCGCCGTCGTCGGTGACGAAGACCTCGCCGTGCTGGAAGGGGTTCATCGTGCCCGGGTCGACGTTGAGGTACGGGTCGAGCTTCTGCATCACGACGCGGAGTCCGCGGGCGGTCAGCAGGTTGCCGAGGCTGGCGGCGGTGAGGCCCTTGCCGAGCGACGAGACCACGCCGCCGGTGACGAAGATGTGCTTCGTGACGGAGGGTGTCACCGAGTCGCTCGTGAGGCCGGCGCGGCCCGACGAGGCGGCGTCAGAAGGGCCGCCCCCGTCGATCGAAGAGGAATCAGGGCCCGAGTTCTGTACGTTCACCACGGGATTCCATCCTATGTCACGAGCGGGGCGCAGACCAGCCACGGGGTGTTACGAACGTGTGTCGGCTCGGTCTCGCGCCAGGTCGAGCAGTTCGCGGGCGTGGTCCAGCCCGCTCGTGCTGTCGGGCAGCCCCGAGAGCAGCCGCGCCATCTCGGCGACCCGGTCGTCGCCCTCGAGCTGCTGCACGCTGCTCGCGGTGACCTCGCCCGAGGCGTCCTTCACGACCCGCAGGTGGTTCGTGGCGAACGCGGCGACCTGGGCGAGGTGAGTCACGACGATGACCTGCGCTCGATCGGCCAGGGCGGCGAGCCGCCTGCCGATCTCGATCGCGGCCGAGCCGCCGACGCCGGCGTCGACCTCGTCGAAGACGAACGTGGGCACGTCGCTCGATCCGGCCATGACGACCTCGAGGGCGAGCATGACGCGCGACAGCTCGCCGCCCGACGCACCCTTGCCGAGCGGGCGGGGCTCGCTGCCGGGGTGCGGCCGCAGCAGCAGCGACACGACGTCGGCCCCCGAGGCTCCGAGCTCGTCGCGGGGCGTCACCTCGACGACGATCTCGGCGCCCGTCATGGCGAGGGCTCCGAGCTCGGCGCTGACACGCTCGGACAGGTCCGCTCCGGAGGCGCGGCGCAGCTCGGTCAGTCGCGCCGCCCTGGTCTCCGCCTCGGCCCGGAACTCGCGCACCTCGTCGTCGAGCTGGGCCAGGCGGTCGTCGTCGCCGTCGAGCTCGAGCAGACGACGGCTGCCGTCGTCGAGCAGACGGATGGCGTCGTCGAGGGTCGGGCCGTGACGGCGGACGAGCGCCGACAGATCGGCGCGTCTGGTCTGAACGGCCTCGAGATCGCCGGCCGCGTCTCCGTCGAGACCACCGAGGTAGCTCGAGAGCCGAGACGACGTCTCGGAGACCTGCACGCTCATCTCGGCGAGCAGATCGGCGATCGGCCCGAGGGCCGGGTCGTGGGGTGCGACGCGATCGATCTGCCGACGGGCCTCCTCCACGAGCCCGAGGACGTCGCGGGTGCCGTCGACGGCCTCGGTCGACAGGATCTCGTGGGCGAGCCCCGCGGCGAGACGCAGGTCTTCGGCGTTGCTCAGGCGTTCGGCGGTGGCGTCGAGCTCGTCGAGCTCGCCGGCGACGGGGGCGACCCCCTCGATCTCGGCGATGGCGGCCCGGAGGTCGTCCGCCTCGGCCCGGCGGGCGTCGCGGTCGCGGGTGATCTCGTCCAGCTCGGCACGCGCGGCCAGCCAGGCGTCGTACGCGACGCGGTACGACGCGGCGGCCTCGGCGAGCGGCGCACCGCCGTGGGCGTCGACGGCGGCGCGCTGGGCGGCTGCCGACTTGAGGCGGATCTGCTCGGACTGCCCATGCACGACGACGAGGTGGTCGCCGAGGTCTCCGAGCACGCCGATCGGTGCGGCACGACCGCCGACGATGGCGCGGCTGCGCCCCTCGGCCGAGACGACGCGGCTGAGCAGCAGCTCGCCGTCGTCGACGTCGCCGCCGGCCTCGGTCACCCGATCGACGACCGGCCCGTCGGCGGCGACCAGCCAGCGCCCGTCGACGACGGCCTGACCGCTGCCCGAGCGGACGATGCCGCTCTCGGCGCGCTGGCCGAGCAGCAGCCCCAGGGCCGTCACCACCATGGTCTTGCCTGCGCCCGTCTCGCCGGTGACGGCCGTGAAGCCGGGTCCGAGCGGAAGGGTGGCGCGACCGATCACGCCGAGGTCGCGGATCGAGATCTCCTCGATCACGAGGTGGCCGCCTGATCCGGACCGCGCCAACCGGTGACCGGCAGGTGGAACTTCGCGACGAGCCGGTCGGTGAACGGCCCCTGGCGCAGACGCGCCAGACGGACCGGCTGCGTCGACCGCGTGCACTCGACGCGGGCGCCCGGCGGCAGGTCGTGCTCTCGCCGACCGTCGCACCAGAGGATGCCCTTCGCCTCGGTGCGGTTCAGCACCTCGACGGCGAGCACGGAGTCGGGGCCCACCACGAGGGGGCGGGCGAAGAGCGCGTGAGCGCTGAGCGGCACCAGCAGCAGCGCCTGCACCTCGGGCCAGACGACGGGGCCGCCGGCCGAGAACGAGTACGCGGTCGAGCCGGTCGGGGTCGACATGACGACCCCGTCGCAGCCGAACGACGACAGGGGCCGACCGTCGACCTCGATGACGACCTCGAGCATCCGCTCACGCGACGCCTTCTCGACGGTCGCCTCGTTCATCGCCCAGGTCTGGTAGACGATCTCGCTGCCGTTGGTGACGGTCACGTCGAGGGCGAAGCGCTCTTCGACGTCGTAGTCGTGGGCGAGCACGCGCCGCACCGTGTCGGTCATCTCGTCGCGCTCGCTCTCGGCGAGGAAACCGACATGACCGAGGTTGACGCCGACGATGGGCGCCGAGGTGCCTCGGGTGAGCTCGGCGGCACGCAGGATGGTGCCGTCGCCGCCCAGCACGATCACGCACTCGAGGTCGTCGCAGCTCACGTCGTCGCCGAGGATGCCCACTCGCCCGAGACCCGGTTCGGCCGCCTTGATGTCGTCGAACTCGTCGTGGGGCAGCACCGGGACCACGTCGGCCGCCGCGAGCAGCCCGCAGACCACGAGGGCGGCGTCGATCGAGTCGCGTCGCCCCGTGTGCGAGACGACGAGGATGTGCCTAGTCGAAGTGATGTCTCTCACGCTCCCGTCAAGCTGTCGGCCGTGCTGAGCCATTCTGTCGGATTCGTCCCGGCGGAGGCCGAGAAGCGGACGCAGTACTCCTGGTTCCCCGCGCCTCCGACGACCGGTGAGGGGATGAGCCCGGCGGTACCGAGCCCCAGGTCGTGCGCGGCCCACATCACCGTCGTGACGGCCTCGTTCCGCAACCCGGGGTCGTGCACGACGCCCTCGCGGATGCCCTGTCGCCCCACCTCGAACTGCGGCTTGATCAGCAGCACGAACTCGCTGTCCACACCAGCGCTCTCGACGAGCGCGGGCAGCACCATCGTCAGCGAGATGAACGAGACGTCGGCGACGACGAGGTCGATCGACGCGGACTCGGCCGACATCGAGCGCAGCTGCGGGCGGGTCAGGTACCGCGCGTTGACGCCCTCGACGGTCGTCACGCGCGGGTCGGAGCGCACGCCGGCAGACAGCTGGCCGTGCCCGACGTCGAGTGCGATCACATGCCGCGCCCCGCGCTCGAGCAGCACCTGGGTGAAACCGCCGGTCGACGCTCCGACGTCGAGGGCCGTGCGACCGGCCGGGTCGACTCCGAACGAGTCGAGTGCGGCGATCAGCTTGTGGGCGGCTCGGCTGACGTAGTGGTCGAGCCCGGCGACCTCGACTCGATCGGACTCGGACACGCGGGTCGAGGCTTTCAGCACACCCGAACCGTTGATCGACACGAGACCGTCGGCGAGCAGCCGGGCCGCGTGTGTGCGCGATCGGGCGAGTCCGCGCCGGGCGAGCGCGGAGTCCAGGCGCTCCCCCTCCGCGGTGGGGGTCGTCGCGTCGCTCACGAGCCCTCCGGTCCGTCCGCGGCGGCGCCTTCGAGGACGTCTCGCAGCTCGTCGTGGACCTCGCCGAACGCCGCCACGCGCTCGCCGAGAGGCTGCTGCTCGATCTGCTGGAGGCGCGCCTCCAGACCTTCGACCGCCTCCGTCTGGTCCGTGGTCGGCACCGTCGTCTCGTGGTCCTCGCTCATGGTGGCGTCCACCTTAGTCAGCCGCGTGCAGGGCGGGGTCGACGTCGAGGGCGTAGATGGCGCGCTTCGTGCCCCAGACCGCTGCGGTGCCGGCTCGGACGAGATCGGTGGGGTCGGCGCCGGGCGAGAGCACCCGGACGACGTGGCCGCGCACCGCCACGCTCGCGTCCCGGACGCTGACGACGTGCACGTCGTCCTCGTCGTGCTCGACGACCTCGGGGTAGGGCTGCTGCAGCTCGCGCAGGTCGCCGATGATGAAGTCGGGTCGTGACGCGGCGTCGGCGGACAGCAGCTCCTTCGAACCGTCGATGCCGGTCAGCACGAGCGCGGAGAGCAGCCCCGCGCGATTGGCGCCGATGATGTCGGTGTCGAGCCGGTCGCCGATGAACAGCGCCTTCGTCGCGCCGAAGCGTTCGACGGCAGCCGTGAAGATCGGCGTCTCGGGTTTGCCCGCGACCTCGGGCAGGCGCCCGACGGCCGTGTGGACGGCCGACACGAGCGTGCCGTTGCCGGGAGCGATGCCGCGCTCCTGCGGGATGGTCCAGTCCGTGTTCGTGGCGATCCACGGGATGCCGCGGTGCAGCGCGAACGACGCCTCGGCCAGCTGCGCCCAGCCCACCTCGGGGCTGAAGCCCTGCAGGACGGCGGCCGGCTCGTCGTCCGCCGAGCGGGTGACGACGTAGCCGTTCTCCTCGAGCACGGAAGTCAGCCCCTCGCCGCCCACCACCAGCACCGTCGAGCCTGCGGGCACGGTGTCGCCGAGGAGGCGCACAGCCGCCTGCGGGGACGTCACCACGTCGTCCGCGGTCACCTCCAGACCGTAGCCGCTCAGCTGGTTCGCGACAGCAGCGGCCGTGCGCGACGCGTTGTTCGTGATGTAGCCGACTCGGAGCGTCTCCGCGATGGTGGTTAGGGACTCGACCGCGTGCTCGATGGCCTGACTGCCCCGGTAGACGACGCCGTCGAGATCGGCCAGGACGGTGTCGACACCGTCGAGCGGTGCGGGGCCGTCAGCCACGGTCGCCCTCGTCGTCGGTCGAGGTCTCGTCGGCGGGAGCGGGCTCCTCCACGGGAGCCTCCTCCACGGGAGCCTCCTCCACGGGAGCCTCCTCCAGAGAAGCCTCCTCCAGAGAAGCCTCCTCGGCGGGAGCCTCCTCCGCGGAGTCGTCCTCCCACTCGATGTCCTCTTCGACGATCTCGATCGTCTCGCCGTCGTCGCCCTGCAGGTGACGGTCGATGGCGTCGGAGGCCCGCTCGGACAGTGCCCGCCACTCGTCGGCCTCGGTCTCCCTGCCGAGGTCGTCGAGCACCGTCGCGTACGCGTCGAACAGATCGGGGCTGTACGAGAAGGCCTTGGAGCGGTCGAGCTGAGGGATCTCGAGTTCACGGAGCGCGGCCTCCGCCTGACCGAGATCGAGGCGGGCACCCGACATGGCGATGGCGAGCTGCACGCGCACCGGCACGTCCAGGGTCGCCGGGTCCACGGAGCGACCGAGCTCGAGCGCGCGCTCCGGGCGCTCCAGACCTCGCTCGCTGTCGACCATCAGGGGGAGATGGTCCTCGCGACCCGAGATGCGCCGGTAGGTGCGCAGCTCACGGAGCGCCATCGCGTAGTCACCCACCGTGTAGGCGGTGATGGCGATCGTCTCGCGGACGACACCGATCCGACCGGCACGGCGACCGGCCGAGAGAGCGTGCTTGTGTGCCTCCTCGGGGTCCTCCTCGATGAGGCGTCCGGCCATGACGAGGTGACGAGCGACCCAGTCGGCGTTGTCCTTGCTGAGGGTCTTGAGCTCACCGCGGGCGACCTTGTCGAGGTCGCGGGGTTCCACGTCGTCGGGCACATGCGCGACGTCTTGAGGCGGGCGCACCGACTTGATGCCGAACGGGTCGCGATCCTCGGGGGTCTCGCGGGGGCGGAACGAGTCACGCCCGGAGCGAGGAGCGCCACCACCGCGAAGGGCACCACCGCCGCGACGATCGTCTCCCCCGCCGTTGCGCCCCGAGGAGGCGCGATCCGATCGCTGAGGACGGTCACCGTACGTGGGGCGCTCGCCCCGACCCGCGCGGTCGCCGTACGACGGACGGTCACTGCGTTGGGGCCTCTCCCCCGACGACGGACGATCGGTGCGCTGCGGCCGATCCCCCGACGACGGACGGTCGTTTCGCTGGGGCCGGCCTGCCGAAGACGGGCGGTCCGACCGTTGCGGTCGGTCACCGTACGACGGACGGTCACCGCGCGGCGGGCGGTCACCGCGCGGCGGGCGGGAATCATGTGGCTGATCGCGTCGAGGGCCCCCAGGCCCACTCGACGGTCGGCGGCCGGCAGCCGATCCGGAGTCGTCGGAGCGTCGGGGACGGTCGTTGCGGTCGTCGTCGTCTCGGTCACTCACGGAGGTACTCCCTAAAAATCTCTGCCAGCTGTTGTGTTGTGAGGGTCGACTCTACCAACCCGGAGCCTCGCCTGCAGACGGGGCGTTAAACGCAGAAAGCCCCTTCCGAAGAAGGGGCTCTCTGATCTTTCAAAAGGAGTCCGGCGGTGTCCTACTCTCCCACAAGGTCCCCCTTGCAGTACCATCGGCGCTGAGAGTCTTAGCTTCCGGGTTCGGAATGTGACCGGGCG